>NZ_JBEOSV010000080.1:0-38539 GCF_040303245.1 Kitasatospora sp. NPDC096077 | reverse complement strand
ATGTCGCAATCCACACCGAGCCAGAAGGCCCTTACTCATTTCAAGACCACCCGACCGTGAACCCCGTCACCAACCTCTGTGGTCAGTACAGCTAGTGCGCCCCCCGCCGCCCGCCTGCGCGCCGCCGGCGCCGCGAGCGCTTGCCCTGGGTTATCGCGGGCATCCCCTCGGCCAGCGCCCCGGTCGCCAGCGCGAGGTTGGCGGCGAGCCGCCCCTTCCCGCTGCGGACCGCGACGGCCCGCCGGTGGCGCAGGATCCGCAGCATGCAGATGACGAACAGCACCACGGCGACCGGCACGCTGAACCGGGCCAGCCCCACGCCGACGGGCTGCGGGTAGGTGTCGCCGCAGATCCGCACCGCGCCGGCGTCGTCGGCCGCGTGCTCCAGGCAGACCGCGTCGCCGACCCTGGCGCCGTCCGCGAGCGGCAGCGCGGCGGCGGTGTGCGGCTGGCCGCTGACCTTGTAGCTGACGGCGCTGTACGTGCCGCCGCCGGTGGGCAGCTGGGTGACGACGCCCTCGACTCTCACCGGGTGGGCCTCGATCCGGTCGGCCTGGTCGGCCTGGCGCCAACCCAGCAGGCACATCCCGACGGCCAGCACGGCGCTGAGCACGGCGGCGAGGTACCAACCACGGCCCAACCGCGGTGATCGCGGCGGGGGAACGGTCGCGGTTCGCATGGTTCCTGTCCTGGCTTGCCTCCGGGGCCTGGGACACGGCCCCGCCACCCGTGGGCACGGATGATGGTGTGGTGAGGGTACGGAGTGAGCTGTCCGGGATCGTATCCGCTGGCGGGCCCTCAGGTCACGGCGAAGCGGCAATCACTCCCCGCAACGGGCACGGCAGTTCGGGTGCACACGAAGGAAGTCCCGTGCGCCACAAGGCAATCCGACTACTGACGAGTACGTCACACCGGACCGTTCGTGCGCCCCCTGGCGGCCCTCAGCGCCGCCGGTACACCAACCGCCCACCCAGCACGGTCGCCAGGCACCCACCGGCCGCCGGAGAAACCGGGGACGCCGGGGACGCCGGGGACGCCGGGAACACCGCGAAGTCCGCCCGCCCACCGACTGCCACCCGCCCGTGCACGGCCCGCGCCAACGGCAGCACCGTCAACGGGTCCAACGCCCCCTCACCGGCCACGGGCTCCCCGGGAGAGCCCGCCGACGCCGTCGGCCCGGGCAGCGGCACCAGCCCCGACCGACCCACCGCCGTCCGCACCGAGGCCCGTTCGAACGGCCCGGCCACCGCCGTCACCCCGAACCCGAGCATCCGCTGCAGCCCCCGCCGCGCGCTCGCCCCGTACCGGGTCTCGTCGGTGCAGCCCACCAGCCCGTCCGCGACCGGCTCGACGCCGATCTCCTCCCGCGGGTCGGGGTGGTAGTCCCGCTCCAACAGCCGCTGCCCGCAGGGGTTGCACAGCCCGGGGGTGAGCACGGCCGGGCCCCAGTCCCGCACCCGCGCCGCGGGGTGCGCCGCCGCCAGCTCCTCGTACGGACCGACGGCCTCGACCAGTTCGCCCCGCACCACCACCGCCCCGTCGACCAGGGACGGGGCGGTGGGATCGGCCGGGTCGGGCAGCAGCAACGCCGCCCGGTGCAGCGTCAGCACCGGAACAACAACACCGAGGACACCGACAACAGCGAGGACAACTCAGTTGTCCAGGATCTTCAGTTCGGGGTGCGCCGTGCCACCCTCGATCGCCGAGGAGGCGATGTGCGAGGCGACCCGCGAGTCGACCGGGTCGTTCGCCGGGTCGTCCAGCACCCGCAGGTGCTCGTACGTGGTCGAGCGCTGCGCCGGGACGCGGTCGGCGGCGCGGATGAGGTGGATCAGCTCGGTCAGGTTGGAGCGGTGCTTGGCACCGGCCGCCGAGACGACGTTCTCCTCCAGCATCACGGAGCCGAGGTCGTCCGCACCGTAGTGCAGCGACAGCTGGCCCGCCTCCTTGCCGGTGGTGAGCCAGGAGCCCTGGATGTGGGCGACGTTGTCGAGGAACAGCCGGGCGATCGCGATCAGCCGCAGGTACTCGAAGACGGTGGCCTGGGTCGAGCCCTTGAGGTGGTTGTTCTGCGGCTGGTAGGTGTACGGGATGAAGGCGCGGAAGCCGCCGGTGCGGTCCTGCACGTCGCGGATCATCCGCAGGTGCTCGATCCGCTCGGCGTTGGTCTCGCCGGTTCCCATCAGCATGGTGGAGGTGGACTCCACGCCGAGGCCGTGCGCGGCCTCCATGATCTCCAGCCAGCGCTCGCCGGACTCCTTGAGCGGGGCGATCGCCTTGCGCGGCCGCTCGGGGAGCAGTTCGGCGCCGGCGCCGGCGAAGGAGTCCAGGCCCGCCTTGTGGATCCGGGTGATGGCCTCCTCGATGGAGACGCCCGAGATCCGGGACATGTGCTCGACCTCGGAGGCGCCGAGCGAGTGGATCACCAGCTGCGGGAAGTCGGCCTTGATGGCCGAGAACGCGCGCTCGTAGTACTCCACGCCGTAGTCGGGGTGGTGGCCGCCCTGGAACATGATCTGGGTGCCGCCCAGTTCGACCGTCTCGGCGCAGCGGCGCAGGATCTCGTCGAGCTCGCGGGACCAGCCCTTGTCACTCTTCGGCGGCACGTAGAAGGCGCAGAACTTGCACGCCGTGACGCACACGTTGGTGTAGTTGATGTTGCGCTCGATGATGTACGTCGCGATGTGCTCGGTACCCGCGTAGCGGCGGCGGCGCACGGCGTCGGCGGCGGAGCCGAGCGCGTGCAGCGGCGCGGAGCGGTAGAGCTCCAGCGCCTCCTCCGGGGTGATCCGGCCGCCGGCGGCGGCCCGGTCGAGCACGGCCTGCAGGTCGGTGCTGGACGCATCGAGGGTGGTCGCTGCGAGCTCGGTCACCTGGCGGCCTTCTCTCTCTCAAGTGCTACTCGGGTACGGCCGAACCAGCCTACGCCAGGCCTTTCGGGCGCCCGCGTCAGCCCGCTGAACTGCGCCCCGACCGGTCGGACGGTCTCGTCCGCGCGCCTCACCGGGGCGTGGCGCCCGCCTTGCGCATCGTGCCGACCGGGTTCCCGGCCGCCGGGTCGGCGGAGCTGAAGCGGATCGTCCCGTCGGACTGCAGGGTGAGGGTCTCCGCGTTGGAGCCGCTGGTGCAGGCACCGGGGATCGAGGAGTGCACCAGCCGGGACTGGAACACCAGCGTGGTGTCGGAGACCGACTTGAGCGTCCAGGCGCCCTCGCAGCTGATCGAGATCAGCCCGGTGGCGGCGTTCCGGCTGCTGGTGGTCTCCTGGCCGACCGCCGCCTGCCGGACGGTGAGCGTGGTGGTGCCGCCGGGCAGGCCCTTGTCGGTGACCATGTCGCCGGTCCAGGTGCCCAGGAACGCCGCCGGCACCGCGTCCGGCCCGCCCGCGACGGGCGCCGCGGACGCGCCGGACGTCCCGGACGGCGAGACCGAAGCAGTCGACGAAACCGTCGAAGCGGACGGCGAGGAGGACCGGGGCGGCACCGGCCCCGTGGAGGGCGCCGACACCACCGGATCCGGCCGGTGGGTCATCGCGTACAGCCCGTACCCGCCGCCCCCGAGCACCGCGACCCCCAGCACCACCGCCGCCGCCGTCCGAGCCCGCCGCCGTCGGCGCCGCCCGGCGAGTTCCGAGTACTCCCCCGTTCCCGGCGGGTAGGTGCACAGCGGCGGCGAGGCCGGAACCGGCGGCAGGCCGCCCCCGTCGCCCTCTCCCTCCCGCACCGCCTCCCCGCTCCCAGCCGGGTCCAGAGCGGCCGGGTCCCGCGCGGCCCGGTCCCGCGCCGTCGCACTCCGCGGCGCCTCCCCCAGCACCTCCCCCGGCATCTCCCCCTCCCGCAGCTCCCCCTCCAGGTCCAGCAGTTCCACCGCACTGCGCCCGACCCCGGCCGCCAGCGCCGGTGGCAGCCAGTCGCCCCGGGCGAGCCAGTCGGCGGCCGCACCGTCCGGGTCCAGCCAGCCGGCCAGCTGCTGCGGGGTGGGCCGGGCGGCGGGGTCCTTGGCGAGGCAGTGGAGGACGATCACCCGCAGCGGTTCGGGCAGTCCGGTGACGTCCGGTTCCTCGTGCAGCACCCGGTAGAGCAGGACGGCCGCGCTGACCCCTTCGCCGAAGGGGTGGACGCCGGTGGCGGCGAAGGCCAGGACGGCGCCGAGCGAGAAGACGTCCCCGGCGGGGCCCGCCGTCTGCCCGTTCGCCTGTTCGGGCGACATGAAGCCCGGCGAACCCACCACATACCCCGAACGGGTGAACCCGCTGGTCGCGTCCAGGGCCCGGGCGATCCCGAAGTCGATCAACCGCGGGCCGTCGAGGGTGAGCAGCACGTTGGAGGGCTTGACGTCGCGGTGCACCAGGCCGAGTCCGTGCACATGGGTGAGCGCCCCGGCGAGTCCGACGCCGAGGGCGCGGACGGCGGCCCCGGGCAGCGGGCCGTGCGCCTGGACGGCGGCGGAGAGCGCGGGGCCCGCGACGTAGCCGGTGGCGACCCAGGGCTGCTCGCCCTCGGTGTCGGCGTCCAGGACGGGCGCGGTCCAGGTGCCGCCGACCCGGCGGGCGGCGGCGACCTCCTGACGGAACCGGGCGCGGAACTCGGTGTCGTCCGCGAGTTCGGTCCGCACCACCTTGACGGCGACGGTGCGCCCGCCGGCCGTCCGGCCGAGGTAGACCCGGCCCATCCCGCCCGAGCCGAGCCGCCGCAGCAGCCGGTAGCCGCCCACCCGTCGCGGATCGTCCGTCCCCAGTGCCCGCATGCCCCGCACGCTCCCCTCGCACGCGCACGCGCGGCCCCGGGCGGGTGCCCGGCCGCGTACGCCGCTCCCGAACCGCGCCCCGCGCTGTACCCGCCGGACGCGCCTCGGGAGCAGACCGTACCGGGCCGGACCGGCCCACCGCCCGGCCCCGCCCCCATCCCCTGTCCCTCGGTCGCCGGTCCCCGCCCCGGGTCCCTGTCCCCGCCCCGTCCCTACAGCTGCTGCTCCGCGACCGGCAGCGCCACCGGCTCCAGCAGCCGCACCGCGACGTCCGGCTCGAAGCCGCTGTCGTGCGCGACCCGGCGCGCGAACTCGGCGACGCCCGCCAGCTGCCGCCCGCCGAGCGAGAAGTCCAGGGCCTCGCTGAAGTAGCGCTCCAGCACGTCCGCCCCGAAGGCCTCCCAGCGGGCGGCCTGCTCGGCGACCTTGGCGGCCTCGACCAGCGACAGGTCGCGGGACTCCAGGAAGGCCCGGTGGACGGCCGCGGTGAGCTCGGGGCGGCGCTCGGCGAACTCGCGGCGCACGGCCCAGACCGCGAAGACGAACGGCAGGCCGGTCCACTCCTTCCACATCTCGCCGAGGTCGTGCACGGTCAGCCCGAGGTCCGCGGCCTGGCCGAGGTAGGCGCGCAGGGCCGGGTCCCCGATCAGGACGGCGGCGTCGGCCTCGGCGAGCATCGCGCTGAGGTCCGGCGGGCAGCTGAAGTAGTCGGGGCGCACGCCTTCGCGCTCCTCCAGGAGGAGCCGGGCGAGCCGGACCGAGGTGCGGCTGGTGGAGCCGAGGGCGACCCGGCGGCCGTCGAGGTCGCCGAGCGGCACCTTGCTGACGATCAGGCAGGACATCACCGGGCCGTCGCTGCCGACCGCGATGTCCGGCAGGACCAGCAGGTCGTCGGCGTTGCGCAGGTACTCCACGCAGGTGATCGGCCCGATGTCGAGGGAGCCGCCGACGAGCTGGTCGCTCAGCTTCTCGGGGGTGTCCTTGGTGAGGTCGAGGTCGAGCAGGTTGCCGGTCCTGGCGAGGCCCCAGTAGAGGGGGACGCAGTTCAGGAACTGAATATGGCCGACCCTGGGCCTGACCGGGGTGTTCTCCTCGGGTTCGGGCTCCCGCGTTCGTACGTCCGGTGCTGCCACTGCGCCGCTCCCTTGCTGTTCGTGCGCTTCCCCGCAGCGTATGCCCGCTGCTCACGGCGGCTCGCACCGGCCACCCGACACGCGCGCGGGGCCGCCTCGGCCCGCGCGCCGGGGGCCTCAACACCCCTTCGTGCGCCCGCTTCCGGGCCCACGACACGCGCCGTCCGGCGTGCAAGTGACCCCTGGTCGTCACAGCGGCCGCATGCTAGCGTTGCCCTCAGTTGCAGTTTGATTCCCCTTGCAGTACTTGAAGCCTGCGGAGCATGTAACCGCAGGCTTTTTGTAGTTTTTCAGCAATATCGAAAAACTTCGGACTCGTCCGGAGGCAGGGCGATCAGCGCAGCGGACCGGGGACCACACGGTGTGGCCCCCGACACGCATCGCAAGGAGAACGGCATGGCTCAGGGAACCGTCAAGTGGTTCAACGCTGAGAAGGGCTTCGGCTTCATCGCCCAGGAGGGCGGCGGCCCCGACGTCTTCGTCCACTACTCCGCCATCAATGCGAACGGCTTCCGTTCGCTGGAGGAGAACCAGGCGGTCACCTTCGACGTCACCCAGGGCCCGAAGGGCCCGCAGGCGGAGAACGTCACCGCTGTCTGACCATCCTCTGATGTTCTGATCGCTCGGGACCCCTTCGGGTCCGACGACGGCTCCCGACAGCCGTCACCGTGAGCACAAGAGCGCAATACCCAAGGGGGCCTGCCCATCGCGGCGGGCCCCCTGCCTTTTCCGGGCGGAACAGAACACCGGGCGACACCGCAGAGCAGCAACGCCGGGCAACACCGAAAGGGCTCTCCCCCGTCCGGGGAAGAGCCCTTTCTCCACTACTTCAACGCTACGCCGCCGCGACGGCGACCTTCGGCGCGTCCTCCTCGTACAGGTCCCCCGACGGGTTGTTGTACGCGTTCAGGTCCAGGATCCGTTCCCGCGCGGCGACCACGACCGGCACGGCGACCTGGCCGGCGACGTTGGTGGCGGTCCGCATCATGTCCAGGATCGGGTCGATGGCCAGCAGCAGGCCGACGCCCTCCAGCGGCAGGCCCAGGGTGGACAGGGTCAGCGTCAGCATGATGATCGCGCCGGTGAGGCCCGCGGTGGCGGCCGAGCCGACGACCGAGACGAAGGCGATCAGGATGTAGTCCTTGATGCCCAGCTCGATGTTGTACACCTGGGCGACGAAGATCGCGGCGACGGCCGGGTAGATCGAGGCGCAGCCGTCCATCTTGGTGGTGGCGGCGAACGGCACCGAGAACGAGGCGTACTCGCTCGGGACGCCGAGGCGCTCGGTGACCCGGCGGGTGACCGGCAGGGTGCCGACCGAGGAGCGGGAGACGAAGGCCAGCTGGATGGCGGGCCAGGCGCCCTTGAAGAAGTGCACCGGGTTGAGGCCCGCAGCGAAGCGCAGCACCAGCGAGTAGACGACGAACAGCACCAGCGCGCAGCCGACGTAGATGTCGAGGGTCAGCGTGGCGAAGGGCTTGAGCAGGTCCCACCCGTACTTGGCGACGGACTTGCCGATCAGGCCGAGGGTGCCGAGCGGGGAGAGCCGGATGACCCACCACAGGGCGGTCTGGGTCAGCTCCAGCACGGACTCGCTGATCTTGAGGACCGGCTCGGCCTTGGCGCCGAGCTTGATGATCGCGGCGCCGACCACGACCGCCATGAAGACGATCTGCAGCACGTTCACCTTGACGAAGGCGTCGACGATGTTGGTCGGAAAGATCCCGGTCAGGAAGTCGATCCAGCTGCCCTTGGAGTCGAGCGCCTTGAGGCCCTCGGTCTTGAGGTTGGTGCCCTGGCCGGGGTTGGTCAGCAGGCCGAGGCCAAGGCCGATGCCGACCGCGATCAGCGAGGTGATCATGAACCAGAGCAGCGTGCGGGTGGCCAGGCGGGCCGCGTTGGTGACGTTGCGCAGGTTGGCGACGCTCACCACGATCGCGGTGAAGACCAGCGGGGGCACGGCCAGCTTGAGCAGCTGGACGAAGATCTTGCCGATGGTCTCCAGGGTGGTGGCCAGCCAGGAGATGTCGGCGGCGCGGGCCAGGTAGCCGAGGCCGATGCCGAACACGAGGCCGGCGACGATCTGCACCCAGAACGGCGTCTTGCGGATGCGGGTGAGCACGGACGGCGACGAGGTCGCCTCGGGCGCTGTGGACATGGGGGTGCGACTCCGGGGGAGGGCGTTGCTGACGGTGGGGGGCGAGGCGGGGGGTGGGCGGCACGGCGCGGGCCGGACGGGGAGGGCCGGGGCCCGTCTCAGGGGCGTGCCGCCGCGATACAGCTCATGGCGCGACAACGGCGCGGGCTGTCCACAGCACCGGTCAGGGCACCCCGGCGGGCGGCGACGGGCAGCGGGCCCGGGCCGTACGTCGGCAGTGCGTCTGAGGTGGTCACGGTCGACACGTTAGCAGTAAAGGTTTGAGATGTTCAAAGTACTTGTTTGAGATCGGGCCTCACCCCAAGGCCGACTTGGGGTGAGATCCGGACACGAACGAGGCTGACGCACCATCAGCTCCACCCTCCGGTCAGATTGACCGACCGGCAGTTATACGTATAACTTTGAACGGCACCCCCGCCCTCCCCTGCCCTGACCGGAGAAGACCACCGATGGGCTACCTCGCCCTGCTCCGCGCCCCGCACGTCACCCGACTCCTGCTCGGCACCCTGCTCGGCCGCCTGCCCGCCGGTATGACCGCCCTGGTGATCGCCCTCGCCCTGCGCGAGGCCGGCGTCCCGTACAGCCGGATCGGCCTGGCCACCGCCGCCTACGCGATCGCCGCCGCCGTCGGCGGGCCGGTGCTCGGACGGATCGTCGACCGCACCGGCCAGCCCCGCGTCCTGCTCGCCTCCGCCGTCGTGGCCGGCGGCGGGTACACCCTGCTCGCCCTCGCCCCCGGCTCCCCGGTCGCCGCGCCGCTCGGCGCCGCCGTCGCCGGCCTCGCGATGCCGCCGCTGGAGCCCTGCCTGCGCTCGCTCTGGCCGGACGTGGTCGAGGAGGAGCAGCTCGACACCGCGTACGCCTTCGACTCCGCCTCCCAGCAGATCCTCTACGTGGCCGGACCGCTGGCCGTCGCCGGGATCGCCGGCCTGTTCAGCCCGGTCGCCGCGCTCTGGGTGGCCGCCGGACTCGGCCTGGCCGGAGCGCTGGTGGTGGCCACCGCGGCGCCCGCCCGGGCCTGGCGGGCCCCCGCCCGCGAGCAGTCCGCCGGACTGCTCGGCCCGCTGCGCTCCCCCGGACTGGTGCTGCTGCTGATCGGACTGGCCGGGGCCGGCTGGGCGGTCGGCGCGCAGAACGTCCTGTTCATCGCCTACGCCGAGCAGCACGCCGGGGACCTGCCCGGCGGCGGGGGCACCCTGCTGGCGCTGGCCGCGCTCGGCGGACTGCTCGGCGCGCTCGCCTACGGCATGATCCGGTGGCGGCGGAGCACCGCGACCCGCACCTGGATGATGGCCCTCGCGATGGCCGCCTCCTACCTGCCGCTGGTCACGCTGCCCGGCCCGTACCCGATGGCCGCGCTCGCCTTCCTGTCCGGCATCGTGCTGGCCCCGCTGCTGGCGGCGGCCTTCGTGCTGGTCGCCGAGCTGGCCCCGGCCGGGACGGTCACCGAGGCCTTCGCTTGGCTGGTCACCCTGTTCGCCACCGGCAACTCGCTCGGCTACGCCGTCTCCGGCCACCTCGCCGAGGGCTCACTGCGCCCGGTGGCGGTGTGCGCGGCGGGCGGCATCGCCCTCGGCGGACTGGTGCTGTTCGGCGCCCGGCGCTGGTTCCACGGCGCACCGGTCGCCCCGCTCGCCGAACCCGTCCCGGTGGGCTGAGCGCCCACCCCACAGACGACTGCGCCCGCCGGGGGTCTGGCCCGGCGGGCGCAGTCCTTCTCCCGGCGCCGGCACAGTCCGGCTACGTCGTAGTCCGGCGATGTCTCGGTCCGGCTGCGTCGCAGTCCGGCGACGTCGCGGTCCGGCGCCGTCACGCCCGGGCGGTCGAGGAGCGCTGCACCAGCGAGGTGGCCAACGGCGCGACCGGCGCCACCGGCTCACCGCGCAGCAGTCCGGCGAGCGCGGCCGCGCCGACCCGGCCCAGCTCCTCCCCCGGCAGGTCGACGGTGGTCAGCGGCGGGGCGAGCAGCCCGGCGACCGCGACGTTGTCCATGCCGACCACCGACAGGTCGTCCGGCACCCGCAACCCCCGCTCGGCGGCGGCCTGGTAGACCCCGGAGGCGACCACGTCGTCGTCGCAGACCACCGCGCGCGGACGGTCCGCCCGCTCCAGCAGCTCCCCCGCCACGCTCCGCGCGGCGGCGTACCCCTCGTTCAGACTCACCCCCAACTCCACGACCTCCAGGCCGAGTTCGCGGACGGCCTGCTCGAAGGCGGCCTGCCGGACCCGGAAGGTGTACGCGGCGTGGGTGGAGCGCAGGTGCCCGATCCGGCGGTGGCCGAGGGCGGCCAGGTGCTCGACGGCCGCCCGCATCCCGCCGGCCACGTCGAGCTCGACGGTCGGGCGGGCGTGGTCGGTGCCGGGGTCGGCGTCCAGGAAGACCGCGGGGGTGTCCGGCGGCAGTTCGCCGAGTTGGCTGTCGTCCGGGGAGCAGATCAGCAGGCCGTCGAAGCGGCCCGCGGTGGCGGCCTCGGCGAGGGTCCCGCTGCCCCAGCCGGAGCTGACCACGACCGCCAGCCCGTGTCGGCCCGCCTCGTGGTGGACGCCCTCCAGCACCCGGCCGAAGAACGGGCCCTGAAGGTTGGGCACGGCCAGCATGATCATCCCGCTGCGGCCCAGCCGCAGCTGCCGGCCGGCCGCCTGCGGGCGGTAGCCGAGGCTGCGGGCGGCCTCGCGGACCCGGTCGCGGGTCGCGTCGGAGACCCGGCGGCCGGCCTCGGCGCCGGAGAAGACCAGGGAGACGGTGGCCTGGGAGACCCCGGCCAGCCGGGCCACGTCCCGCCCGGTGGGCCGGCGCACGGGGGCCGGCCAGGTCCCGGCGGGGCGCTCGGCCCCGACCGGCGGGGAGTCCTCGGCGCTCAGCTGCTGGTCAGCGGGCACGGTGGGCTGCGCCCGGGGTCAGTGCTGCCCGGAGGCGGCCGCGCGGGCGGCGTCGTCCACCGCGTCCTCCTCGGCGTTCTGCGTGGCGATCCGCTCGGCGGTGCGGCTGCGGATCCCGGCGACCTTGGTGGAGATCTGCGAGGACATCTCGTCGCGCTGCTTGCTCAGCAGCACGTAGCTGAGCGGCGCGGAGACGATCGCGGCCAGCAGGAACAGGAAGATCACCCCGGCCTCGCCGCTCACCGGGATGATCCCGAAGTGCCCGAGCAGCAGGGCCACCAGCAGGCAGCCGAGGAAGATGCTGGCCCGCATGGAGGTGTAGCGGAGCGTGGCGTGCGACTTCTGCGGGCCGTTGCTGCTCACTGGGACACATCCTTCTGGATCGGGCCGGGGACGGGGCCTTCCAGTCAAGCATGCCTGACACCCGGCCCGGGGCAGGGGGCTCCGTCCCCCACCGCACGAGGCCGACACGAGCTCCGGCCGAGCGCCTGCGGAGGGGTCAGCGCAGGTCGAGCCACATGGTGATGTCGTCCCGGTCGTCCCCGGGGGCGACCCGGATCGCGGCCGGCACCCGGCCGACCTCGCGCCAGCCGCAGCGCTCGTAGAAGCGTTCCAGGCCCAGCCCGCCGCGCGCGGTGAGCCGCAGCGACTCCAGGCCCCAGTCACGGGCGACCCGCTCGGCCTCGGCGAGCAGGTCGGCGCCGTAGCCGCGGCCCTGGAAGTCGGGGTGCACCATGACCCGCCTGAGCATCCGCCAGTGCTCCATCAGCTCGAACCGCATCGACGCGAAGAACAGCACCCCGACCAGCCGGCCGGTCGCGCTCTCGTGCGCGACCAGCAGCCGGTCGGGGCCGTCCGGGGCGAGCCCGGCGAACTGGTGGTCGGCGGTGTCCCAGACCTGGTCCTCGGTGACCGGGGCCACGAAGCCGACCGCGCCGCCGGCGTTGGTCACGTCCGTCCACAGCCGCACCACGGCGGTGCGCAGGTCGGGGTCGGGCTTGGGGTCCAGGGTGAAGGTGAGCGCCATGAACCGGAGCCTAGACCTCCGCTGCGACACCCCCGCCAGGCCGGGCGCCCGCCGCCGCCCGGCCGCCCCCTCCGACCTCGCCGCGACACTCCCCGGCCCCGCCGCGACACCCCCTCAGGACAGCGCCGGCACCACCCGGTCCGCGGGCCGTCCGCCGCGCAGCGCCAGGCAGAGCCCGACCGCGACCACGCACAGCGCGCCGGCGCCGTACCAGGTGAGGTCGTAGTTCCCGAGCGCGTCGCGGGCCAGGCCGGCCAGTCCGGCCACCACGGCCGCGCCGATCTGGTGGGCGGCGAGCACCCAGCCGAAGACGATCGGGGCGTCCTCGCCGAAGTGCCGGCGGCACAGGGCGACGGTCGGCGGCACGGTGGCCACCCAGTCGAGGCCGTAGAAGACCACGAAGGCGAGGATCGGCGGCTGCAGCGAGCCGGCCAGCAGCTGCGGCAGCAGGAGCAGGGACAGGCCGCGCAGCCCGTAGTAGACGGTGAGCAGCAGCCGGGAGTCGACCCGGTCGGTGAGCCAGCCGCTGAACACGGTGCCGAGCACGTCGAACAGGCCGATCAGGGCGAGCAGGCTCGCGGCGGTGGTGACGGGCATGCCGTGGTCGTGCGCGGCCGGGATGAAGTGGGTGCCGACCAGGCCGGCGGTGGTGGCGCCGCAGATCGCGAAGGAGCCGGCCAGCAGCCAGAACGGCCGGGTGCGGGCGGCGTCGCGCAGCACCCGCAGGGTGCGGGCCAGGGCGCGGGTGTCCCGCACCGGCGCGGGCGGGGCCTCGGTGGCGCCGTACGGGAGCAGGCCGACGTCGGCGGGGCGCTCGCGCATCAGCAGCAGGACCGGCACGGCGACGGCGCTGGCGGCGAGCGAGACCACGACCACGGCCGAGCGCCAGCCGTGCTGCTCGACCAGCCAGGCGCCGACCGGCAGGAAGACCAGGTTGCCCGCCGCCCCGGCGGCGGTGAGCACCCCGGTGACCAGCCCCTGGCGGGCCTGGAACCAGCGGCCGGTGATGGTGGTGGCGAAGGCGCCGGCCATCGAGCCGCTGCCGAGGCCGACCAGCACGCCCCAGCAGAGGATCAGTTGCCAGGGCTGGCGCATCAGCATGGTGAGGCCGGCGCCGACCGAGATGGTCAGCAGGGCGCAGACCACCACCAGGCGCACGCCGAAACGGTCCATCAGGGCGGCGGCGAAGGGGGCGGTGAGGCCGTAGAGGGTGAGGTTGACGGAGGTGGCGCCGGCGATCGTCCCGAGCGACCAGCCGAACTCGTTGTGCAGGGCGTCCATCATCAGGCTGGGCGTGGAGCGGAAGCCGGCCGAGCCGAGCAGGACGAGCAGGGCGACGGCGGCCACCACCCAGGCGTAGTGCACCCGGGGGCGCCGGCCGGGCGTCGAGGCGTCGGGTATCGAGGCGTCGGGTATCGGGGCGTCGGGGGGCGTGGAGGCGGCGAGGACACGGCGTTCGGTCACGTGGACGAGTCTCCCGAGCCCGCCGCGCCCGGACGAGTGGCCTGAATGACAGTTTTCGCAAGGATCGGGCCACCTTCCCCGGCGTACCCTGACCCGGACCCGCACGCAAAGGGGCTGGGGGATCGGGAAGGAACGGCATGGCGCACCTGGTCGCGGTACTCGCCCTGGAGGGCGTGATCGCCTTCGAACTCGGCATCCCGGCAAGGATCTTCGGCAACGCCAGGGACGAATCCGGCCGCCCGCTCTACCGGGTGGCCACCTGCACCCTGGACGGCGGGCCGATCGCCACCAGCGCCGACTTCCGGATCTCGGTCGACCACGGCCCCGAACTGCTGGAGCGGGCCGACACGGTGGTGCTCCCGGCCTGCCACGACGCCCTCCCGGGCGGCGTGGACGCCCCCTTCGGCCCCGAACTGGCCGCCGCCCTGGGCCGGATCAGGCCCGGCACCCGGCTGATGTCGATCTGCACCGGCTCCTTCCTGCTGGCCGCCGCCGGCCTGCTGGACGGCCGCCCGGCCACCACCCACTGGCGCTACACCGAGGTCTTCGCCCGGACCTTCCCCAAGGTCCTGCTGGACCCGGACGTGCTCTACACCGACGACGGCGACGTCCTCACCTCCGGCGGGGTGGCCGCCGGGGTGGACCTCTGCCTGCACGTGGTGCGCCGCGACCACGGCAGCGCGGTGGCCAACGCGGTGGCCCGCAACTGCCTGGTGCCGCCGTGGCGCGACGGCGGCCAGAAGCAGTACGTGGTGGCCCCGAGCCCGGTGGACACCGGCGGGCCCGGCACCGCCGCGGTCCGCGCCTGGGCACTGGAGCACCTGGCCGAACCGCTGCAACTGCGCCAACTCGCCGACCGGGCCGGGATGAGCGTGCGGACCTTCACCCGGCGCTTCAGGGAGGAGACCGGCGCCAGCCCGGGCCAGTGGATCACCACCCAGCGCACCGAGCGGGCCCGGCAACTGCTGGAGCGCACCGACCTGAGCATCGACCAGGTCGCCCGGGAGTCGGGTTTCGGCACCGCCGCCTCGCTGCGGCTGCAACTGCGCGGGCGGCTGGACGTGGCACCGAGCGCCTACCGGCGCACCTTCCGGACCGGCCCGGCCTGACCCCCACCGGACGGGCCGCCACCGGCCTGACCCCCCACCGGACGGGCCGACGCCTGGCCGGAAACCGCCCCTCGACAACGGCGCAGCGGACGGCGGCCGGCCGCCTGCGCAACGAGCGCAGCATGCCGGGCCGCCGTCCGATCGCGGCGCGCGGACCCTGCACCCGCGCCGCGCCCTCCGCACTCGCCGAGGAGCGGGCCGCGCCCGGTGTGCCACGGTCCCCCCTGCTGACGCGATCCCCCTGGACAGCAGCACCGTGGCGGTGGACGGACGTCCCCTCGGCGTCCCCTCGCAACGGAGCGCCGCACCCAAGGGTGATCAGTCGGATACGTCACGTCAATGGCTAGTCGGAAATTCGGAATGGTTGCGTCAGCTTTCGGCCGGTGATCGACACGGCCCGTCACGGCGCCGGGGACGCGACCCGGCAGAAAACCAGTAGCCGCTATTGCGCCAAAGCCGCCCAGTCCACGTCGGCCAGCGGATCGGCCGGCCCGGCCCCGCTGCCGATCTCGCACCAGACCCGCTTGCCCGAGCCGTCCGGGTACCAGCCCCAGCGCTCGCAGAGCAGCTCGACCAGTTCCAGTCCCCGCCCGTTGGTCGCGTCCTCGTCCGGTCCGGCGTGCCGGGGGGCCGGGGCGGTGCGGCTCGCGTCGGCCACCTCCACCCGCAGCGGTCCGGGCGCACCGGCCCGGTCGCAGTCCTCGGCCACCGGCAGACAGAGTCTCAGCACGGCCGGACAGCCGGTGTGCACCACGGCGTTGGTGACCAGCTCGGAGACCACCAGCACCACCGTCTCGGCCATCGGCGCGTCCGGGTCGACCCCGTGGTTCAGCAGTCGTGAGCGCACCCACCGACGGGCTCGGCCGACCTCGGCGGGGTCCGCCTGCACCGCAAGCTGTACCTGAAGAACCTGCACCGCTCCACCACCCGCACTCGCAGTTCGGCCAACGTCCCGATCGGGCCGGCTCAGCCGGCCGGCGGGGCCCTCGTCCCGGTGCCACCCGGGGCTCACCCGGGCGATCGCCGACCCGTCCGCCCGCGCCACTCGCCCGTGCCAACTCGTCGGTCGCGCACTGGCCGCGACACGAATACGCCTCAGGATGGGTGGGCCGACGGACCGCAGCAAGCGCTTCGGGCATATTCCGGCGATCGGGGGACAGGGCAGTGCATACTGTCCCGCTCACTCTCGCGAGCCTCGCACCGGCGCTCGGCCGGCCCGGGCCGACGCCGGTGGGGCGTGTCGGACACGCCCTGGGCGGGAACCTACCGCCGGACACCCCCGACTCCCCGCCCGCCACTCGCGAACCACCCGTGCGACATATGTCCAGGGGCTCTCGAACAGCGGCATCGGCGGACCGTCCCACGATATGACGAGCCCGTCCGCCGACGATCCGTCGCCCACCGGATGCCGGACCGGCCGGCCGCCGGACCCGGAGCGGTCGTCCACCGGGCCCCGGAACGGTCGTCGAACCACGAGACGGCGTTCCGTTCTTGCCGGATTACCTCCCACCGCCGACCGGCCACGGGATACCGTTGGGTAACGCCAAGGACCGGTCAGGAGGGTGGTTCTCGATGGCCACCCCGGACCGGATCCCGCGCTGGGACGAGCAGTTGCAGCGACGCATCGCCCGCGGCGAGGAGACCGCGCTCGGCGAACTCTACGACCGGCTCGCGCCGATGGTGCACGGCCTGGCCGGCCGGATACTCGCCGACCAGACGGCCGCCGCCCAGCTCACTCGGGAGGTCTTCGCCCACGTCTGGGAGCACCCCGAGGACTTCGACCCCGCCCACGGCTCGCTGCGCTCCTGGCTCGGCGCGCTCACCCACCGCCGCGCGGTCGAACGGCTGCGGGACCGGCGCGGCACCGATCCGTCCCCGGGGTGCGGCGACGGCACGGCCGAGGAGGAGATCCGCGCCGTGGCCACCGCCGCGCGCATGCAGTACGTGGTCGACTCCCTGCCCCAACCCCTGCGTGAGACCATCGCGGTGACGTACTACGACGGCCGCACCTACCAGGAGACGGCCCGGCTGCTCGGCATCAGCGAGCAGGCCGCCAAGCAGCGGATGCGGCTCGGCCTGGAGCTGCTGGCCACCGAACTGGCCGACGAACGCGCCCGGCAGGAGCAGGACGGGGATGGGGGCGGGGGCAGGTGAACGGTTCCGGGCAACGGCCCGAGCAACGGCCCGGGGAGCAGTCGGACGAGCAGCACGACGCGCTGCGCTCGCTGCTCGGCGCCTGGTCCCTGGGCGCCTGCCCGCCGCGCGAGGCCGCCGAGTTGGAGCAGCACCTGCGCGGCTGCCCGGAGTGCGCCGAGGAGGCGGCCCGGCTGCGCGAGGCGGCCGGCTGGCTCTCCCTGGACGAGCCGCTGGACCAGCCCGGTTCGCTGCGCCAGCAGGTGCTGGACTGGTGCCTGGCCCGCCGGCCGGCCGAACTGCCCGTTCCCGCCTGGGGGATGCCGTACACCGCGGAGACCGCCAAGCTGGACGCGCTGTTGCGCGACCTCGGCCCGGAGGAGTGGCAGGAGGTGGCCGAACTGCCGTGGCACGGCGGCACCGAGCGGCTGCGTCCGGCCGAGGTACTGGGCCGGCTGACGGCGGTGGACGGCGTACTGGCGCTCGCCCTCGGCCTGCCCGATCCGGTGCCCGGCACACTGACCGGCCTGCTGCCCGGCGCGCTGCCCGACCCGCTGACCCGTCCGGGGTCCGGTCCCGGGGACGGCCCGGCCGCGGGGCGGCGGGTGCCGCCGCAGGAGGCGGCCGTCCCGGCGCCGCGGGTGCCGCCGCAGGGCGGCCGGTACGCGGCGGTGGCCGCGCGGAGCGCCCGGCTGCTGGCCGACCAGGCCGCCCTGCCGCCGCAGTCGGTGCGCGCCCGGTGGCGCCAGCAGACCCACGACCTGGTGCGCAGTGCCGCGTTGGCACCGCAGGGCAGCACCCCGGTCGATCTGGGCTTCGCGGTGCTGCCGCTGCGGGACGCCTTCGTGGACCGGGCGTTGGAGTGCTTCGTGCACGGGGAGGACGTGGCCCGCGCGGTCGCCTACCCGTACGCCCCGCCGGCGCCGCAGCACCTGCGGCAGATGGTGGAGTTGGTGGTGCGGCTGCTGCCGGGGGCGCTGGCCGGGCTGCGCGCGACGCGTCCCGAGCCGGCCGGGGTGCCGGTGGCGCCCGGCGCACCGGTCGGCGGGCGCCGGCTGCGGCTGGTGGTGGACGGCCCGGCGGCGGGCGAGTGGCTGGTGCCGCTGGACGGCGGGCAGGCCGGGCCGGCCGACGGGGAGCCGGTGGCCTCGATGGTGCTGGACGGCCTGGAGTTGTGCCAGTTGGCGGCCGCCCACCGCGACCCGGACCGGCTGCCGGTGGGCGAGCACGGTGACCGGGCCGCGGTGCGCGAGGTGCTGCACGCGCTGCCGCTGCTGTCGCGGCCGTAGCCGCAGGCCCAGCGGCCCAACGGCGAGCAGCCAGCGCTCAGGCGAAGACGACCGTCCGGGTCCCGTCCAGCAGCACCCGGTGCTCGCTGTGCCACTTGACCGCGCGGGCCAGCGCCTGGCACTCGGCGTCGCGGCCGAGCGCGACCAGCTGGTCCGGGCTGACGTCGTGGGTGACCCGGGCCACCTCCTGCTCGATGATCGGGCCCTCGTCGAGGTCGGCGGTGACGTAGTGGGCGGTGGCACCGATCAGCTTCACGCCGCGGGCGTGCGCCTGGTGGTAGGGCTTGGCGCCCTTGAAGCTCGGCAGGAAGGAGTGGTGGATGTTGATCACGCGGCCGGAGAGCTCGGTGCACAGCTGGTCGGAGAGCACCTGCATGTAGCGGGCCAGCACGACCAGTTCGACGTTCTCCTTGGCGACCAGGTCGAGCAGCTCGCGCTCGGCCTCGGCCTTGGTGTCCCTGGTGACCGGGATGTGGCGGAACGGGACGCCGTAGCTCTCGGTGAGGTCGCGCAGGTCGGTGTGGTTGGAGACCACCGCGGCGATCTCCACCGGCAGGGCGCCGATCCGGGTGCGGTAGAGCAGGTCGTTCAGGCAGTGCCCGAACTTGCTGACCATGAGGACGATCCGCATCCGCTGCTCGGTGGGGTGGATCTGCCAGTCCATCCCGAAGGACGCGCCGATCGCGGCGAAGCTGGCGCGCAGCTTGTCGGCGGTGACCGGCTCGGGGGCGGAGAAGTGCACCCGCATGAAGAACAGCCCGGTGTCCCCGTCGCCGAACTGCTGGCTGTCGATGATGTTGCAGCCGGTCATGAAGAGGTAGCTGGAGACAGCGTGGACGATGCCCTGCTTGTCGGGGCAGGACAGCGTGAGGACGTACTGGGCGCTGGCCGGCTGCTGTTCCACTGGGGGTGTCCCGTCCTGAGGTCGTGCGAGTGCGCGAGCGGTCGTCGGTCGCGTGCTGAATGGTCCAGCGTGTCACATTCCGGACGGTCGCCGCCCCGCTGCCCGCACTGCGGGACGGCCCCGACGGCCGACCACCGACGCAGCCGGCCCCGGCCCCGGGTTCAGACCTGGGTGAGGATCCGCAGCACGTCCAGCGACTTGGGGGCCGCGTCCGGGTCGTCCCCGTCGCCCACCGCCAGGGCGACGTGCGCCTCCCGGGCGGCCCGGACGGTCTCCGGCCAGCCGGGGTGGCCGAGGTAGGCGGAGGCCGGGGCGTCGGCGCCGACCTCGTGCAGCATCTGCACCGCGCGCAGCACCGCCCCGTCGACCAGGGCGGCCTCGGTGGAGTCGCGGAAGATGGTGCCCACGTACTTCTCGGCGGACCAGCGGTCCAGCCAGGTGTCCTCGACCAGCCGGTAGACGGCGTCGGTCACGTCTCCGTAGCCCTCCCGGCCGGTCAGCCAGGCCTCGTGCTGGAAAGCGGGGTCGGACAGCATGTGCAGCGCGGAGCGCAGTCGGGCTCGCCAGCGCCACCAGGGCAGGTCGTTGAGCGGCATGCCGCCCATGGTGCTGGAGCGGTGGCCCGGACGAGAAGGGTTTCGGACGGACCGGTGCGAAGAATCTGTGCTGGCGGACATGGTGAACGATCGTACGTTCCCCGTCCGTTCGTGCTCCACTCGCGGGATCTACACGCGTACGGACCTGGATTTCGGCGGCCGTTTTCCCAGTGTTCGTATTGCGGTCCTCTCGGCTTGTGGCTCCGGGGCTTGGCTGTCCCCGGTGCGCCGGACGGCGCCCAGAGAGGGAAGACCGATGACCAGCCGATGGGACTCCTTCCCGGGCCGTCCGGCGATCGCCGGGCGCCGCCGGCGGCGCCCGCTCGCCCTCGCCGCCACCGCCGCGGTGCTGCTCCCCGCCCTCCTCTCGGCCGCCGCGTGCGGCGGACCGGCCGGTGCCTCCGCCGGGGCGGACGACGAGCTGACGGTGATGACCTGGGCCCCGTCCGGCACCGGCTCCGCGGACCGCCCCGGGATGACCGCCCTCGCCGAGGCCATCGGCCGGGACGTCAACCTCAAGGGCGGACTGAACGGCCACCGGCTGCACGTGATCACCTGCAACGAGCACAACACCGCGGACGGGGCCAAGGCCTGCGCCCAGCAGGCGGTGGACGCCAAGGCGATCGCCGTGCTCGGCTCCTACAGCCAGTGGGGCGACGCCTTCATGCCCGTGCTGGAGCGGGCGGGCATCCCGCTGATCGGCGGGTACGGGCTGTCCCAGCCCGAGTTCTCCAGCCCGCTCTCCTACCCGGTGGACGGCGGCATGCCCGCGCTGATCGCCGGCAGCGGTCGCCAACTGGTCGACGCCGGCTGCAAGGCCGTCTCGCTGATCCGCCCGGACACCCCGGCCGGCGACAACCTGCTCGGCTACCTGGGCAACGCGCTCAGGCCGGCCGGGATCAAGCTGCTGGACGTCAAGGCGCCCGAGCAGTCCTCCGACTACACCCCGGTGGTCCGCAAGGCGATCGGCAAGGACGAGCCGGGCAACTGCGTCACCAGCGCCCTGGCGGCCGAGCCGACCGGCAACCTGCTGGACGCCTACCGGCGGCAGAACGCGAAGAACACCCGGATCGCCTCGGTGATCGGCAGCGTCCAGCAGTCCGTGGTCGACTCCACCGGCGGCGACTCCGGGCCGCTGGCCGGCGCGTTCGTCACCAGCTGGTACCCGCCGGAGTCGGCCAAGACCTGGGACGGGCTGCGCGCGGTGGTGCGCTCCCAGACCACCGACGGGCACAGCATCGACGTCTCCGACCCGGGCGTGGAGACCACCTGGGTCGCCTACGAGGTGTTCCGGGTGGTGACGGACAAGCTGTCGGCGGCCGGCAAGCCGGTCTCCGCGAAGACCATCGCCGCCCTGCTGGACAGCGGCGAGGGCGTCGACGTCGGCCTCACCCCACCGCTGAACTGGGGCAGCACCAACATGCTGCCCAGCACCGAGTCCCCGCGGCTGGTGAACACCTGGGTCACCTACCAGGTGGTCAAGGGCGGCCGGATGACGCTGCAGCAGCCGGGCTTCGTGGACGTCCGCTGGGTGCTGACCGGGGCCCGCTCGCCGAGCTGACCCCGGCGCACGCCCGGCGGCCCGGCGGCCCTACAGGTCGCCGTCGCCGCGGCTGGGCAGGCCGGTCTGGGTGGCGATCGCGTTCCACAGCGTCGAGGCCTGCTTCTTCGCGGTGGTCGCGGTGCCGCTGGCCTGCACCGCGTTCTTGTAGTGCTGGTTGCCGGTGTCCGGCTTCTTCGGGTCGCAGGAGGACTGGGCGTCGGTCGCCCAGGCCGCGTACTCGTCGTCGGCCTGGGCCGAGGCGGTCCAGGCCGCGTTGAGCTGCTCGACCAGCTGCTGGGCGCCGGGCAGCTTGTCGGTCTTCAGCTGGCCGAGCTTGGTCTGCAGCTCGCGCCGCTTGCCGGCCGCGGCGGCCAGCGCCTGCTGGGAGTCGGGGAGCTTGTCGCACTTCTGCACCGAGGCGACCGCGGAGACCACCGCGCTGCGGCTGTCGCTCGCGGTGCCCAGCAGGTCGGACAGCGGCTGCGCCTGCGCCTTGACCTCCGGGTCGACCGCCGCACCGGAGCCGCTGGCGCTCGCCGCGCCGGGGGCCGTGCTGCCGGTGGCGGCGACCGGGGAGGTCTTCTGGTCGGTCTTGGTCTTGTCGTCGCCGCCCACCAGCACGGCGACCAGGACGCCGGCCGCCGCGAAGGCCGCCACCACTCCGCCGATCACCAGCTTGTTGGACGGACGGCCGCCGCGGGCCGGGCGCCCGGCCTGGGTGGCGTCCGGGCCGTAGCCGTCCTGGCCGTAGCCGTTCTGCGGGTACCCGTCCTGGCCGTAGGCCTCCTGCGGCGCGTAGCCCTGCGCCGGGTAGCCGGCCTGCTGCGGGTGCTGCGGGTGCTGGAGCTGCTGCGGGTGCCCGGCCGTCGGGTAGCCCTGGTGCCCCGGGTAGCCGGTCTGCTGCGGCTGGGCGGCCTGCGGCGGGATCCCGTAGCCGGGCTGCGGCACGCCGTAGCCGCCCTGCGGGTCGCCGGCCGGGTACGGCGGCAGGTACTGGGTCTCGGGGGCCGGGTCGGCCTGCGCCGGAACGCCGTAACCGGGCTGCGGCGCGGCACCCCAGTGGGGCTGCTGGGCGGGCCCGCCCTGGGTCGGCAGCGGGTGCGCGCCCTCGCCCAGGTACTCGGGCTGCCCGGACGGCTGACCCACCGGCGGCACGGCCGTGGGGCCCTGCGGCTGGCCCGGCTGGCCCTGGCCCTGGGTCTGGCCGGGCTCGGGGCGGAACAGGTCGTCCAGGTTGAAGTCACCCGAGTTGGGGTACGAGCGGCGCTGACTCAACGCGATTCCTCACCTGTGCAGGACCGCGCACTGGCGGCGGACCACATCTCGTCGGTTCTTGGGAGCATCACAGTTCCTTGGACGTCGCGCCCACGCTACCGGTTCGCCTCACCGGGTGACCACGTGGGCGGGACATTCCCACACGCTCCCTGCACAGCGGGTCCTCAGGCGGCCTCCGCGTCCGCCCTGGCGTGGAACTCGCGCACCACCCGCTGCTCCCGGTAGGGCTCCAGCCGGCGCCGGAACTCGTCCAGGTACTCCACGCCCCGGTTGGAGCGCAGCCCGCTCAGCAGCCGCACCGCCTGGGTGCCGGTCTCGCAGGCGCGTTCCAGGTCGCGCTGCTGGAGCTGGGCGGTGGCGAGCAGCACCAGGTCCACCGCGCGGCGGCGGACCCGGGTCGGCGGGTGGAGGTCGAGCGCCCGGCGGGCGTAGTGCTCGGCCGGGCCGGCCTGTTCCAGGTCCCGGTGGCAGTGGGCGAGTTCGTCGGCGAGGTAGGCGTCGTCGAAGTGGGCGATCCAGTCCGGGTCGTCCTCGGGGCGGCGCTTCTCCATCATCTCCAGCGCCCTGGCCGACACCGCCTCGCAGGAGCGGGCGTCGCCGAGCAGGGCGTGGCCGCGGGCCTCGGCGGCGTAGAACATCGCCATCGCCGTCGGGGTGGCCACCGTGCGGGCGCCCTCCTGGGCGGCGCGGGCGAGTTGGGCGATCTCCCGCGGGTTGCCGAGGGTGGCCGCCAGGTGGCTCATCGAGGCGGCCAGCACATAGCCGCCGTAGCCGCGGTCGTCGGCGGCCTGGGCGAGCCGCAGGGCCTGGATGTAGTAGCGCTGGGCCAGGCCGGGCTGGCCGGTGTCCACCGCCATGTAGCCGGCCAGTTCGGTCAACCGGGCGACCGCCGCGAAGAGTTGGCGGCCGGTCTCCTCCCGGTAGGCGCCGCCGAGCAGGCCGGAGACCACCGAGTTGAGGTAGTGGACCACGACCGGGCGGACGTGCCCGCTGCCGAAGCGGTGGTCCAGGTCGACCAGCATCGCGGTGGTCGCCTTGATCGCGGCCACGTCCGTCGGGCCGACCCGGGGACCGCCGGCCCGGGCCACCACCGGGTCGGGCGGGGTGATCAGCCAGTCCCGGCTGGGCTCCACCAGCGCGGAGGCGGCGACCGTCGCCCCGGTCAGGAAGTCCCGCCGGCCGACGTCACTGCGCCACAGCTCGCACACCTGCTCCAGGGCCGCGTTCAGGGTCGGCGCGAACTGCAGCCCGATGCCGGAGCTGAGGTTCTTGCCGTCGGCCATGCCGATCTCCTCGACCGACACGCTGCGGCCGAGCTTGCGCCCGAGGGCCTCGGCGATCACGGCCGGCGCCTGCCCGCGCGGCTGCTGCCCGCGCAGCCAGCGGGCGACGGAGGTCTTGTCGTAGCGCAGGTCCAGCCCGTGCTCCGCGCCGCACAGATTGACCCGGCGGGCCAGTCCGGCGTTGGAGCAGCTGGCCTCCTGGATCAGTTGCTGCAGGCGCTCGTTGGGCTGTCGTGCGACGAGTGGTCTCGCGGCCATTGGGCTTCGCCTCCCCACACCCTCCGGTCCCGGCCGGCGGGCGACGATGTGCTGATCTGTTGCCGACTGTCCGACCGTCCAAGGAATCTGACACCAGGTTAGCGATCAGCAACGTCAGCGGGATACCCACGGTGACGAACCGCACCCCCCGCGCGCCCTGGGAAATGCCTCTGTGCGCCCCCGCTGCGCCTGCCTCCCCCCGCCCCAACTCGCTTGAGTCACCGGTTCGGGTGACATTGCGGGGATGCGGCCGACCGGGGCCCGTCGGCCCGTAACCAGCCTCACACACGGTAGTTGAGCAGCCCGTGGATGACATCCCCGACTCCCCCGGACAGGACAAGAACGCCGGCCTGCCCCCGCTGCTGATCGAAGCCGTCGGCTACGCCGAGAACCGCCACTGGGAGGTGGCCCCGGGCGCCTGGCTGATCGACGGCGACGGGCCCGCCCGCTGCTCCTGCGGCGACCGGCGCTGCACCCAGCCGGGCGCCCACCCGCTGGACGCGGACTGGGCGCGCAAGGCGAGCGCCGGACCGGGCGCGGTGCGGCGCTGGTGGACCGAACGGCCGAAGGCCTCGATCCTGCTGCCCACCGGCCGGTCCTTCGACGTCCTGGACGTGCCGGAGACGGCCGGGTGCCTGGCACTGGCCCGGATGGAGCGGATGGACCTCCAGCTCGGCCCGGTCGTGGTGCTGCCCACCTCGCCGGGGCGGGTCGGACGGCGGCTGCACTTCCTGGTGCTGCCCGGGGTCGCGGCCAAGCTGCCGGAGATGCTCCGCAAGCTCGGCTGGCCGCCCGGACGGCTGGACCTGGTCGCCCGCGGCGAGGGGGACTGGACGGTCGCCCCGCCGTCGCGGATCGGCTCCACCGGCTACGCCCAGTGGGCCCGCTCCCCCTCCGAGTCCAACCGCTGGCTGCCGGACGCCGCCGAGCTGATCAGCCCGCTGGCGTACGCCTGCGGCCGCGAGGCGCCCGCCCAAGCGGTCCCGTCCGCCCAGCCCGCCGGCGTCTGAGCCGTCCGACCTCCTCGCCGGACGCCCCCGGACGCCTCCCCGGAACCTGCCGCCCACCGCCGATCGGGTGAGGGCGCGCACCGCGCGACACCCCCGCGCGCGAGTGACGGGCCTTGTCTCCCACCGGAGACGGGGCCCGTCATACGCATGTGCGGATAAGGCCTCGGTCTACCCGCTGGTCAACCGGGAAAGCCCCTCGTACGAGTGACAGCGCTCAAGGATTGCCATGATCGGCCGAGGGGAGGAATGGCGTTGTGTGGGGACGCCGGAAGGGTCGCTCGGACGGGGAAGCCGGGCGAGGCGGTGGAGGGGTCGGGAGGGAGCGGGAGGGACGGAGGGGACCGGGAGGGAGCCGGGGAGGGCGAGTGGGGCCCGCTGCACGGGGAGCAGCGGGCCCCGCCCGTCGCTACGGGGCGAGCGCGAGGCGAAGTGGCCGACCCTGCCGGAGAGCCCTGCCGGAAAGCCCGGGCGGGGAACCCTTCCGGAGAACCCGGCCCGAGAGCCCGGGTGGCGGGCTCAGGCCTGGGCGACGAAGACGTGCTGGGCGATGTCCTTGCCCAGCTCCGCCGCGTTGTCCCCGGTGCCGACCCGCACGCCGCCCGCCGCGATGCTGACCTTGACCGTGGAGCCCGGCCGGACGCCGGCCCGGCGCAGGGTGCTCATCAGCTCGCTGTCGGTCTGGATCGGCTCGCCGATCCGGCGGACCACGACGTCGGCCCCGGCCTCGCCGGGCTTGACGGTGTCCAGCGGGACGAGCGCGGCGTCGAAGCCCTCGCCCTCGGCCTTGGTGTCGCCCAGCTCGTCCAGGCCCGGGATCGGGTTGCCGTACGGGGACTGGGTCGGGTGGCCGAGCATGGCGAGCACCTTGCGCTCGACCGTCTCGCTCATCACGTGCTCCCAGCGGCAGGCCTCCTCGTGGACCTGCTCCCACTCCAGGCCGATCACGTCGACCAGCAGGCACTCGGCGATCCGGTGCTTGCGCATGACGCGCACCGCGAGCCGCCGGCCGTCCTCGGTCAGTTCGAGGTGGCGGTCCCCGGCGACCTGGAGCAGGCCGTCGCGCTCCATCCGGCCGACCGTCTGGCTGACCGTGGGGCCGCTCTGCTCCAGCCGCTCCGCGATCCGGGCACGCATCGGCACGATGCCCTCTTCCTCCAGCTCCAGGATGGTGCGAAGGTACATCTCAGTGGTGTCGATCAGCCCAGACATCGCCGCTGGCTCCGTTCTTCGGTGTCCTCACCGCCAATTCTGACGTACCGCACCGACAACCGGGCCCGCCCGGGGCTTTCCGGTACCGGTTTTCGTTCCTGTTGACAGCGGTGCCGCCGGGGCGCGACCGTGCTCGCCGTAGCTTTCTCCACTGGCGGTCCGGCCCGTTCCGGCCGCCCCACCCGGCCGGCTCCCCCACCGGCAGAGAGCGAAGGCAACCGATGAACGACCTGGTCGGCAGGTACTTCGACGCCGCGATCGCCCACCTGGAGCGGGTCCGCGCGGAGGAGGGCGACACCATCGAGGCGGCGGCCGCCCTGCTGGCCGAGACGATCACCGAGGGTCGCCGGGTCTTCACCTTCGGCGCCGGGCACTCCTCGCTGCCGGCCCAGGACGTGGTCTACCGGGCCGGCGGGCTGGTCCCGATGAACCTGCTGAACGTGCCCGGGATGGCCGGGGTGACGATGATGCCCGCGCCGCTGGCCAGCGCCCTGGAGCGGGTGTCCGGGCTGGCCACCTCGACCCTGGACCTGACCCCGGCGACCAGCGGGGACCTGCTGTTCCTGATCTCGCTGTCCGGCCGCCAGGTGATGCCGGTCGAGCTGGCCCGGTACGCCCGGGACCGCGGGCTGCGGGTGATCGGGGTGACCTCGCTGGCCTACCCGGCGGAGGTGCCCTCCGCGCACCCCTCCGGCACCTATCTGAAGGACCACTGCGACGTGGTGCTGGACAGCAAGGTCGCGGTGGGCGACGGCGAGTTGACCCACCCGGGCGCGGAGACCTCCTTCGGCCCGGTCTCCACCATCGTCACCAGCGCGCTGATGCAGGCCGTGGTCGCCTCGGCGGTCGGCCGGCTGGCCGACCGGGCGGCCGCCGGGGACGCCCCCGCGCCGCCGCTGTTCCGCTCGGGCAACGTCCCCGGGGGGACCGAGTGGAACGCCAAGCAGATGGCCGACAACGCCGAGCGCATCCTCTACACCTACTGAGACCGTGCCGGGGCCCCCGCCGCGCCACCCGATGACGTTCCGTACCGGTACGACTACGCGGCGTCCCGGACAATCCACCGGGTCTTCCCGGCCATTGCGCGCCGCCCCGCCCGTCGCCAGGCGTACCGGGAAGCCGCCCGGGGCAGGAGAGCGGAGGGACCGGAGCGACGGGTGGGGGCCGAGCATGGCATCTGGTGCGGGGCGGACCGCTTGGGTGCGCGAACGGGAGCTGCTGCCCGAGTTCTTCTGGGCCGCCGACGCGGCCTCGCTGCGCGGCCAGCGGCGTTCGGTGCTGCTCTCTGCCTGGGAGCTGGCCCTCCTGCTGGCCGCCGCCGCGACCGGCTCGGCCGACGGCGAGCCGTGGGCCTGGTCGGCGGCCGCGGCCTACCTGGGCGCGGTGGCGCTGGCGGTGATGATCGGCCGGCAGAACCCGCAGGGCCTGTGGTACGAGGGCCGGGCGGCCGCCGAGTCGGTGAAGACGCTGGCCTGGAAGTTCGCCGTCCGGGCCGACGCCTACCAGCCGCCGCCGCGCAGCCTGCCGGACGCCGAGGGGCTGTACCGCTTCCAGCTGGAGCGGGTGCTGGGCGCCTTCCGGCACTCCCCGGTGGCCGTGCCCGCGCCCGGGGTCGAGCGCGCCGGGATCACCGCGGCGATGCGTGACCTGCGCGAACAGCCGCTGGCGGTGCGCCGCGAGGTGTACCTGAACGAGCGGATCCGGGTGCAGCACGAGTGGTACCGGGGCAAGGCCCGCCACTGCGCCCGCGCCGGGTACTGGGCCGGTGTGCTGGGCGTGCTGCTGCCGGCGCTGGGCCTGGCACTGGCGGTGCTGCGGGCGTTCGGGGCGTTCGGCTACGACGCGCTGGGCACGGTCTCCGCGGTGGCGGCCTCGGTCACCGCCTGGGCCCAGCTGCGCCAGTACCGCCCGCTGGCCGCCGCGTACGGGCTGGCGGCCGAGGAGTTGGAGCTGATCCGCCTCCAACTCGCCCGGCTGGACCTGGAGTCGATGGACGCCGAGGAGATCTGGGCCCGGCTGGCCCGGGACGCCGAGGACGCGGTGTCCCGCGAGCACACCACCTGGCAGGCCCGCCGGGAGGTGCGCACCACCACTGACCGGGAGCACTGAGGAGGAACGCGTGGCGTTACGGATGGTCAAAACGGCGGACGGCCGGGCCCTCGCCGTCGAGTCCCTCGGCGACCCGCGCGGCCGTCCGGTGTTCCTGCTGCACGGCATGCCGGGCAGCCGGGTCGGACCGCACCCGCGCAGCACCGTGCTGTACCGGCTGGGGGTGCGGCTGATCTCCTACGACCGGCCCGGGTACGGCGACTCGACCCGGCTGCTCGGCCGCCGGGTGTCCCATGCGGCGGCCGATGTGCGCACCATCGCCGACGAGTTGGGGCTGGGCGGCTTCGCCGTGCTGGGCCGGTCCGGCGGCGGACCGCACGCGCTGGCCTGCGCGGCGCTGCTGCCGGAGCGGGTCAGCCGGGTGGCGGTGCTGGTGGGGCTGGCGCCGCGCAACGCGGCCGGCCTGGACTGGTACGCCGGGATGACGCCGTCCAACGTCCGCGCCTACCGGGAGGCGGACCGCGGGCACGGGCGGATCGCCGACGCGATGGAGTTCCGCTCCCGGCAGATCAAGGACGACCCGGTCCGGCTGCTGAACGGGCTGCGCACCGAACTCTCCCCCGCCGACCGGGCGGTGGTGGCGGACAGCGGGCTGCGCGGGATGCTGCAGAGCAACTACCGGGAGGCGTTCCGGCACGGCGCGGACGGCTGGATCGACGACATGCTGGCCTTCACCGCCGACTGGGGCTTCGAGGTCGGGTCGATCGGCGTGCCGACCTGGCTGTGGCACGGCGCGGACGACCAGTTCTCGCCGGTCGACCACTCCCGCTGGCTGGCCGACCACATCCCGGGCGCCGAGCTCTTCCTGGAGCCCGGCGCCGCGCACTTCGGGGCGTTCCGGGTGCTGACCACGGCCCTGGCCTGGGCGGCGGGTTAGCGCTTCACCGGGGTCAGCGCTTCACCGGGGTGAGGGGTTCGCCGCCGTCCAGCACGGCCAGGATGTTGTCGACCGCGAGGCCGCCCATCGCCTGCCGGGTGCGCACGGTGGCACTGCCCAGGTGCGGGACGAGGACGGCCCGCTCCTGGGCGAGCAGCGCGGACGGGACGCTGGGCTCGTGCTCGAAGTTGTCCACGGCGGCGGCGAACAGCGCACCGGACTCCAGCGCGGCGGCGAGCGCCTCCTCGTCCACCACCCCGGCGGTCATGCTGATCACCACGGCCCCGGGCGGCAGCAGGGCGAGCCGGCGGGCGTCCAGCAGGTGCCGGGTCTCCTCGGTGCAGGGGCAGGTGACGACCAGCACGGTGGAGGTGGCGAGCAGGTCCTCCAGCGGCTTCCACTCCGCGCCCTCGGCCTGCTCGGGCGGCAGCGCGCGGCGGTTGTGGTAGCCGACCGGCATGTCGAAGGCGCGGGCCCGGCGGGCCACCGCCTGCCCGATCCGGCCCATCCCGAGCACCCCGAGCGGGGTGCCGGCCAGTTCCAGGCCGAGCAGGAAGTTCGGCCCCCAGGTCCAGGGGGTGCCGGAGCGCAGCAGGCGTTCGCCCTCGCCGAGCCGGCGGGCGGCGGCGAGCAGCAGCGCCCAGGTGGTCTCGGCGGTGGCGGTGGTGAGGACGCCGGGGGTGTTGGTGACCAGGACGCCGCGGTCGGCGCAGGCCGCGAGGTCGATGTTGTGGTAGCCGACGGCGTGGTTGGCGACGATCTCCAGCTGCGGGCCGGCCGCGTCCAGGAACTCGGCGTCGACCCGGTTGTTGAGGGTGGTGAGCACGGCCCGGCGGCCGTGGACGGCGGCCAGCAGTTCGGCCCGGTCCAGGTCACGGTCGGCCTCGTTGAGGGTGACGGCGTACCGGTCGGTGAGCCGTGCCATGACGCCGGGGGCGGGCTGCCGGGTGACCAGGACCGGGGGCGGGGGCGGGGTGTTCATGGCTCGGCAGCGTACCCCGCCCCCTCCCGGGTCACACCGGCTGCGGCTCCAGGTCGCGGTTGATCCGCTTCCAGCCGCGCGCGGCGACGGTGTTGGGGTGCTCCTCGCCGAACTGCCGGATCAGTTCGGCGATCGCCCGGGCGCGCAGTTCGGCGGCCTGGGTGTGCCGGCCGGCCGCGCGCAGGGTGATCGCCAGGTTGGCCTCGCAGGCCACCGCGTCCGGGTGCTGCGCCGAGTAGCGCTCGCACAGGCCCGTGTAGGCGGCCCGGCCGAGCTGTTCGGCGACGTCGTTCTGCCCGTCGTCGCCGTAGGCGTTGGCCAGGTTGATCATCGCGTTGAGGGTGTACGGGTGCTCCGGTCCGACCGACTCGGTCAGTCCCTCGACGGTGAGCCGGCCGCGGTCGATGGCGCCCGGGACGTCGCCGCTGCCGCGCAGGTAGATGCCCAGGTTGTTGGCGCAGGCCAGGGTGAAGGGGTGCTCGTCGCCGAACAGCCGCCGGTGGCCGTCGAAGACGGTGGAACAGAGGTCGCGGGCGGCCTCCTTGTCGCCGAAGGCGCTGTGGTCGGCGGCCAGGTTGAGCGCGCAGGCGAGCGCGTCGGGGGCGTCGGCGCCGTAGCGTTCCAGGTAGCGCTCGTAGGTCTCCTTGGTGATCCGGCGGGCGTCGGCGAGCTGGCCCATCCGGCGCAGCGAGACGGCCAGCGACTTGGCGTTGCGCAGGCTCTCCGGCAGGCCCGGGTCGAGCTGTCCGTCGCCGAAGTCGGTCATCACCTCCTGGAGCAGGTCCACCGAGCCCCGGTAGTCGCCGAGTTCGCGCAGGTCGCGGGCCAGGGCGGACTTGGTGATCAGGGTGTACGGGTGCTTGGGTCCGAGCACGGCGGTGCGCCGGTCCAGGGTCTCCTGGTCGAGTTCGCGGGCGGCCTCGCTCTCGCCGACCAGCCGGTAGTCGATCGCCAGGTTGTTGGCCATCGAGAGGGTGCGCGGGTTGTCGTCCCCGAACAGTTCCCGGAACTGGTCGAGGATCTCCCGGTCGAGGTCGAGCGCGGCCTGGAAGCGGCCGAGTGCCCGGCGGTCGGCGCCGAGCGAGCCGGCGGTCATCAGGGTGTACGGGTGGTGTTCGCCGAGCAGCACCCGCTGGCGCTCCAGGGTGGCCTCGTCCAGGGACAGCGCCTCGGCGTAACTGCCCTGCGAGCGCAGGACGTTGGCGAGCTGGAAGCGGAGCAGAAGGGTCTGCCGGTCGTCCTCGCCGAGCTTGCGGGTCCACTCGTCGTCGAGGGCGTGGCCGAGGTCGCGGGCACGGTCGAGTTCGCCGCGCTTCCACAGGTAGCGGACCCGGTCGATGAGCAGCTGGCGGGTGTCGGCCTCGTCGCAGTTGTGCGCCTTGGAGGGCGACAGGTGGGGCCAGATCTCGTCGAAGGCGGGCCAGTTGGCCGGGTCGTCGGTGTCGCCGAGGACGGGTCGGGCGCCGGTGAGGATGCGGTGCACCTCGTGGACGGCGATCTCCTGCTCGTCGTCGGTCATCCCGGCCCGGATCACCGCCTGGACGAGCCGGTGCACCTGGAAGCTGTTGCTGCCGGCGTCGACCTTGGCGAGCGCGTACCGGCCGATCGCCTGGATGACCTTGCCGAGCATGAACTTGTCGCTGAGGTCGGCGTCGTACTTCACCAGCGCCCGGATCATCTGGTCGCTGTAGAAGAGGTTCATGGAGATCGGCTCGGGCGCGAAGAAGGCGCACAGCTGGAGCAGTCGCACGGCGGCCGGGGACTGCTGGCGCAGCCGTCCGATCGAGACGTTCCAGGTCGCGGCGACCGGGGTGGGGTAGTCGGTGGGGTGGTCGACGGCGAGGGCGCGGGCGGCCTCGGCGTGCAGTTGGGCGACGTAGGTGTCCACCGGGGTGCCGGTGGTGTCCAGCCAGGCGGCGGCGACCTCGACGGCCAGCGGGAGGTCGCCGACGGCCTCGGCGACCCGGTCGGCGTCCGGCCGGGAGAGGCTGCGGGCGCGCCGGCACAGGTGCTCGACGCTCTCGCCGCGGGTGAAGACGTCGACTTCCAGGGCCTCGGCGTGCCCGGTCCAGGCCTGGTTGCGGGAGGTGACCAGGATGTGGCCGGAGCCGCCGGGGAAGAAGCGGCGGATCTCGGCGGGCTCGTCGGCGTTGTCGAAGATCAGCAGCCAGCGCGAGGTGGGCACGCCGCGGCGCAGCGCCTCGCGGGCGGCCTCGGCGGCCTCGGTGACCGAGTCGCCGACCCGCAGGCCGAGTCGGCGGGCGAGTTCGGCGAGCGCCGGGGCGACCAGTTCGGTCTGTTCGGCGTCGATCCACCAGACCAGGTCGTAGTCGGACATGAAGCGGTGGGCGTACTCCAGCGCCACCTGGGTCTTGCCGACGCCGCCGAGCCCGTACAGGGTCTGCGGGGTGGGCAGGACGGCCGCCATGCCGCCGCGCAGCTGGTTGCGCAGCTGTTCCAGGACGGCGGCGCGGCCGGTGAAGGAGGGGTTGCGCGGCGGCACGTCCCAGACCGAGGGCTTGCTGCCGGGGAACCGGGGGCCGCCGCTGGGGGCGTCGTCGAGCACGGTGTCGCCGCGGCCGAGGGCGCGCAGCAGGCTCTGGATGGACTGGGTCTCGTCGCGGCCGACCAGGTCGACGGGGTTGCGGTTGCTGAACGGCGCGGTGAGCCGGACGTCGCCGACGCGCACCGGCAGCAGTTGGCGCCGGGTGCCGGACGGGTCGGAGTTGACCACCGACTCCCAGAGCGCCCGGGCCTGCGGGGAGCGCTGGTAGGCGGGCGAGAGCACGGCGACGGTGCGGAACGCGGAGTCGATGCCGCGTTCGGTCTCCTCGCGCGGGTCGGTGCCGGCGCTGAGGTCGCGCGGCAGCACCCGGAAGCCGGCCCGGGTCAGCACGGACTCGATCCAGTCCGCCCACATCCGGTCCTCGGGCACGTAGGACAGGTAGAGGTCGGCGGGGACGGACGGGCGGCGGCGGGTGAAGGCGTCCACGTAGCGCAGCCGCACCTCCTCCTCGACCGTCGGCAGGCCGGTGACCCGCCCCTCGGTGATCATCGAGGTGAGCCGTTCGCAGGCGGCCAGCATCGAGGTGGGGCTGCCGGTCTGGTCGCCGAAGGTGGCGAGGATCTCCTCGTAGGCGTAGAACGGCCGGTACGGGATCTCCACCGAGCCCCAGTAGCCGGCGAGTTCGTCGCCGTTCAGGCCGGCCGGCAGGCCGTCGAAGCGGACCCGGGCGAGGGCGCGGCCGGCGTCCGCCTTCTCCTTCTCGCCCTCGTCGATGCGCATCGGGACGGGCAGGATGCGGATGCCGCGGTCGCGGTAGCGGTCGTGGATGTGCTGGGCGATCCGGGAGGCGCCGTCGATGGACTGGTCGCTGAGGGTGAAGCAGACCACCAGGTCGTCGGGCATCTGGACGGTGCAGATCTCGGCGATGTCGGACAGGCCGGTGCGGGAGTCGATCAGCACGTAGTCGTAGCGCTTGGCCATGTCGGCCTTGAGCGCGTCGAAGAACTGCCCGCCGTCGAAGCGGTCGTAGAAGATGTCCCAGTCGAGGTGGGTGACGGCCTCGGAGTAGTCGCGGTTGAACTGGCCGGCCGAGAGGAAGTCCAGGCTGCCGCCGGCCGGGAAGTGCGGCCAGGAGAGCGAGAGCGCGTGCGGGTGCACCCGGGCGAAGTCCAGGTGCCAGCCCTCGGCGTGCTCGACCGGGCGCAGCGCCTCCTCGCGGTACTCGGCGATGAGGTCCATCATCCCGGTGGTGCCGGCCAGGGAGGCCGGGTCGAGGAAGGGGTGGAAGAACTTGGCGAGGCCGGGTGCCTCCAGGTCCCAGTCGACGGTGAGGACGCGGAAGCCGTTGGCGGCCAGGATCCAGGCGGTGTTGGCCAGGGCCATGGTGCGGCCGGTGCCGCCCTTGTAGGAGTAGAAGGTGATGATCCGGCCGTTGCGGTCCTGTTCCGCGGCCTGCCGGGCGGCCTCCCGGGCGGCGGCCAGTTCGGCGGCGCCGAGGCGGAAGTTCCTGGTGGTGTTGTCGCTCATCGGTTCGGTCCTCCCAAGGGCGCCATCCCGTCATCGGGGTCATCGCCGTCGTCACGGTCGTTGCGGTGGTAGCGATCGTTGTCACGGGCGGTGCGGTCGGTGCTGTCGTCGCGGTCGTAGTCGCGGTCGCGGTCGCGGTCGCGGTCGAAGGAGCCCGGTCCGTACGGTTCCGTGCGGTGGCCGCCGAAGCCGTCCGTGCCCGGGCCGGGGCGGAAGGCCTCCCGCAGGCTCGGCCGGGACGCCGACGGCTCCTCCGGTTCGGCCCTGGTCCGGCTCTCGAAGGCGTACTTGGCCTTCATCGCGGCGCGGGGCAGTGCGTCGTCGAAGTCCTCCAGGCTGTTCAGCCCGGTCGGGCCGGTCACGCCGAGGAAGCTCGGGCGGCCGGCGCGCCGGGTCTTGCGCAGGGTCTGGTCACTCAACCCGCTGAACTCGCCGTCCCGTTCGAGGCACTCCCGGTCGTCGGTGTTCCACGGCTCCAGCACGCTGACCCAGGTCGCGTCGGAGCGGTCGAAGCGGCGGACCAGTTCACGCCGGTGCGGGTCGCGCAGCGCCCACCGGTCCAGCAGTAGCAGCCCGGGGGCCTCGGCGTTGCCCTCGATGATCGACTCGGCCTCGTCGTCGAACTCGTGCACGGTCGGCTGGAAGCCCAACTGCCGGGCCAGTCGCACCGCGTGCTGGGCGATCGGCGACCCGGCCGGGCGGTACGGGTGCCAGTCGGTGCGCCGGGCGCCGTAGAAGTCGGGGTTGCGCTCGGGCGGCAACTCGCCCTGGTGGTAGGCGAGCACGGAGATCCGCAGCTGCTTGGTGGGGGCGGTCACATTGAAGGCGCTGGGCAGTCCGTTGAACTCCAGCCGCCGCCCGACCGGGATCACCGTCTCCTCCGCCACCTGGACGATCCGCGCCGCCAACCGGTGCACGGCCAGTTCGTAGGCGGCCCGGAAGTAGCTGAGCTTCATCAGCGCGTACAGGCCCTCGGTGGCGTAGTCGGGCCCGAACCCGGCGTGGTTGAACTGGAGTTCACTGGCCACCTTGGGCAGCCGGTAGCGGCTCATCGGCGCCCACAGCACCGGGACGATGCCGCTGGTGCGCTCGGCGTCGATGGTCGCCGGATAGACCGGGCGCCGGGTGAAGGCGTGCCACTCCTGGCCGCACGGAACGCTGTTGAAGTACCGCGGGGAGTACAGCGGTACGAACACCCGGCAGGTCGCCAACTCCTCGGACAGCCGCTCGGCCCACAACTCGCCCTGGTGCATGGACTCGTCCATGAACCCGACCGGCACCCCGGCGGGGACGGTGGTGAGTTGCAGCACCGCCTCGCACAGGTCGCGGTACAGCTGTCTGACCCAGTGGTTCGGGTCACCGGCTCCGCGCGCACCGGACTTGGGGGTGTGCGCGTAGGAGAGGAAGAAGTACGGCCGGGCCTCGTCCTCGTCCCAGCCCCGGTCAGTCACACGTGCCTCCCCCGGGCCCGTCGGCAACCTGGTTCCCGCAGCCCCCGTGCGGCGGGGTCTCAGTGTAGGAACGACTGACACCCCAATGGAATAGCACAACGACTCGCACGAATTGACATGACCGAAACGATGCCGCCGTCGTACTCGCGAAGCAGTACCCTCGTTCCGGCCACGCCACGCGCAAGGAGGAGAAGAAGAATGGACCACCTCACCTGGCAGAAGTCCAGCTTCGTCGAGAACGAGACCAACTACCTCGAAATCGCCTCCGAGGGCGACCTCGTCTACATCCGCGAGTCCGACAACCACGACCTGGTCGTCACCACCACCCGGGCCAAGCTCAACGCCTGGATCCTGGGCGCCAAGGACGGCGAGTTCGACCACTTCGTCGGGCTCTGAGCCGACCGCTTCGTCGGGCTCCGGGTCGGGCTCCGAACGCTCTCCTACCGGTAGCGGACGCCCAGTTCGCGCACGGTCGCGGCGATCCGCTCGCGCAGCTCCGCCGGTTCGAGCACCTCGGCCTCGGCGCCGAGGCGCAGGAACTCCCCGTGGGCGTGGTCGATCGACTCGATCGGAACCCGGGCCTGCGTCCAGCCGTCCCCGGTCGTGGTCACCCCGAGGCGCCGGGCCCCCTCCGGGCTGAGCCGCACCAGCGCCTCCCCGGTGTGCAGCCGGGCCCGGAAGTCCGCCAGGTAGGTCTGCCAGTACGCGTCCAGCGCGAAGCCCTCCGGCAGGGCGAACTCCTCCTCCAGCGCCCGGAGTTCCAGCACCTGGTCCACCCGGTAGGTGCGCGTCCCGGACGCCCCGCCGGCCACCAGGTACCAGCGGCCCGCCTTGAGCACCAGCCCGTACGGCTCGACCCGCCGCTCGATCTCCTCCGGCGCCCGCCAGCGCCGGTAGCGCAGCACCACCGCCCGCCGTGCCCACACCGCCGAGGCGACCGCCGCCAGGTGCGGGGTCTCGTCCGCGCGGCCGTACCAGCCGGGGGCGTCCAGCAGGAAGCGCTCCTGGATCCGCCCGGCGTGCTCGCGCAGTTCGGCGGGGAGCGCGGCCCGCAGCTTGAGCTGGGCGGTGGCCAGCGCCCCGCCGAGGCCGAGGTCGGCGGCGGTGCCCGGGAGCGCGGCGAGGAAGGCGGCCTGGGCCTCGTCGGCGGTCAGCCCGGTGAGGCGGGTGCGGTAGCCGTCGACCAGCCGGTAGCCGCCCGCGTGCCCGGCCTCGCCGTACAGCGGGATCCCGGCGGCGGCGAGCGCCTCGACGTCCCGGTAGACGGTGCGGACGGAGACCTCCAGTTCGTCGGCCAGCTGCCGGGCGGTCATCCGGCCCCGGTTCTGGAGCAGCAGGAGCAGGGTGACCAGTCGACTCGCGCGCACATCGGCCAGTATCCACTGACAGTGGATGTCAGGGGAGTGCCCCTAACCTGCGCCGCATGAACGACTTCGACTTCCTGCACGGGACCTGGGACGTGGCCAACCGCCGCCTCAGCACCCCGCTCGACGGCGGCGGCACCTGGGAGGAGTTCCCCGGCCGCTCCGTGATCCGGCCGCTGTTCGGGGGCGCGGGCAACATCGACGAGATCCTCTTCCCCACCCTCGCCCGCCGGGGCGTGACCCTGCGGCTCTTCGACCAGGGGACGCGGCAGTGGTCGATCTTCTGGTCCGACAGCCGCACCGGCCGGCTGGACCCGCCGGTGGTCGGCGGCTTCACCGGCGACCGGGGGGACTTCTACGGCGAGGACCACTACGCCGGCAGCCCGATCCGGGTGCACTTCACCTGGCACCGCCTCGGCCCCGACACCGCCCGCTGGGAGCAGGAGTTCTCCGTCGACGGCGGCCACGGCTGGGAGCCGAACTGGACGATGGACTTCACCCGCACCGGCCCGGCCTTCGAGGGGCTGGCGGCATGAGCCTGATCGTCGAACTGCGCCGGTACACCCTGCACCCCGGCGCCCGCGAGACCCTGATCGAGCTGTTCGAGCGCGAGTTCGTGACCGGGCAGGAGGCCGTCGGCATGACCCTCGGCGGCCGCTTCCGCGACCTGGACGACCCGGACCGCTTCGTCTGGCTGCGCGCCTTCCCGTCCATGGCCGAGCGCCGGCGCGCACTGGAGGCCTTCTACGGCGGCCCGGTCTGGCGGGCGCACCGCGAGGCGGCCAACGCGACCATGATCGACAGCGACGACGTCCTGTTGCTGCGCGGCCCGAACTACCTGCCGCCCGCCGGGGCCCGCGAGGTGCTCGCCACCGTCTGCCACCCGACCCCGGACCCGGCCGCCTTCGACGCCTTCGACACCTGGGCCGCCGCCCACCTGGGCGCCGAACAGGCCCTGCACCGCACCGAGCACGCCGAGAACGACTTCCCGGCCCTGCCCGTCCGCACCGGCGAGGACGTCCGGGTCTGGTTCGGCCCGGTCGAGGTGGCGCCGCCGGGGGCGTGCCGGCAGCTCCGACTGGAGCCGGTGACGGGCTGAGCCGCCGGGCCCGGTTCCCGGTGCGTGGGAAGTCGACCCGGCCGACTTCCCGCGCACCAGCAGCCCGGTGGGTCAGGCCTCCAGGTCGACCGGCGGGCCGTACCAGTACGTCCTTCCCGGCCCCGCGTCCTCCGGTTCGCCCGTACCGAGGTCGATCTCCGCCCCCGAGGCCGTCCACGCGGCCATCGTGCCTCCCGCCCCGGCGCAGGCCGAGGCGTGGTCCGGCCGGTACTCGACCTCGCCGGAGTGACCGGGCCGGGACCTGAACACGACCGTCAGCCGCTCCCCCGCGGGCACCTCGTAGAGGCTCCCCATCGGCTCGAACACCACCGTCAACGGCTCGTCGGCGCCCGCCGCCACCACGACGCGCTCCTCCACGAGCGCCGCCTCCCGGCGCCGCCGCCTGTTCCTCGCCCACGTGATCACGGGACCGATTGTGCCGCTGCCGCTGCGTGGGAAGTCGGCCGGGCCGACTTCCTGTGCAGTGGCGGCCCGGTGGGTCAGGCCTCTTCGGGCGTGTCTGACAATTCGCGTCGGATCAGCGCGCGGCGTCGGGGTGCGTGCATCGCAAGGCGGAGGAGGGAGTCCATGCGGAGCATCGGCGACC
>NZ_JBEOSV010000079.1:3971-39169 GCF_040303245.1 Kitasatospora sp. NPDC096077 | reverse complement strand
GGCGGTGACGAAGGACTGCCAGGCGGTGGCGGAGAAGATCAGGGCGGGGCCGGAGGGGTCCTTGGAGTCGCGGACTGGCATGACGCCGGCGAAGTTGTCAGCGACTTCGACGCAATTCCCGCCGCCGCCGCCGCTGAACGTGCTCTTCCGCCAGGACGCGCGCGTCAGGTTGACATCCATTCGAGGTTCCTCCGTACCGAGCGGAACTTGGCGACTGAGTCGGCCCGATTCATGGCTTCGATCAGCAAGTGATCGTAGTTCCTGGTCAGGGAAGAGATCGACGCCTGATCTTCGCGTTGCGCCAGGGGCCGCGTCCCGCCTGGTGAAGCTCACCGATCTCCTGCGCATGGCCCCGCCACCCCGGGGGAGGGGTGGCGGGGCCATGAACTGGGGTCAGCGGGTGTCGAATTCGCCGGTGCGGATGGCGGTGACGAAGGACTGCCAGGCGGTGGCGGAGAAGATCAGGGCGGGGCCGGAGGGGTCCTTGGAGTCGCGGACTGGCATGACGCCGGCGAAGTCGTCAGCGACTTCGACGCAGGCGCCGCCGTTCGCGCCGCTGTACGAACTCTTCCGCCAGGAAGCCTCGGTCAGGTCGACATCCACTCCAGATCCCTTCTCACTGCACGCATGAAAGCCAGCGATTCAGCCCGGCCGTGGGCTTCGATCGCAAGCCGATCGTAACTGCTGTCCAGTGCGGCAACTGACTTGGTGTCGCGGTCGATGTAGCCACGCTGCTCAGTTTCTCCGTAAGCGAGAACTTTGCGGTTCTGCATGGTAAGGAGATGCGTTGCCTGCGTAAACGGCCTGTTCTCACCCAGGCTGAATGGCGCCACCTGGATGACGATGTTGGGGCGGGTGGCCAGTTGTTCAAGGTGCAGCAACTGTTCAATCATGACGTCGCGTCCCCCGATCACCCGCCTGAGGCAGCTCTCGTCCAGCACTACATGGACGAGCGGAGGGGGAGTCCGTTCGAGGACTCGCTGACGGGCAAGCCGGAATGCGATGCGATCTTCGGCGAGTTTCTGGGTCGAACCGCCTTGCCGGACATCGCCCATCTGGATCGCCGTTGCGTAGGCCCTGGTCTGCAGAAGCCCGGCGATGAGGTTGATCTCGAAGATCCTGATTTGTTCGGCGAGGGCTTCGTAGCGCGCGTACTCCGGGAAGCCCTCCAGGATCGCCGCATTCTTCAGCTGATACCACATCAGCAGCATGGTGCCGCCGGTGTCGAGTGCGATGTCCGCCAGTTCAGCGAGCTTGCGACTCGGCGGCCGGTGCGCAAGTTCGATGTAGGAGAGGTGCGAGGCGGAGCACTCCAGGAGCGGCGCGAGCTCCTCCTGCAGCAGGTCCCTGGCCTCGCGGAAGTTGCGAAGTTGGATCCCGAAGGGCGCCCACGGGCTCGACTCCGGGTCAATCTTCTTCTTGTTCATGGCAGTCCTCAACTTCCAAGGAACCCCGAGGCATGTAGCAGGTCACTTCCGATGCTAGGGGGCACCGGGCCACCATGTGCAACAGAACGTGAAACTCCCGTCGCAGAGAGTTCTATTCCCATGGCCCATGCCCAAGTCCCCCGCCTCCACGGCTACGGCGTCCTCTGGGACACCGGCGCCCGGTGCTACCGGGTCCGCAACGAGACGACCGGGGAGTGGCTGCTCGACACCACCTCCGGCGACCGCGCCCGCTACTCCTCCTTCAACGACGCGTTCAGCGCCTGGCGTTGCTTCGAGGTCCACCACCGCCCGGGGGAGCAGTGACCCTCTCCCGCATCACCGCCGAGCAGCGCCGCCAGGCCGCCGCCGTCCTGGACGACCTCACCACCGTCCTCGCCCTGGGCCGCGTCCAACTCCCCACCCTCGAAGTCGACTGGGACACCGGCCGCCAGTCCTGCGAGTACCTGCTCCACCTCACCGCCCGCCCGCTCGACCTGCTGCGCATCGTCGACCTGCTGCGCAAGGGCCTGCGCTACGAGCGCCTCACCTATGACGACTGAACTCCTCGCCCGCATCCTCTGGTGGGCCTGCTTCGCCGCCGTCCTCCTCTACGCCCTCAGAAAGTGAAACCCCCGTGCACGACCCCCGACTGCTCGCCAAGCCCCCCATCTGCCGCCTCGGCTGCCTCGTCCTGCTGCGCAACCAGCGCGGCGACGTCCTCCTCGTCGACCCCGACTACCTGGACGGCATGATCCTGCCCGGCGGCCCCGGCAAGGCCAACGAGCCCCCGCACCGCGCCGCCGCCCGCCACCTCCACGCCCAGACCGGCATCATCGCCCGCCTCACCCACGTCACGGCGCTCGACTACAACCCCGCCGACCGCAACCTGGAACGCCTGGCCCTGGTCTTCGACGGCGGCACCGTGCGCGACGAACACCCCGTCACCGTCCCGCCCCAGCACCGCAGCCGCCTGCACGGCGCCCGCTTCGTCCCCGTACGCGAACTCCCGCGCCACATGGCCCCCTCCCAGGCCGCCCGCGTCACCGAAGCACTCGCCGGCCGCACCCTGCCCATCCTCCAACACGGCCAACGCCCCGACTGAACGAACCGGCCCTGGAGCGCACTGCAGCGCGCTCCAGGGGGTGAGGTCCTCCGTTGTGCTGCGTCCCCGAGCCGGTCCCGGTGAGGCCGAGGACGACATGATCGCGGACGGCTGCGCCTTCGGCGGGCTGGCTGCTCCCTCCAGGTGAATCCGGGCCGTGGGCGAACTGTGGTTGGCTGATTGGATGTCAGTCTTGCTCGGGTACGAAGTACCAACGGTGAGCAGGGAAGTGCAGATGGCCGAGAAGCCGAAGGAAGACCTTGCAGAGCGCCCCGTGCGTCCGAACGAGCCGGGCCCCTACGACATCGTCATCGCCGGGGGGCGGGTGGTCGACCCGGACACGGGCACCGACGAGATCCTGAACGTGGGGATCAAGGGAGGGAGCATCGCGGCGCTCTCCGGCGAGCCGCTGGAGGGAGAGGCGGTGATCGACGCCGCGGGCCTGGTCGTGGCGCCCGGGTTCATCGACCTCCACGCGCACGGCCAGCAGCTGCCCGCCGCGTGGATGCAGGCCTTCGACGGCGTGACCACCGCGCTCGAACTGGAATCGGGCCTGCTGCCGATCTCGGACTTCTACGACAACGTGGCTGCAGACGGCGGCCGCCCGATCAACTACGGCGCCTCCGCCGCGTGGACGTACGCACGCATCGCGGAGAAGGAGAAGGACATGGCGCCCCCCAAGGCCGAACTGACCTGGTTCCAGAAGGCCTTCGAGCGCGACGGCTGGCAGAAGAGCCTGGCCGACGAGGAGGAGGTGGCGAACATCATCGCCGGCGTCGAACAGGGGCTGCGGGAGGGCGCCCTGGGCATCGGCATCAACGGCGGCTACGCGCCCGGCTACGGCCGCAAGGAGTACCACGCGCTCGCGAAGCTCGCCGCCGAGTACGGGGTGCCGACCTTCACCCACATCCGCTACCTCTCCGTCCAGGAGCCGGACAGCGGCTTCGAAGGACTCGGCGAGCTCATCTCCCTCGCCGCGGCCACCGGCGCGCACATGCACATCTGCCACCTCAACAGCGTCGCCGGCCGGGACATCAAGGCCTGTGTGGAACTCGTCACCGACGCCCAGGAACGCGGCCTGCCGATCACCGTAGAGGCCTACCCCTACGGCGCCTGCTCCAGCACCGTGGGCGCGGAGGTCTTCCGCGACGACTGGCTCGCCCGCTGGGGCGTGGACGACGCCTCCGCCATGGAGTACAACGGCGAGAAGCTGACCCAGGAGAAGATCGACCAACTCCAGAAGGACGACCCCGGCGCCGTCATCGTGATGCACTTCCTGCACCCGGACGACAACGACGCCGACGCGGAGATGCTCGACCTCTCCGTCCTGCACCCCGAAGCAGCGATCGCCTCCGACGGGATGCCCTGGGTACGGGCGGACGGCTCACTCGCCGACAAGATGGACGACTGGCCGCTGGAGGGCATGTTCGCCCACCCGCGTTCGGCCGGCTGCTTCTCCCGCTTCCTCGCGGGTTGGGCGCGCGGCGGCCCCGGACGGCGCGAGCCCAAGCTGTCGCTGGTCGAGGCGATCCGCAAGACGAGCCTCATTCCCGCGCAGATCCTGGAGAAGTCGGTGCCGCAGATGCGCAGCAAGGGCCGCATCCAGGTCGGCGCGGACGCCGACATCGTGGTGTTCGACCTCACCGCCGTGCGGGACAACGCGACCTTCACGCAGCCCGCCCAGCGGTCCACCGGCTTCCAGCACGTGATCGTGAACGGCAGCCCCATCATCCAGGACGGCAAGGAGATCCTGGACGCGCGCCCCGGCCAGCCGATCCGCCGGCCCCACACGACCACCCGCCCCGCGGCACCGCACGCGCCGGTGTAGCCGAGTGCCCCGGTACGAGCCGAATCGCACGCCTTGCACTCGGCGGTCTCGCCAGGGTGTCCAGGTGCGCTCTTCTCTCGTTCCGGACGCCCGCGGCGCAGGCCCCGGCGGCTGTTCGCCGACCGGGGCTACGACTTCGACAAGTACCGCCGCCTGCTGTGGAAGCGCGGAATCAGGCCGGTGATCGCCCGACGGGGCATTGCCCACGGCTCCGGGCTCGGCAAGGTCCGCTAGGTCGTGGAGCGCACTGCAGCGCACTGCAGCGCGCTCCAGGGCCGATCGGGGGGATATCCCCATGGCGCTGACCAGCAGGATTCTGCCTGTACCCTCAACTCCCGCACCCCGTAAGGATATTGAGGGTTCTTTCGGGGTCCGTCTCAGGGTTCGCCCGGATGCCCGCCCGCGCCGGGCAGTCGGAAACTCGGGCCATGCGCAACCTCACTCGGGCCGGCTGGGCCGTCATGACCGTGCTCTCCGCACTGGTCGTCCTCATCTCCGCCAGGTACCTGACCTTCAACCCGGACACCTTCTCCGGCAACCAACGCGCCACCTACCTGGCCCACGAACTCCCCCTCTACATCCACATCTTCGGCGCGATCACCGCCCTGGCCCTCGGGCCCTGGCAGTTCTCCGCCCGGCTGCGCCGGCGCTCGCCGCGCTGGCACCGCCGCATCGGCCGCGCGTACCTGCTGGGCTGCCTGGTCGGCGGGATCGGCGCGCTGCTGCTGGCGCCCCTCGCCTACGGCGGGCCGGTCGCCCAACTCGGCTTCGCCGGCCTGGGCGTGGCCTGGATGGTCACCGGCGGCACCGGACTGCGGATGATCCTGCACCGCCGGGTGGAGGACCACCGCCGCTGGATGATCCGCAGCTTCGCGCTCACCTTCGCCGCCGTCACGCTGCGCCTCATGCTGCCGGTCAGCCAGGCGGCCCACCTGGACTTCCGCACCTCCTACACGGTGATCGCCTGGCTGTGCTGGGTCCCCAACCTCCTGCTGGCCTGCTGGTTCACCCGGGCGCGCCCCGCCCGGCAGCCACTCCAGGAGTCCCCGGTGCCCCCGGCACTGGCCGGCCGGCGGTCCTGAGGCCGGAGCCGCCGGGCCGCCGGAGGGAAAACCACGGCCGCCCGCGGATCACCGGGGGCGGCCGGGCCGTACCTGTGACGCCTACACGAACAACCACCGGGACGGCCGACTCCGCCCGCGACCGGGGTGCGGCCGACCGGTCATCGCCGTCCCGCCGCGGAGAAGGCGTAGACCGCAGAGGTGCCCAGACCGCTGGGCCCCCCGAGCGGCCCGGCCGCCGCCGTCGTGCCGAAGCGGCCGGTCAGCTCGTGCCAGCGGTAGGAGCCCGCCAGCGCCTCCTGGAGGGCCTCGACGAACGGCACCGCTCCCACCGGCACGGCCGCCGGGGCGGCGGCCAGGGTGTCGACCCGGGCGGTGAGCAGGTCGTCGATCAGGGTGGTGGCCTCGCCCCGGCCCAGTCCGAGCGCCACGCGGGCGACCTCCACGCCGTTGTTGCCGACCGTGCCCTCCTCCACCTCCCGGTCGTAGGACACGATGTCGTTGTGCAGGCTGACGCCGTCCACGAACGCGTCGACGGCGGTGCGCACACCCCGGTCGCGCAGCAGCTCCGGGTGCAGCTCGCCGAGCCCGTGCTCCATCAGGATCGCGGTGAACTGCAGGCCGCCGAAGTCCCGTCGCGCGCCCAGGTATTCGATCAGGTCGGCGACGGCGTGGTCGACGTGCTCCAGCTCCCACAGCACCCCCTCCAGGAAGCGCCGCACGCTGGCGGTGAACCGTTCGCGCCACAGCGGGCTCATGGTCGCCGCGGTGCCGGTCCACAGGTCGGCGAAGGCCCGCTCGACCGGGTTGTCCGGGATCAGCGGGCGCGGCAGTCCGTCCAGCGGCAGGAACTGCATCAGCCGCTCCACCTGGGCGCCGGCCGAGGCCCGGTCGTGGCCGCGGCGGTAGAGCGGCAGGAAGAGGTCGTCGACGAACCACAGGGCGACGTGCCAGTCCGTCACCACCTCCAGCTCGCGGGCGTCGGCGTCCGGGTGGGTCAGCGCGATGAACAGCGGGAAGTCGGCCTGCTCGAACTTCTCCTCGCTCCACCGGCCGGGCCACTGCACGTACTTGGCGTCGAACATGCCCATCTTCCGGGCCCACTGGCGGGTGTGGGCGCGGGCCCGGTCGAGGTGCGGGTTGAGACGGGCTTCGAAGGGCATGTGGAACTGCTGCCGCGATAGGGAATCCATGATCCGTTGGCTTCCCCGCCGTGGCCCCGATGATGCCGCGGATCACGGCGGATGTCCCTTCCGGGCAGGGGAGTTCAGGTGTTCGAGGCCGGTGGGCGGGGGCCGGGGAACGCCCGGTCCCGGTGGCCGAGGAGCTTGGCCTGCTGGCCCTTGAGGTGGTCGAAGCAGTCGCGGACGTAGCGGGTCATGGCGCCCACGGGGTACTCCTGCCGCAGTTCGCGGCGGGTGCCCTCGGCCCACTGCCGGGGGAACTCGACCTCGTCGACGGCGGTGAAGACGTACAACTCCAGCAGGACGCCCGGCATCTCGGGTCCGATCAGGAGGTCCGCCTTGGTGGTGAGCACCTCCCGCACGGCCCGCTGGTTGGGCAGGACGATCGCCTCCACCCACTTCCGCCACTCCGCCAGCTCCTCCCGGGTGGGGGGCCGGTCGCCCGGCCGGTCGGGGCGGTGCTGGAAGAGGTTGCGGCCGTCGTCACGGGGGTGGAGCTCGGTGAAGGCGCGGTAGGCGCGGTGGTTGGCCTCGACGAGCGCGAGGAGCGGGCCGTACAGCTCGGCCAGTTGGCGGTTGACCCGCTCCAGGCGCCGTTCGCGCTGCGACAGGCGCAGGTTGTTCAGGTAGGTCGCTATGTATCCGAGGAAGGCCACGGCGAGGGTGACTATGACGGTCGTCATACCAACCGGATCCTACGGCCCGGCAGTTCGGCCGACTCAGTCGACACAGAACTCGTTGCCCTCGATGTCCTGCATCGAGATGCACGAGTCCGTGCCGTCGTACAGCACCTGCACCCGCACCGCGCCGAGCGCCTCCAGCCGGGTGGCCTCCGCCTCCAGCACGGCGAGGCGCTCCTCGCCCACCAGGCCGGTGCCCACCCGCACGTCCAGGTGCAGCCGGTTCTTGGCGGTCTTGCCCTCGGGGACGCGCTGGATGTAGATCCGCGGGCCCTCGCCGGACGGGTCGGTGAGGGCGAACCAGGAGCCCCGCTTGTCCTCGGGCTCGGACTGCCGGAAGTCCTCCCAGCTGTCGAAGCCCTTCGGCGGCGGGGCGGTGTAGCCCAGCACCTCGCACCAGAAGCGGCCGAGGCGCTCGGGCTCCGCGGCGTCGAAGGTGACTTGGAACTTCCTGATCACGGCAGACATGGTGCGCACCGTAGCAGGGGGCGTACGGGCGCTCACCGCAATATTGCGGACCGGCTACCGCGACCCCGTGAGCGCCTCCACGACCGCGCCGAGCCGGCCCAGCTCGTACGCACCGCGCAACGCGTCGGCGTAGTCCCGGACATGGACGATCCGGCCCGCGCGCACCCGCAGCACGAGCAGGAACGGCAGCGTGAACGCGTGGCCCGTCCCGGTGACCACGGCCGCCGCCCGCTGCTCGGCGACGATCACCTCCGGGTCCGTCGTCTCGTGGACGACGACGTCGCGGATCTCCTCGACCCGCACCGGGGCGCCGGCCCAGGCGGCGCCGAAGCCCGCCCGGATCTCCGCCCGGCCCCGGTAGCGCTCCGGCCGGCCGGGCGTCAGCAGCGGGAACTCGTACACCGCGTCCTCGGCGTGCAGGTCGGCCAGCTCGTCCGCCGAGAAGTCCACCATCGCCCGGTGGAACGCCGCGAGCAGCTCGCGGGGACTTGCGCCGTCGTCCGTCATCGCCGCTCCCTGCCGCACTGTTCCCGGTTGCGTGTCCGACCCCAGCCTACGAGGAGCCGGAACACCGGTCAGCCGTCGGCGGGCGGGGCGGCGGGCGGGGCTGCGAAGGTGCGCCGGTAGGCCTGCGGGGTGGTGCCCAGGCGGCGGGCGAAGTGGTGGCGCAGGGTGTCGATGCTGCCGAAGCCGGTGCGGTGGGCGACGACGGCGATCGGCTCGTCCGTGGTCTCCAGATGGTGCTGGGCGAGCAGCACGCGCTGCCCGGTGAGCCACTGCAGCGGGGTGGTGCCGGTCTCCTGGCGGAAGCGGCGGGCGAAGGTGCGCGGGGACAGGTGGGCGTGGCGGGCCATCGCCTCGACGGTCAGCTCCCGGTCGAGGTTGGCCTCGATCCAGGCCAGCACGGGGGCCAGCGAACCGGTCCCGGGCCGGGGGAGCGGGCGTTCGCGGTACTGGCGCTGCCCGCCGTCGCGGTGCGGGGGCGCGACCATGCGGCGGGCGATCGCGTTGGCGACGGCGCTGCCGTGCTCCTTGCGGACCAGGTGGAGGCAGGTGTCGACGCCGGCAGCGGTGCCGGCGCCGGTGATCGAACTCTTGGGTGCAGACCACGTCCTTCAGGGCGGAGTTAGTCCATCTTTGGGGCTGGGCCGCGAAGCTGCGCAGGTCGCTGCGTTGTCGGTGGCGTGCACTACGTTGGTCGCGGTAGTCGAAGGGTGGTGTTCCCATGTTGGCGGGTCGACGGTATCGGCTTGAACTCGACTCTGCTCAGGTCGAGTTGTGCGAGATGTTCGGCGGTATATGCCGTTCGGTGTGGAACACCGCCCTGGAGCAGCGGCGGGAGTACCGGCGGCGGGGTGCGTGGATGAACTTCGTGCCGCAGGCCGCCGAGCTTGCGGAGGCGAAGCGAGAGTTCCCGTGGCTGGCCGATGCCCCGTCGCACGTGTTGCAGCAGACGCTTCGCGACCTTGACCGGGCCTGCCGTGAACACGGCACGTTCCGGGTACGGTGGCGGTCGAAGGCGCGCTGGTCGCCGTCGTTCCGGTTCCCGGCCGGGAACCGGATCACCGTGGAGCGGATCGGCCGCAAGTGGGGCCGGGCGAAGCTCCCGAAGCTCGGATGGGTCCGGTTCCGCTGGTCCCGTCCCCTCGGGGGCGACGTTCGGTCGGCGACGGTCTCCCGGAAGGGGCGGGACTGGTTCGTGTCGTTTCTGGTGGAAGACGGAGAGCAGACGCCCGAACGGCATGCGATGCCGAACACGGCGGTCGGGGTGGACCGGGGTGTGAAGGTCGCCGCGACCACCAGTGACGGCGTGTTCCACGACCGGCCGTACGTGACGGCTGGTGAGGCGGCGCGGCTGCGCCGCCTGCAACAGCGGCTCGCCCGGTGTGAGCGCGGAAGCAACCGCTGCCGGGCGGTGCTGGCGAAGATCAACGCCGTCACCGGTCGTGTCCGCGACCGGCGCGCCGATTTCTGCGCGCGGACGGCTGGCACGCTGGCTGCCGCGAACGCGGTGGTGGTGCTGGAAGACCTCCGTACGAAGAACATGACCGCCTCCGCGTCGGGGACGGTCGAGCGCCCCGGCCGCAACGTCTGCGCCAAGGCTGCGCTGAACCGGGCCGTCCTGGACAAGGGCTGGCACATGCTCGAACTCGCGCTCCGCAACGCGGCGCGCACCACCGGGACCAGGGTGGTCCTGGTGAATCCCGCGTACACGTCGCAGACCTGCCACGCCTGCAAGCACGTGGACCCGAAGAACCGCAAGAGCCAAGCGGCCTTCGAGTGCACCGCCTGCGGGCACCGGGACCACGCCGACGTGAACGCGGCGAAGAACATCAAGGCCGCCGGGCAGGCGGTCTCAGGGCGTGGAGACCTCGGGGCTACCCGGTCCGTGAAACGCCAACCACCGGCAACGCGTACACGCACGGGGCGAAGCCCCCGCGCGGCACGCGCGGCCGGAATCCCCGTTCTTTAGGACGGGGAGGAAGCCAAGACCGGGTCCTCGTCGACGTAGAGCACGTCCGACTCGAAGCGTCAGAACTTCGGTTCGCAGCCCGTCAGTTCGCGGCTCGCCTCCCACAGCCGGGCCGCCGTGACCGGGTCGGCCAGGTGCTCCCACAGTGGCTCGGGCCTCGGCTCGCCGCGCAGCCCGAACGCCCGGGGGCCCCACAGCACCGGGCCGCCGCGCACCCCCGGGTCGAGCACCGCCCGCACGGCGGGCCAGGCGGCGGCGTCCTTGCCCTGGACGGCCAGGGCGAGCGGCAGGTGGGCCAGGCGCCGGCCGGTGGCGGGGGCGGGCAGGTGCGGGCGCGCGGGGGTGAGGGTGTCCAGCGCGCCGCCGGGGTGGACCAGGACGCTCAGCGTGCCGCTGCCGTTGCCGCCGTTCGCGGCGTGCAGCCGGCGGTCGAGCTCGACGGCGAACAGCATCTGGGCCAGCTTGGAACGGGAGTAGGCGCGCTTGGGCCGGTAGTCGCGGGCGCTCTGCAGGTCGGCCAGGTCCAGGCGCTCCGACTTGGCGGCGAAGCTGCCGGTGGTCACGACCCGGCTGCCCGGGGTGGCGCGCAGCAGCGGGGCGAGGTGGTGGGTCAGGGCGAAGTGGCCCAGGTGGTTGGTGGCGAACATCAGCTCGTGGCCGTGCGCGTCCGTGCGGCGCGGCGGGTCGTCGAACGCGATGCCCGCGTTGTGGACGACCGCGTCGAGGCGCTCCAGGGTGAGCGCGTGGGGGGCTGCCGCGACCGAGGCCGGGTCGGCCAGGTCCAGCGGCAGGTGCCGCACCCGGGCGCCGGGCACCCGCGCGCTGATCGAGGCGATCGCGGCCCCGGCCTTCGCGCGGTCACGGCTGCCCAGGACGACGGTGGCCCCGGCGCCGGCGAGCTGCTCGGCGACGAAGTAGCCGATGCCCGCGTTGCCGCCGGTGACCAGGACGACCCGGCCGTCGGCGCGGGGCAGGCGGTGGACGTCCCACGGCGGGGTGCGGACTGCGGAGGAGGAGGAAGAGGAGGAGGGCATGACGGGCTCCCGGTGGTTGTGCTCGGTGTGGCCCCCAGGGTTCCGCGCGCCGCTCACGCCCCACCGGCAGCCCGCTGTCCCCGCTGTCACGGGACCGGCGTGGGGCCTTCACGGCACCTCGTCGACCAGCCAGTCCGCGGAGGGGGTGGTGCCGCCGGGCTGGGCGCCGAGGAGGCCCTCCTCGGTCTCCGTCAGGTAGAGGTCGTTGTCGTTGAGGTCCGAGGCCGAGCGGACCCGGGAGCGGCCGTCGTCCTCCGGGATCCGCCACGCCGACTCGGTGACGCGGCACTGGCCGTAGCGGATGGTCCAGTTGTCGCCGATGGCCACGCAGCCCCAGGCGTTCTTCTCCGGGTCGAAGTCCGCCACGTTGACGGAGGTCCCCGCCGGGCGCAGCTGCCACCGCTGCTCGGGCACCGCCTCGCACGGCTCCAGCCGCACCTGGGCGGTGCCGAAGGTGTGGTGCAGGCAGGTGCCGGTGCGGGCGTTGCGCAGCGTGTATGCGGCCGGCTCCGCCACGGCGTGCGGGGCGGCCAGCAGCAGGAACAGCGGCAGGGCGGCCGCGGCCGCCGCGCGCCAGGGGCGAACGGGCATGGGAGGGCTCTCCGTTGCGGCCCTGTGGGGGAGGGGCGTGATCGTCGGTAGGTGGTACAGCGGTTCGTACAGCGATCAACGATTCACGCCGGGCCGGGAAACGAGCCACCGGGCCCTGACATGCGAAAGCGCGGGAAGTCGGCCCGTCCGACTTCCCGCGCTGTGCGGTGGCGGGGCCGGCTGCACCTCGGGGGCGCGGCGGCAGCCGCTGGCCGCGATCACGGCCGGGCGTCGCGCCGACGCCCGACCAGGATCACCCCGGCGGGGGGTGCTACGACTGCCCGGGGACGCGGTACGGCTTGGAGGCCAGGCTGCAGGCCTCGGCTGCGAGCTCGGCGCCGACGTCGTGGCGCGTCATCTCCGAGACGCACTCCCGGATCGCCTCCTCGGTGCCGGCCTCGCCGATCCTGCAGGCGCGCTCGATGGCCTCCCCGTCACGGATCTTGATGTGGTACATCACGTCGGCGAAGCACGTCCCCGGCAGGGCGTGCGCGGCCGGGGCGAGGGCGACGGCACCGCCCAGGGCGAGGGCGAGGGTGCAGCCGGCGGCGGCCGCTCGTCGTACCAGATTCATGGTCGGTCGATCCTTTCGGCGGGCGTGGAGTTGACGGCCGGGCGCGGGCATCCTTCGCCCACGAACCCGGCCGCCCGCCCATGCCTACCGGAAGGCGGGCCCCTCCCGGCCGGGCGCCGCGCCGACGCCCGGTCCGGATCACTCCCACGAGGGGCGCGCCGCCGGGGCGCGCTACAGCACCTCGGCCGGGTCGGCGTGGGCGTGCATCCGCACCACCCGGCCCTCGACGACGGTGAACACGTCGGCGGCGGTGAGCTCCAGCGGTACGCCGTCCGTCTGCACGCCGCGCATGTGGTGGACGATCACGATCTCCTCGCCGCGCCGGTACGCGGTGCGCTCGGAGACGAGCTCGCTCCACATCGCGTACGCGGCGCCCAGGTACTTGTGCACGGCGTCCCGGCCGTGGTGCGCACCGCCGTTGGGGAACTCCTCGGGCTCGACCCAGTCCACGTCGGGGTCCAGGTCGACGACGGCGGCGTCGATGTCGCCCCGCGCGTAGGCGGTGTAGGCGGCCAGCACCAGGGCGACGTCGGGATCGGTGGGGTCTGCGGGAGAGGTGGTGGTCATGGGCGGGACGCTATCCCGGGCATCCGCGCCGGGCGGCGCTCGTTCGTGGCACCGGCGAAGCGCGCCGGGCCGCCCGGCGCGAACGGGGTTGTGAACACCCCTTCCGGGCGCCCCCGTTCGGTCCCGTGTGTTCAGGGCCGCCGCGCCAGGAACACCAGCTCCCGCCCCGGCCGGTCCGGCGCGCCGCGCACCTCCTCCAGCGCGAACCCGGCGGCGGCCAGGTCCCGTTCGACCTCCTCGCGCTCCCGGAAACGCAGCGTCGAGTCCGAGGTCAGCACCTGCCCGTCCGCACCGAACACGTACGTCTGGCGGAACGTCACCAGCGGCCCGCTCACCTCCAGCAGCTCCACCCAGTTCTCCACCGCGCCGACGCCCGCCAACTCCGTGACCCGGTGGGAGCGTTCACGGGTCCACTCCTCCCAGCCCCGGGCCGCCGGATCACGGGTCTCGAAGACCAGGTGCCCGCCCGGGCGCAGCGCCCGCCGGGCGCCGTGCAGAGTTTGCCGCCAGTCCTGCGGATCGGCGATCGCCTGCGCGACGTTCGCCGTCATCGTCGCCAAGTCGACGTGAAGCACCGGGAGTTCGTCGACGTCGCCGTGGATCCACTGCACCCGCTCGCCGCCCGGCTTGGCCCGGGCCACCTCGACCGAGGCCGCGGCCGGATCGACGCCGACCACCTCGATCCCGCGCCCGGCCAGCAGCAGCGCGAACACCCCCGTGCCGCAGCCGATGTCCAGCACCCGGCGCGCCCCCAACTCCTCGGCCAGGAGCAGGTAGGCGTCCAGGTCGGGGCGGTCGGGGTCCAGCGGGTCGTAGACGGCGGCCAGTTGCGGGTGTCCGTAGCATTCGTCTGCCATACGAAGCATCCTAGGCGTCCAACTCCCTTCGCAGTCGGGCTGGTTCGGGAGTCCGGGAGTTCGGGCGGTGGCGGCAGATGTTCGGCGGGGTGCCCGAACACCCGGCCGAACGGGTGCGAGAGTGTGGGCATGGAGCTTGCCAACCGCACGCTGACGGCGGACGTGATCGCGGCACTGAGGTACTGGCCCGGCATCATCTGGGGAGGCCAGAAGAACCCTCCGGACCCGGTGGACATCACCGTGCTGCCCCCCTTCTTCAACGAGGTGCTGCAGGACCTTCCCTGGTGGAACCGCGACTGGAGGGTCGACCACGTCGAACCGGGCAAGCCCCTGGAGACCGGTCGCGGCCGCTACGGCCTCCTGTCGACGTACGTCGAGGTGTTCGTGCCGGGCACGGTCGGCTCCGGTGGTGGCGAGAGCCTGCCCTTCGTCGCGAAGGTCGGGTTCGCGGGAGAGCGACTGGTCGGGTTCCAGGCCAAGATCGGCGACGTGGTCCTCGGCCCGGCCACCGTTCCCGCCGGGCGGCCGGAACCGCACCCGTTCGCCCGGCTGTTCACCGGGTTGATGGACCTGCGCGGGATCTCGGTCAAGGAGATGGCGCTGGCGACCGCGCGATCCATGTCCACCATCCACATGCTCCGCGGGGGAAGCACCAACCCGGATCCGGAGCTCGTCCAGGAGGTCGCCTGGGCCCTGGGCATGACCGAAGCGGACGTCAGGGTCATCGCCGGACTCGACGACGGCGGTACGGGCTGACCCCGTCCGCCGGCGGGGCGGCACGGCGCTCGGCTGCGGCCGTGCCGTCGCCGGATCGGGCGATTGCGGTATCCGGGCCGGCCGCGCCAGGATCCTGGCGTGCGGGCGCCGCCGCCGGGTGGCGCATCCCCTCGAACGGGAGGACCCCCCATGCGTCGCCGGATCTTCGCCACCTTCCTGCTCGCCGCCGCCGGCCTGTTCGCCCTCGCCGTCCCCGCCCAGGCGGCCAGCGGGGTGCTGGTGGTCAACGGGGTGCCGTACGAGGACCCGCAGCGCGGCTGCTACCCGGCCACCTCGCCGGTCTCCGTCGAGAACTTCACCGACTCCACCGTCCTGGTGCACGCGGCCGCCGACTGCCAGGGCCCGGTCACGGCCGAGGTCGAGCCCGGGCAGTCCGCCGGGACCTTCGGCGGGAGCTACTTCGTGGCCTGAGCCCGGTGGATCCGGCCCGTTCTGCTGACGGAGAAGGTCCGCCCCACCGGCACCGGCCCCCGGCCCGCCGTCCTGATCGCCGAATGCCTGCCCGTGAAAGGGTGAACTACCACCCCTGCCAGGCCAGTTCGGCGTTCGCGCGCTCGGCGGTCCGGGCCGGTGTCCGCCGGGCTCAGTCCGGGACGCACATCGCGAAGGACTGGATCTTGCCGAGGTCCATCTTGACGACCCAGGAGTTCGGCTTCGCGCCCGAGGGCCCGTTGGTGGCCACGGTGTCGGCGTTGACGCCGTTGCCGGTGTGCACGGGCTGGGAGTCGTAGCCTCCGCCGGTCAGCTGGGTGCCGTTCGGGCAGGTCGCGTAGGCGGCCGTTTTGTCGGCGGACCAGGCGGAGGTGACGACGGTGGGCGCGGTGGAGGAGGCCTTGCTGCACATGGCGATCGCCTTGGCCTTGCCCTGGTCCATCTTGATCACCCAGGTGTTGGGCTTCGAGGCCGAGGGGGCGTTGGTGTTCACCGCGTCGGCCACCGCCCCGCTGCCCAGGTGCGCGGGCTGGGAGTCGTAGCCGCCGCCGACGAGCTGAGTGCCGCTGGGACAGGTCGCGGTGGCCGCGGCCTTGGACGCGGACCAGTCGGAGATCACGACCACCGGTGCGTCGGCCTCGGCTGCCGTCACCGAACCCGACACCCCCAGCAGTGCCGCGGAGCAGGCCAGGACCGCCGGGACGGCCAGGGGGCGGCGCAGGGTGCGCAACAACATGGGAATCTCCATCGAGAGAAGGGATGGGAACGTTCCAACGGCATGGTTTTACCGTTCTTTTGATGTCTTTTGGTCTCATGTGAAGGGGTTTCACCCGAAGGAGTTGGTGCTTGACCTCAAGTCGACTTGAACTACAACACTGGGCGGCATGCCGAACGACACCGCACCCGCCGCCCTCCCGCTCTCCGACATCGAGCTCGACCGGATCGCCGTACAACTGGCCGACGGGGCCGTGGTGGTGGGCATCGGGGAGTCCACCCGCTTCGCCCGGGAGACCTCCGAGGTGCGCGACCGGCTGTCCCGCCGGCTCGTGGGGGAGCACGGCTTCCGCGCCCTCGCCGTCCAGGACGACGCCGCCGTCGGCGCCGCCCTCGACGCGTACGTGCGCGACGGCGAGGGGACGGCCGAGACCGCGCTCGCCGGAGCCTGGCGGCCGTGGCGCACCGCCGAGACGGCCGCCGCCCTGGAGTGGATCCGGGCGTACAACCGGGACCACGCCGACGACCCGGTCCGGATCTACAGCGTGAAGCCTCTCCAGGCCCGACCCGCCGACTACGACGCCGTCCTGGCCCACGTCTGCGCCTCGGCGCCCGAGCGCCTCGCCGAGCTGGCGGCCCACCTGGACCCGATCCGCACCGCCCACGAGGTGGACGAACACGTGCAGCGGGCCCGGGGCATCCACCCAGGTCGGCCGTTCGCCGAACACGCCCGCGACGCCCTCGCGTTGGTCGAGTCCGTCACGTCCGAGGGCGACACGCTCGCGCGGATGCGGCTGATCGCGGCCTACCACGAGCACAGCGTCGCCGGTCGCGCCAACTACGCGGGTGAGGCCGAGAGTTGGGCCGAGGTCCTCACGGACACCCAGCAGCGCACCGGCCTGCGTACCGTGTACTGGGACGGCATCGCCCACACCTCGGCCGCCCCGACCGTGCTCGGCATGGCCCCCGAACGCGGCCCCCAGCCCACCGTCGGCAGCCTGCTGCGCGAGCGCTACGGCGCGCGGTACGTCTCTGCGGCGATCGGCTTCCACCACGGCGACCTGGGCGTGGCCGTCGTCCCCGACCCGGCCCCCGACCTGCTCGACGCCCGCCTCGGCGCGGCCGAACTGCCCGCCCACTGGCTCGACCTGCGCGAGGCGGACGCGCGCCGGGAGTGGGCCGGCCCGGCCAAGGCCCGCGTCATCAGCGGCGTCTACACCCCGGAACGCGACCGTGCCGAACACCTCGCGGTCGCCTCCCTCCCCGAGGCCTTCGACCTCCTCGTCCACCTCCGCGAGGTCACCCCGGTGCACTACCTGGCGTGACCGGGCCCCGGCCGGGCCGTTGACCGGCCGTGACGAATCGACGCATGACCGCCGATCTGATCGCTCTGGCCGTCCAGATCGCCCTAGCCGCGACCGCCCTCCTCCCGCGTACCGCTGCGCAGGTCGCCCCTGGTGCCCAGGCCGTCCAGGCCAGCGTTCCCGGGCCCTGCGCCCCGGGGGAGCTCTGCCTCTGGCCGCAGGGCGGCTTCGAGGGCGTCAGGCAGGTCTACGACCTGACCCGTGTCGACATCGAGAGCTGCACCACGCTGCCACCGGGCACCGACGCGCAGTCCCTCGCCAACCGGACCGGACGGCCGGTCGTCGCCTACCAGTCCGACGTGTGCGCGGAGACGGCCGAGTTCGCCACCTTCCCCGGCGACGGGATCTGGGCGCCTGAAGTCCGTTACCGGGTCAGGGCGTTCAAGCTGTGGGAGCAGTGACGCAGCGGTGCCCGCCGGGCAGTCGGGAAGCCATCGCCGTCCTGTCCTTCGACGGTTCCCGAAGGGGCCTTGAAACGCGGTGCCGCGCGGATCGCTGCCTTCTGGACACCCCAGGCGTCTGGTTGGCCGCCGGCCTTGACCTCAAGGCGGCTTGAGGTCCTAGGGTCGGCCGCATGATCTTCACCGAGACTGAACGCGCCTACCTCACCGGCCAGTTGCTGGCCCGGCTGGCCACCATCGGACCCGACGGCGCCCCGCAGGTGCGGCCGGTGGGCTTCCGGCTGAACGAGGACGGCACCATCGACATCGGCGGGCCCGCGATGGCGCGCAGCCGCAAGTACCGCAACGCCCAGGCCCGGCCCGAGGTCTCGGTGCTGGTGGACGACATGGCCCCGGATGACGACCCGGTCGCCGCCGGGTGGGGGCGCGGGGTCGAGATCCGGGGCCGGGCCGAGGTGCTGGCCGTGGAGGTGCCGCCGGTGGCGCCCGGGCGGTTCAGCCAGGACATCATCCGCGTCCACCCGCGCCGGATCATCACCTGGAACCTGGAGGCGCTGGGCAGCCGTGCCCGCGACGTGAGGTGACGGTCCGTCAGTCCAGCGGCAGGAAGCTGCCGACGTTCGCGGTCCGGGACTCGCCCGCGTCCAGCGGCTCGAAGACGCGCGCCGTGCAGTTCTTGTCGGGGAACAGCAGGATCGTGCCGGTGGTGAAGTTGGTGATCTCGGTGCCCTCGCCGAGGCCGGAGTAGCACTGCCCGGCCTTCGGGTCGGCGATGTCGATGTGCAGCAGCGCGCGGTCCATCCGCACGTAGCCGGGGGCGGCGGAGGCGCTGGACAGGTTGACGAAGGACAGGGCGAGCACGCCGGCCGTGACGGCCAGCAGCGCGCGGGAGCGCAGACGCATGGGGGACTCCTGGGGGAGAGGGAGAGGGATCACGGAGCGCAGGGCCCGCACCGGTACGGGCCCTGCGCTCCAGCTGACGGGTTACCCCCGCCGGGCCCCGTCGCCACGACGGGGGACGGCGGTTCACCCGATCGGGATTCGTATGCCTACCGCTCCCGTGGCCGCTGCCGAAGCCCCAGATCGGAGACCTCACCCAGGTGGGCGAGCTTGTCCGGGTTGGACACGGCGTGCAGCGCGCGGATCGCGCCGTCGACGACGTGCAGCTCCAGGACGGAGACGACGCGCCCCTGCGGGTCGTAGGAGACCGCGCCGGGGCGGCCGTTGACCAGGGCGAGGCGCCGGGTGATGCCCAGTTCGCGGTTGCGCCCGAAGCCGAAGGCGAGCACCCGCAGGACGCGCTCCAGGCCGGTGACCGCCTTGCCGACCGACTGCCCCTTGCCGCCGCCGTCGCCGTGGAAGACCACGTCGGGGGCGAGCAGGCCCAGCAGCTGGGAGAGGTCCCCGCCGTCGGCCACCTCGAAGAAGCGGCGGGCGAGTTCGTCGCCCTCCGCGCGCCGCCCGGACACGGCAGGGGCGTCCGGGCCGGCGGCCAGGTGCTTGCGGGCGCGGGCGAGGATCTGACGGCAGTTGGCCTCGGACTTGCCGGTCAGCCGCGCGACCTCCGGGTAGTCGTAGCCGAGGGCCTCGCGCAGCAGGAACACCGCCCGCTCCACCGGGGAGAGGGCCTCCAGCATCAGCAGGAAGGCCATCGACAGCGAGTCGGCCAGTTCGGCGTGCTCGGCCGGGGCGTCGTCGGGGCGGTCGGCGAAGGCGACCACGGGCTCGGGCAGCCACTCCCCGACGTAGCGCTCGCGCCGCACCCGGGCCGAGTCCAGGTGGTTGATGCCCAGTCGGGTGACCGACGTGGTCAGGTACGCCTTGAGGTTGGTGACGGTGGTGCCGGCCTGTTCGGCGCGGGTGAGGTTGAGGAACGTGTCCTGGACGAGGTCCTCGGCGTCGCCGACCGAGCCCGTCATGCCGTAGGCGATCGAGAACAGCAGCGGCCGGTAGCCGGCCGCCTCCGCCACATCCGTCGGACCGGCCATGGAACGCCCCTCCCTCTGCGCCGCCCCTCGCGGGGTGGCGCGCCTCACAGCGGCGGCTGTCACGGGCCGCGCTGCTGCCCTGTCCTGGAGGGCAGCAGCGGACAACGTACCGAGGAGCACGCATGAACCCCGCACTGTGGACCGTCACCGCCCTGCTGGCCGCCGCCTACCTGCTCGGCGGCGCCTTCAAGGTGCTGGTGCCGAAGGCGCGGATCGCCGCCGTCGGCGCGAGCGCCCGCTGGGTCGAGGACTTCGGCGCCGGCGCGGTGAAGGCGATCGGCGCCGTCGAAGTGCTGGCCGCGGCGGGGCTGGTGCTGCCGGGGCTGGTCGGCGTCGCGCCGGTGCTGGTGCCGCTGGCCGCGCTCGGGCTGGTGCTGCTGATGGCCGGTGCGGCCGCGGTGCGGGTGCGGCGTGGGGAGTACCCGTTGGCGGCGGTGGACGTGCTCTACCTCCTGCTGGCCGCCTTCGTCGCCTGGGGGCGGCTGGGGCCCGCGCCGTTCCCGGCCTGACCCGGCTCATCGCCCTGACCCGGCTCCTCGCCCGGGTGCGGTCAGCGGCCCGGCCACCGTTGGTCGTTGGGCGGCGGGAACGGGGCCGGGGCCGGCTGGCGCGGGGGGTGCGGCGGCGGGACCTGCGGGCCCGGGGGCTGGGGCGGGGCGCCGGTGCGCCCGGCGACGGCGGCCGCGAGCGCGAGGATCGCCTCGACCTGGGCCATCTCGACCCGGATCTCGGGGGTGATGCCCAGGACCTTCGACTGGAGCTGCGCGAGGATCGTCTCGGCCCGGGTGGCGTGGGTGTGGTAGTCGGACATGGCGGCACGGTAGCGGGTCGGCCCCAACCGCCCGCACGGCAGGGCGTTTTCGGACGGTCTGACGGCTCAGGGGCCGTGGTCAGCGCGGCGGCGGCGGTGCGTCGCCGCAGTGGGTGACACCGTCGCCGGTGAGCAGCCAGGAGCGGCGGTGCGCGGACAGCCGCCAGGCCTCGGGTGCCCGCCGGGCCGCGTGGATCCAGGCGGCGAGCTCGGGCAGGGCGGTCTGCCGCAGGGCGTGCCGTGTGGCGGCGCGTTCTGTGCCCGGGACGGTGCCGACGCTGATCCGCACGTGGTTCCACCAGGACGGGCGGGTGCCGCTGAAGGTGTAGTTGGAGGAGGGCCGTGGTTCCCAACTGACCGTCAGTAGGTGTCCGTCACCGGGCGGGAGCGTGCCGAAGTGCACGTCGGCGGCGTCCGGCTCCTGCGCCTCCGGCGCGCCGAGGGCCTCGCGCAGGTCGGTCGGGGTGAGGGGCCACGAAAGGTGGCGCGGCAGGCGGCGGTTGCGGGCGGGCACGGGCCCGAGGATGGCACAGGCCCCGGCCCCCGGGCACCCGGTTATCCGGCCCGCCCCGGACCCGGCGCCCCCGTCGCCACCGCACCCCGGGCGACGTCACCCGCACGGGTGCGGGCCCCGGCCGGGGGATCCCCCGTCCCGGTACTTCCTGCCACCGCCCCCGGACGGTCCCCGCCTCACCCCAGCAGCGCCGCCACCGCCGCCACCGTCCAGTGCCCCGCCGCGCCCGGCCGGGTGGCGAGGTACCCGGCGGCGCTCCACGGCCCCCATCCGTGGGCCTCCGCCAGCCCGGCGCCCAGGGTGCGCAGGTAGGCGCCGGTCGGGGCGCCCAGGCGGACGGAGGAGGCGAGACCGGTGGGGGAGGTGAAGGTGAGCACCGGGCGCCCCCCGAGTGACCCGACGCGCAGCAGGGTCTCGTAGCGGCCCGGTCCGGTCCGGTCGCGTCCGGTGGCCAGGACCCGGGTGAGGTCGAGGTCGGCGCCCGGCGGGCGGTGCATCTCCTGGGCGGCGACGTCGCTGAACTGGCCGGGGGTGAGGAGGTAGGCCAGGGCGGGCACCGGCCCGGGGCCGGCCGGGTCGTAGAAGGCGGTGGCGCCGCCCCAGAGGGGGGAGGAGCCCGCGAAGTAGAGGGTGCCGGGCAGGGTGAGGGCGGCGGTCGCGCGGGGCGGGCGGCGGTCGCGGCAGCCCGGGCAGCCGAGGGCCGCGCCCTCCGGACGGCCGCCGTACAGGTAGCAGGCGAAGCGGGCGGCGTGCAGGTTGGACCCGTACGCCGCGTACCAGAGGAGTGGAATCCCGCCGTCCGGTCCGGAACCGACCACCCCGGTCCCCACCGTCTTCACAGGAATGGTCCGATTGTTGGACGGCGGCTGGAGAGTCTCACACAAACGTGAGACCGACGTGAACGGGACGAGCATCCGACCAAAACCCCCCGATTCGGTAGCCAACCCCTCACTACCGGTACCGTTCCGGACGCCATGGTGTTCATCACTCTTCCCTTCGACGTCACACCCCTCCGGTTTTCACTGACTAGCCTTCACCAGCGAAAACACACGGAAATCTCCGAATCGACATTCGAATCGCATCGTCATAGGGCCGATTGGCATCGATGATGAGAATTCTCTTTGACCGCACCTTCACTGCATCCAGCAGACGCACAGTGGAGTCATGGTGAGTGGGCGCGCCCCACCACGTGACAACGGCGTCACAGCACGTAGCAAGCCAAACGCGCCTCCCAGGACAAACGGAGCCGAGGAACCCACCCCTATGGACGCACGCCACGAGATGGCTGGCCCACGCACGCTGCACCGACCCGACCCCGGGCAGGCCGCGGGCTGGCCGGTGGCCCAGCCCGCACACCCGCGCAGTCTCCTCGACGTCATCGCCGCCACGGCCGATGCGCACCCGCACGCGCCGGCCCTGGACACCGGCGACGCGGTGCTCGACTACAGAACGCTGCTGCAGGAGGTCGACGCCCTCGCCGGCGTGCTGGCCGGCCACGGCATCGGCACCGGCGACCGGGTGGGCGTACGCATCCCCTCCGGCACCGCCGACCTGTACGTCGCCATCCTCGCCGTGCTGCGCTGCGGTGCCGCCTACGTGCCGGTGGACGCCGACGACCCCGACGAGCGCGCCGAGATGATCTGGCAGGACGCCCAGGTCTGCGCCGTCCTGGGCGCCGAGCGCCGACTGGCCGCCGGCTCCGCCGCCAGCCCCTCCGGACGCCCCGCCTGGCCCACCCCGGCCGACGACGCCTGGATCATCTTCACCTCCGGCACCACCGGCCGCCCCAAGGGCGTGGCGGTCACCCACCGCAGCGCCGCGGCCTTCGTCGACGCCGAGGCCCGGATCTTCCTGCGCTCCCAGCCGCTGGGCCCCGGCGACCGCGTCCTCGCGGGCCTGTCGGTGGCCTTCGACGCCTCCTGCGAGGAGATGTGGCTGGCCTGGCGCCACGGCGCCTGCCTGGTCCCGGCCCCCCGCTCCCTGGTCAAGGCCGGCACCGACCTCGGCCCCTGGCTCGTGAGCCGCCGGATCACCGCGATCTCCACCGTGCCCACCCTGCTCGCCCTGTGGCCGCAGGAGTGCCTGGACCAGGTGCGCCTGATCATCGTCGGCGGCGAGGCCTGCCCGGCCGAACTGGTCGAGCGCCTGGCCGTGCCCGGCCGCGAGTTCTGGAACACCTACGGCCCCACCGAGACCACCGTGGTCGCCACCGCCGCCCGGATGCTGCCCGGCGAGCCGGTGCGCATCGGCGCCCCGCTGGACGGCTGGGAGATCGCCGTCGTCGACCAGGCCGGCCACCCCGTGCCCTGGTACGAGAGCGGCGAACTGCTGATCAGCGGCATCGGCACCGCCCGCTACCTCGACCCCGCCAAGGACGCCGAGAAGTACAGCCCCCACCCGGCGATCGCCTCCCCGCGCGTCTACCGCAGCGGCGACCTGGTCCGCAACGACCCCGAGGGCCTGGTCTTCCTCGGCCGCGCCGACGACCAGATCAAACTCGGCGGCCGCCGCATCGAACTCGGCGAGATCGACTCCGCCCTCCAGGCCCTGCCCGGCATCCGCGCCGCGGCCGCCGCCGTGCGCAAGACCCCGGCCGGCGCCGACCTGCTGGTCGGCTACCTGGTCGCCCAGCCCGGCACCACCCCCGACCTGGCCGACGCCCGCCAGCAGCTGCTGGAGCGCCTGCCCGCCCCGCTGGTGCCCGTCCTCGCCGTGGTCGACTCCCTGCCCACCAAGACCTCCGGCAAGGTCGACCGCAACGCCCTGCCCTGGCCGCTGGCCACCAGCGGCGGCGCCGACCGCCCCGCCGAGACCCTGGAGGGCACCGCCGGCTGGCTCGCCACCCAGTGGGAGCGCCTGCTCGGCATGGCCCCCGGCAGCGGCGACGACTTCTTCGCCCTCGGCGGCTCCAGCCTCACCGCCGCCCGCCTGGTCTCCGAACTGCGCACCCGCCACGGCGGCGTCTCCGTCGCCGACCTCTACGCCCACCCGGTACTCGGCGACCTCGCCGGCTACCTCGACTCGCTCGCCCCGGCCCCCCGGGCCCAGGCGGCCGCGGCAGGGCCGGAAGCCGCCGCGACCGCCGGACCCGCCCGCCGGGTGCGCCCCACCCCGCGCAGCGCCGGGTTCTGGCAGACCCTGATGCTGCTGGCCATGTTCGCCCTGTCCGGACTGCGCTGGGTCGTCGTCCTGATCGCCGTCGACAACCTCCTGGGCAGCAACATCCCCTGGGCCCCGCACAGCTCCTGGTGGCCGGTCGCCGCCGGCGCCGCCCTCTTCTTCACCGCCCCCGGCCGCACCCTGGTCGCCGCCGCCGGCGCCCGCCTGATCACCGCCGGCATCCGACCCGGCAGCCACCCCCGCGGCGGCCAGGTCCACCTGCGGCTGTGGGCCGCCGAGCGCTACACCGCCATGTTCGGCACCGGCAACCTCTCCGGCACCCCCTGGGCCCCGCGCTACGCCCGGATGCTCGGCTGCCGCGTCGGCAAGGGCGTCCAGCTGCACACCGCGCCCCCCGTCACCGGCCTGGCCCGGATCGGCAACGGCGCCACCCTCGAACCCGAGGCCGACATCGCCGGCTGGTGGCTGGACGGCGACATCCTCCAGCTCGGCCACATCGACATCGGCGAGGGCGCCAGCATCGGCCACCGCGCCACCCTGATGCCCGGCGCCCGCATCGGCGCCGACGCCGAGATCGCCCCCGGCAGCTGCGTCACCGGCACCGTCCCGCCCGGCGAACACTGGCACGGCTCCCCGGCCCGCCCCTCCGGCGAGGCCCGCACCCCCTGGCCCGCCGGCCCCGCCAAGGCCTCCCGGGCCTGGAACCCCGCCTACGGCCTCGCCTTCGTGCTCTTCGGCCTCACCCCGGTCATCGCCGCCCTGCCGGCCCTGTTCATCGTCTACCCGATGGCCGACGGCACCCGCACCCTGGCCGACATCCTGCTCCGGGTGCTGCCGCTGACCGTGCCGCTGACCCTGCTGTCCTTCCTCTGCTACGCCACGCTGATAGCCCTGCAGATCCGGCTCTTCTCGCTCCCGCTGCGCCCGGGCCACCACCCGGCCACCGGCAAGGTCGCCTTCTGCGCCTGGGCGGTCTCCCACCTCAGCGACGGCGCCCGCCGCACCCTGTTCCCCTTCTACGCGAGCCTCTTCACCCCGGTGTGGCTGCGCCTGCTCGGCGCGCGCATCGGCCACCGCGTGGAGGCCTCCACCGTGCTCGCCCTGCCGAGCCTGATGCGGGTCGAGGACGGCGCCTTCCTGGCCGACGACACCCTGGTGGCCCCCTACGAGCTGCGCGGCACCTGGCTGCGCCTGGGCCGCGCCCACGTCGGACGCCGCTCCTTCGTCGGCAACTCCGGCATCGTCGGCCCCGACCGCTCGCTGCCGGACAACTCCCTGGTCGGCGTGCTCTCCGACACCCCCGCCCAGGCCCCCGAGGGCTCCTCCTGGCTGGGCCGGCCCGCCTTCGCGCTGCCCCGGGTGGCCGACACCGGCGGCGAGGCCCGCACCTACGACCCGCCCCGGCGCCTGATGTGGGCCCGCGCCGCCGTCGAGGTCTGCCGGCTCCTGCCGATCCTCATCGCCGCCCTGCTGGCCGACCTGATCTTCGCCGCCCTCCAGGCGATCCGGGACGACTACGGGCTCGGCACCGCCGTCGGCGCGGCCGGCCTGGTGCTGGTCGCCGCCGCCGTCGTGGCCTGCGCCATCGCCACCCTCGCCAAGTGGCTGCTGGTCGGACGCTTCCGGGTCGCCGAGCACCCGCTGTGGTCGTCCTTCGTCTGGCGCAACGAGCTCTACGACACCTTCGTCGAGGAACTCGCCATGCCCTTCGGCGGCGGCGCCATGACCGGCACCCCGTACCTGAACCTGTGGCTGCGCAGCCTCGGCGCCAGGATCGGGCGCGGCGCCTGGTGCGAGACCCACTGGCTGCCCGAGAGCGACCTGGTCACCGTCGGGGCGGGCGCCAGCGTCAACCGCGGCACCGTGCTGCAGACCCACCTGTTCCACGACCGGGTGATGCGCCTGGGCCCGGTCCACCTGGGCAGCGGCTCCACCACCGGGCCGCACTCGATCGTGCTGCTCAACTCCTCCCTCGGCGACACCACCACGGTCGGCCCGGCCTCCCTGGTGATGCGCGGCGAGAACGTCCCCGGCGACACCCGCTGGCTCGGCAACCCGGTCGCCGCCTGGAGCGGCGACCCCGTCCCGCCGGCCGGCCGCCGCGCGGCCCGCGGCCGCAGGCGGGCGGGTGTGAACTAGCCCACTCGGAGCAGTCGATCAGGTAGCGGTGCGGTCACGGTTCACCCCGTGACCGCACCGCTTCGTTTTGCCCGCGCTTGGCAGGACGGCGGGCATGGCCACGGCAACTGTGAAGACCGCGGCCGCCCCCGGGCGCCGGACCGTACCGTGGGAGGTGTGCAGTACCGGCCGGGTGCGGAGTTCCACGCGCTGGTGGTGGCGACCGCGGTGGTGTGGCTGGTCGCGGAGGCGCGGCAGTCGCGCCGCCGGCGGCCGGAGGCCCGCGCGGCCGCGCACGGCGGTGCCGGGATGCTGCAGCTCCTGGGGACGGCCGGGTTCGGCGCCGCCTACGCGCTGACGGCCGGGGTGCCGCAGGCCGATCTCGGGCGCGGCTGGGCCTGGGCCGGGCTGGCGCTGTGGTGGTGCGGCCTGGCGCTGCGCGGCTGGTCCTTCCACACGCTGGGCCGGTACTTCACCTTCACCGTGCGCACCAGCGCCGACCAGCCGGTGATCGACACCGGCCCCTACCGCCACGTCCGCCATCCGAGCTACACCGGGCTGCTGCTCGCCGTCGCCGGAGTGGGCCTGGTGATCGGCAACTGGCTCGCGCTGCTCGCCCTGCTCACGGCCGTCACCGTCGCGGTGGTGTACCGGATCCGGGTGGAGGAGCGCGCCCTGCTGCGCGACCTCGGCGAGCGCTACCGCTCCTACGCGCGCACCCGCAAACGCCTGGTCCCGGGCCTGTGGTGACGGGGCGTCCGAACGCGCCGGGCGGGTGACAAGGGCCGGGGCCGCCACCGGCACGATCAGGACGGGCGGCGGCCCCGGCCCCGGTCCGTGTTCCGTACGGGCGGGGCATCGACCGCGGAAGCCCGTACGGCTGCGATCGGCACCCATTGGACGACTTCAACAGGACTTGAAGTCAAGCCCCGGTGCCCGGATGCCGTTCCCGTCCCGTTTCGCCCACCCGCCCGTCGGCCCCCGACAGGAAACCGGACACCCGCGCGGGGTAGCCTCGCTCCCGGCGGGGGCCGAGCAGGCGGAACGGGACAGGGGCGGACGGATGGCGCAGCAGCAGCGGGGCTACTGGCGGGACTCGGACGGCACGGTCGTCGCCGTCAGCCAGGCCCACATCGTGTGGACCAGGGCGGCCTACCCCGCCCTGGTGGACGTGGCGCGCCGCTACCACGCGGTGATCACCTACGCCGACCTCGCCGAGGCCGTCCAGCAGGCCTCCGGGGTGCGCACCAGCGTCAACCAGCGGCACTGGATCGGCAAGGTGCTGGCCCTGGTGGTGCGCGAGGCCCACCGGCGCGGCGACCCGCCGCTGACCGCGCTGGTGGTGCACGCCACCGACGGCATGGTCGGCGCGGGCTACCAGGACGTGCTGGCGGTGGCCGGGCAGCCGCCGATCCTGGACGAGATGGACCGCGAGCAGCACGCCGCCGCCGCCCGGCTGGCCTGTTACCGGCACTTCGGCGCCGACCTGCCCGAGGACGGCGGCATCCCGGCGCTGGCGCCGCGGCTGACGACCACGGTCACCCGCCGCAAGGCCGCCGCCGCCACCGGCTCCACCGGCGCCAGGAGCGCCGCCAAGACCTCCGCCACCGCGGCGGCGGAGCGCCCGCCGGCGATCTGCCCGACCTGCTTCCTCCAGCTGCCCGCGACCCGGGTGTGCGACTCCTGCGGGGAGACCATCCCGGCCTGACGCCCCTTCGAGCCGTCCGTCGGGCAGCGTCCGTCAGACCGCGGCCGGCAGCCGGCCGGGCATCCGCCAGCCCTCGGCCAGCCGCGAGGGGGTCAGCCGCCGGCCCTCGCCGAAGAACTCGCAGAACTTCATGATCAGCGGGTCCCAGCCGACCGGGTCCACGTAGTGGTCGCTGCCCGGCACCAGCAGGCGCTCGTCCACGTGCGCGCGCACCACGGTGACCTCGAAGGCGGTGCACCCCTCGTTGCCCGCCAGCGGCCGGGCCTCCTCCAGCCGGCACTCCAGCTGCACCGGGCACTCGGCCGCGCGCGGCGCCCGCACCAGCTCCCCGGGCAGCTCGGTCATCCCGGCGGCGCCGAACTTGTCCCGCTCGTGGCGGTAGCCCTGCGCGCGCCGGTGGTCGGAGATGTCCGGACTGGCGGTCAGCAGCGCGAGCCGGTCGACCGCGTCGACCTGCGCCGCCGAGGGCAGGTTGAGCACGCACTCGCCCTCGCGGCGCAGGTTGACCGAGGTCTGGGAGCTGTTGCCCAGGCCCAGCACGCAGGTGTGGCCCAGCCACCAGGCCGAGGACATCGGCATCAGATTGGCGCCGCCGTCCTCGTTGCGCGAGCCGATCAGCACCACCGGGGTGCCGAAGTAGAGGACCTTGAGATCGGTGACCTTGTGCACGGGAGGAGCCGTCCTTGCGGGTTGGTGAGCCGGGTTGATCCGCTGTCGGCCACCGACTCTGCCCCCGCCCGCGCACCGGCGCTGGCGGGGATCGGACGTCCAGTTCCCGCGCCGCCCGGGCCCTCGTCAGGTCCCGCGCCCGGGGCCTCAGTCCAGGCCGGGGTGCTCCACGCCGCGGACGGCGACGGTACGGGCCTGGCCGTCGCGCAGCCGGTAGGACAGGCCCACCACCGCGACCCGCCCCTCCGCGACCCGGGCGGCCAGCAGCTGGGAGCGCTCCACCAGCAGGTCCACGGTCTGGCGGATGTGCTCGTCCACGATCGCGTCCGGGTCCTCGATGCCCGCCGCCCGCGCCGACAGCACGCTCGGCGTCACCCGCTCCACCACGTCCCGCACGAAGCCGCCCGGCAGCCGGCCCTGCTCCAGCGAGTCCAGGGCCGCCGCCACCGCGCCGCAGGAGTCGTGGCCGAGCACCACCACCAGCGGGCAGTCCAGCACCGCCACCCCGTACTCGATGCTGCCCAGCGCCTCCGCGCCGGTCACGTGCCCGGCGGTGCGCACCACGAACAGGTCGCCCAGGCCCCGGTCGAAGATGATCTCGGCGGCCAGCCGGGAGTCCGAACAGCCGAACAGCACCGCGAACGGCTTCTGCGCCGGGGCCAGCGCCGCCCGCCGCCCGGCGTCCTGGTTGGGGTGCTCGGGGCTGCCGTCGACGAACCGGACGTTGCCCTCCAGCAGCACCCGCAGGGCCTCGGCGGGGTCGGAGATCGGGTCGGACACCGGGTCGGGGGTCGGGCCGGATATCGGAGAAGAGATCATGCGGCCACCCTAGATCGCCGCTGGTGGCGGCCGCAGCCGGGGGCCTGGCGGCTGCAGCCGGGGGCCGCCCGCGCTCAGGGGCCGCCCGCCCGGCGCAGGGCCAGCACGGTGACGTCGTCACGGCTGCGCCCGCCGCTCCACCGCCGGGCCCGCCCGTCCAGGGCCTCCGGCAGGGCCTCGGCCCCCGCGCCCGCGCCCGCCAGCTCGGCCAGGCCGCGTTCGGCCGGGTAGAAGGCGCCGGAGGCGTCCTGGGCCTCGGTGATGCCGTCGGTCAGCAGCACCAGCACCCCGTCCGCGGGCAGCGCGAAGCACCCCACCGCGCGCGGCTCGCCGACCAGGTCCGCCAGGCCCAGCGGGACCCCGGCGGGCAGCTCGACCGCCTCCACCCGGCCGTCGGCGTGCAGCAGGCACGGCGCGAGGTGACCGCAGTCCACCGCCCGCACCCGCGTCCGCCCGTCCCGGTCCCGCCGGACGCACAGCACCGTCGCGGTGACGAACCGCTCCGGCTCCCCGCCCTGCGCCGCATAGGCGTTGTGCCGCCCCACCGCCGCCTCCAGCGCGTCCGCCACGGCCGTCAGCTCCGCCTCCCGGAACGCCGCCTCCCGGAAGGCGCTCAGCACCGCGAAGCCCGTGCCGATCGCCCGCAGGCCCTTGCCCTGCACGTCGCCCACCAGCACCCGGGTACCGAACGGGGTGTCCGCCACGTCGTACAGGTCCCCGCCGATCAGGGTGTCCTCCTCCACCGGCCGGTACAGCCCGAACAGCTCCAGCTCCGCCGTGCGCACCGGCAGCGGGCGCAGCAGCTGGCGCTGCAGGGCCACCGCGCTCTGGCGCATCCGGAACAGCCGCCGCTCGCGCCGCACCCGCCGGGCGCACAGCGCGATCACGACGGCCTCGGCGGCCACCACCCCCAGCAGGGTGCCCAGCCGGGCCGGCAGGTCGGCGGGCGGGTACAGCGCCGAGTGCACCGCCACCACCGCCGTCACCCACACCGAGGCCGCCACCGTCTGCGCCACCGTGCCCAGACCCGCCAGCAGCGCGGGCACGAACACCAGCAGCAGCACCAGCCGCGAACCCGCGCCGCTGGCCGCCTGCGCCAGCAGCACCGGCACGGTGGCGGCCAGCACCCCCAGCGCCACCGCCCGGTTGCCGGGCGCGCGCGGAGCGGACGGTTCGTCGTCGGAGGCCACCCTCCAGGGTGGTCGGCCCCGACCGGCCGGCGCGAGCGGGCCGCCGCCGGGCGGGGGAGGACGGTCACCGGGCGGGGCAGGCCTGTCGGCGGCGCTCGGTACGGTTGCCGGTATGCCCACCCGAGTGCCCCTCGACGACCTCGTCCGGCTGCGCCGGGCCCGCGACCGGATGGACCGCGACTACGACCAGCCGCTGGACGTGCCCGCGCTGGCCGCCACCGCCCTGATGTCCCCGGGCCACTTCTCCCGCAGCTTCCGCACCGCCTACGGGGAGACCCCGTACAGCTACCTCATGACCCGCCGGATCGAACGGGCCAAGGCCCTGCTGCGGCGCGGCGACCTGAGCGTCACCGACGTCTGCATGGCGGTCGGCTGCACCTCGCTGGGCTCCTTCAGCACCCGCTTCACCGAACTCGTCGGCGAGAGCCCCAGCGCCTACCGCGCCCGCGACCACGCCGACGGCGAACCGATCCCCGCCTGCGTCGCCAAGATCCGCACCCGCCCGGTCCGGCGGACGTGAGGGCTGGTTCCCGCTAGTTTGACCGGCATGAGCATCGAACTCGCGCAGTGCTTCATCGCCGTCGACGACCACGACAAGGCGCTGGCCTTCTACCGCGACGTCCTCGGCTTCGAGGTCCGCAACGACGTCGGCTTCGAGGGGATGCGCTGGGTCACCGTCGGCTCGCCCGACCAGCCCGGCGTCGAGATCGTCCTGGAACCCCCGCTGGCCGACCCGCACGCCTCCGAGGACGACCGCCGCGCCGCCGCCGAACTCCTCGCCAAGGGCCTGCTGCGCGGCGTCATCTTCCGCACCGACGACTGCGACGCCACCTTCGAGCGCATCCGCGCCGCCGGCGCCGAGGTCCTCCAGGAACCGATGGACCAGCCCTACGGCGTCCGCGACTGCGCCTTCCGCGACCCGGCGGGCAACATGCTGCGCTTCAACCAGCCGCGCGCCGCGTAGGCCCGGCCCGACCGGGGCGCTCAGGGGTGGTTCGCCCCGCGGCCGAGGCGGTGGAAGACCAGGCAGGCCTGGACGGCCTGGGCCAGGGCCACGGCGGGCAGGACGGACCAGGGCAGCAGGCCGGCCAGGGCCAGCGGGGGCAGCGCCAGGGCGGCCACGGCCAGGACCGGCAGGGTGCTCGACAGGCCGACGCGCAGGCGGACACGGCGGGGGATCACGACGCGGCCCGCCGGGCGTGGTCGAGGAAGGCGCGCAGGTCGGCCCAGGCGTCGGCGGGGGCCTGGGGGTCGCCGGACAGGGCGGCCGGGTCCTCGCGCCAGGCGGTGCGCACGGCGGCGGACAGGGTGGCGTCCCCGCCGGAGAAGAGCCGGGAGAGCTCGTCCAGGCGCTCCACCACGCGCCGCACCCGGGGGTCGGCGGGGTCGGTGCCGGCGCGGCGCAGCTCCTCGGCGCGGCGGTAGAGCTGGGGCCACTCGACCTCCAGCAGGTAGTGGGCGGCCGGGCCGAGCGCGGCGGCGTGGTCGGCGAGGGCGTGCAGCTGGTCGTCGTCGAGGTGGCGGCGCAGCGCCCGGTCGGCGGCCGGGCCGGTGGCGCCGACGGCCCGCAGCAGGCGCAGCAGGTCGGCGGTGCCGGGCTCGCGTTCGGCGGCCAGATCGGTGTGCAGCCGGGCGAGGCGCTCGCGCAGGTCGTGCAGCGCGGCCAGCGAGGCGTCGGTGGCGGCCAGGTGCTCGCGCACCAGCCGCAGCGGGTCGACGCCGGCGTCCAGGCAGGTGGCGACGGTCTCCAGCCCCAGGCCCAGGCGGCGCAGCGCGAGGATCTGGTACAGCCGTACGACGTCCTGCTCGGTGTAGGCGCGGTGGCCGGAGGCGGTGCGCCGGGAGGGGGCCAGCAGGCCGATCTGGTCCCAGTGGTGCAGGGTGCGTACGGTCAGTCCGCTCGCCTCGGCGAGCGGGCCGACCTTCCAGGTCTGTTCTTCGGTGGGCATGGCACCAGGATTCCTCCTGACGTGGCGTGAGGTTCAAGTCCCCCGCTCAGCGGTGGGCGGGCAGCGGGTAGTCGGGCAGGACGATGTCGCCGGCCTTGGCGAACTGGGCGGCCAGGATCGGGCGCAGCGGCCAGCGGCCCATCCAGCGCATGGAGGCCGCGCGCAGGCGGATCATCAGGGCGCTGTCCGGGGCGTAGCCCTGCACGCCGCCGGGCGGCAGCTCCTGGGCGCGGGCCACGTAGGGGCGCATCAGCTCCTCGTAGCGGGCGTAGGCGGTGCGGAAGTCGCCTGCGGCGGCGGCGAGTTCGCCGGCCAGCAGGTAGCCGCCGACCAGGGCGAGGCTGGTGCCCAGGCCGGTGAGCGGGCTGGGGCTGTAGCCGGCGTCGCCGAGCAGGGCCACGCGCCCGCGGCTGTAGTGGTCGAGGTGGATCTGGCCGAAGGAGTCGAAGGCGAAGTCGTCCGCGCCGGCCATCCCGGTGAGCAGCCGGTCCACCTCCCAGCCGGCGCCGGCGAAGCGCTCGGCGAGCAGCCGGCGCTGGGCGGCGCCGTCGCGCCGGTCCAGGGCCAGCGGGTCGGAGCGGAAGCCCAGGGAGGCCTTGACCTCGCCGGGCAGCCGGCCCGGCCGGGCGGAGGCGACCAGCCCGCCGGGGGCGTTGTACATCAGGAACCAGCTGTCCAACTCCCGGGCGAACGCCGGGTCGTGGACGGTGAACCAGGCGTGGTAGCCGCCGAGCGGGCGGTAGTGCGCCTCCGGCCCGCCGCCGGGGGCGAAGGCCAGCCGCCGCACCACCGAGTGCAGCCCGTCGGCGCCGATGACCAGGCCGAAGCGGCGGGCGGGGGAGTTCTCGAAGTGGACGGTGACGCCGTCGGCGTCCTCGGCCAGCGCGGTGACGCTGTCGCCGTAGCGGTACTCGACGCCGTCGGTGGCCTCCCGGAGCAGGTCGGCGAGGTCGCCGCGCAGGATCTCGATCTCGGAGACGATGCCCTCGCCCCCGAACAGCTCCACGGGCATCCGGGCGGTGTGCCGGCCGCGGCGGTCCACCAGGGCGATGCCGCGCTGCTCCACGCACAGGGCGCGGGTGCGCTCCATCAGGCCCATCCGCTCGACGACGGTGCGTCCGGCGCCGCGCAGGTCGACGGCCTGCCCGCCGGGGCGCGGGGCGGGGGCGCGCTCGACGACGACGGGGCGGAAGCCGTGGCGGCGCAGCCAGTAGGCGAGGGCGGGGCCGGCGATGCCGGCGCCGGAGATGAGGATGTCGGTGTTCTCCATGTCCGCAACCGTACGCCGTACGCTTTGGGCCCAACAAGGCTTGTAGTGCGGTTATTTGGGGGTGGCGCCCTAGTGCACTAGGGCGGGTCGGGGACGGCTCGGGGGCGGTTCCCCGGCCCTGGCGCGGGGCTTCGCGCAGGTCGGCGGCGTCCGGTGGCGTCCGGCGGTGCACTAGTGCGTGCGGCGGTGTCGGAGGCGGGTCGGGGTGGGATCAGGGGCGGGTCAGGGTCAGGGTCGGGGTCAGGACGTCGGGGCGGTCGGGGAGGCGGGCGGGACGGTCGAGGGGGTGGCGGCGGTGGGGGAGGCGGAGGTGCCCATCAGGGTGTGCAGCAGGTCCTCGCCCAGGCCCAGGCCGGTCTGCGACTCGTCCGGCAGGTCGTAGTCCCGGTACCACTCCGCGGGGGCCTCCGGGTGCGGGCCGCTGACCGCCACCCGCCCGGCGCCGTAGGAGGCGACCACGGCCGCGGCCCGGTCGTTGGTGTAGCGGGCCAGCACGTCGGCGTCCGGGCCGTGCACGTCGAAGTAGGGGCCGTCCTGGAAGTACATCCGCTGCGGCTGCCCGCGCCAGGAGACGTCGACCAGGTGGTCCTCCTCGTCGGTGACGGTGGCGCCGTCGGAGCTGATGTACTGCCCGGAGTCGCCCGGCAGGAGGCCGTAGCCGGGGTTGCGGCCGGCCAGGTAGCCGCCCATGCACAGGCCCAGGTAGTGCCCGCCGCCGCGCACGTAGGCGCGCACCAGCTCGGGGGAGAAGCCCGGCTCGCGCTGCAGTCCGCGCCAGGCGGTGGTCACCTCCTGCCCGTTGGTGCCGCCCGGTTGCACGTACAGCGCGACGCCGGACAGCGCGTCCGGACCCCAGCGGTCCTGCTCCTTGGGGCCGATGTAGCGCACCGCGAAGCCGTCGTGCTCCAGCATGTCGTGCGCCGCCTCCGGGCAGCCGTCGCAGGCCGCCGGGCCCCGGTAGACCAGGGCCAGCGGGCGGCCGTCGGGGTCCGGTGCCGGCCTGCCCCCCTGGTCGGGCGCGGCACTGGCACGGTCCCCGCCGCCGCCCGGGGAGGGGGCCCCGCACGCCGTCGCCGTCAGCACCACCGCCGCCAGCGCCGCTGCCGCCGCGCCCCGTCCAACCCTCATGACCTGCACTCCCGCCGCCCTCCGGGGCCGTTCACCGTCCGTCGTCCGCCGCCACGACGCTACGTCCCTCCTGTCCCAGCACGCACACCAGCCCCCCTGATCGGGTGACGAGGGGGCGGCAGTTGACGGAACCGGCGGGGGAGGGAGGGCTGCGGGGAGGTCGGCCCGGGGCGGGGGGCGTGGTGGCCCGGGGTCGGGGTGGGGTGGCCCGGGGTGGGGCGGGGGGTGGTGGCCCGGGGCCGGGGCCGGGGCCGGGGCCGGGGGCGCGGCGGGGGGGGGGGCGGCCCCCGGGGGCGGCAGCGGGCGCCGAAGTCGGCGGTGCAGGAGGCCGCCCCCCAAAGGGGCCGGCCGGCCGCGGGGGTGTTGGGGGGGAGGAAGTA
>NZ_JBEOSV010000079.1:0-3961 GCF_040303245.1 Kitasatospora sp. NPDC096077 | reverse complement strand
GGCCTCCGCGCCACGGGTTTCCCGCGGGGGGCTGGACCGCTGGGGGGGGGGGGGGGGGCCGGGGGCGGGGGCCGGGGCGGGGGCGGGGGCCGCTCCGGGCGGGGGAGCGGCCCCGGTGGACGTCAGCGGACGCCGAAGTCGGCGTTCCAGGAGGCCGCACCCGTACGGGCCAGGCCGACCTCGGTGTAGTTGCCGTCGAGCATGATGTCCCGGTGGTGCTGGGAGTTGATCCAGCCGTCGACGGCCGCGTCGATGTTCGTCGGCCCGTAGAAGGCGATCTCGCCGAAGCCCCGCCAGCTGTAGCCGAGGCCCCGCGCGATGTCCGAGGAGTTGCAGAAGTGCCCGGAGACCCGGCGCTGGTTCATCTGGTCGGCGTTGCACTGCGCGGACTGGGACAGCGTCGCGTTGAACCGCACCGGCGCCCGGCCGTACTGGGCGCGCAGGGCGTTCACCCGGTCCAGGAAGCGCTGCTGGTCGGAGGTGACCGGGCCGGTGCCCGGGTTGGTGCCGCCGCCCGTGCCGGTGATGTCGAAGCGCTGGGACATGCTGCCGTTGCAGCCCTCGACGGTGACCTCCTGGTCGACGCCGTGGTAGGTCAGGCAGCCGTTGGTCGCGGCGTTGTGCAGGTAGGTGCCGCCCTCGGCGGCGTTCTCCAGGGTCCACTGCTGGTTGTCGCCGGCCCACCAGTGGATGAACTGGGTGGACCGGTTGTCCCGGCTGTCCATCTCCAGCACGCGCTCGGTGCCGTTGACGTTGCGCACGAAGTCGACCCGGCCGCCGGGCTTGTTGGAGATCCAGAACGAGGTGGAGGCGTCCTGGTAGCCGCGGGCGATGATCCGTGAGCCCTCGCCGTCGGAGCTGGCCAGCGCGTGGTGGTCCTGGTGGTCCTGGATCGTGACCATCTGCTCGACCACGTTCGCGGCCGAGGCGGGCGCGGCGCTCGCCGGCGCCGCCAGCAGCGTGGCGCCGCTCGCGGATATCGCGGTGACGGCGAGCGCCAGGGCCGCCAGCCGGGTGCGGCGGCGGGCGCCGCCGGTGGTCGGACGGGGGGTGCGGGTGGGCGTCTGGGACACGGGCATCTCCTGCGCTCGGTGGGCCGCCCGCGGGGGTGCGGGCGGACGCAGGGCAGGACATCAGCGTCCGGTTGACAACCGATCAACGCCACGTCGACGCGGCGACCGGGCCGGGCCTCACCAAGCCAGGCGCGACCGGGCCCGGTGAGACCAGGCCCGGTCCGCTCGCGCTAACCCCGCGCCGCCCCCACCACCGCCGACAGGTCCCGCTCCGCGATCGACGGGTCCGCCAGCAGCGTCCGACGGGCCGCCGCCAGCACCGGCCCGTCGCCCGCCAGGGCGAGGTCCTTGGCCGCCAGCCGCACCGGGAAGTCCGACTCGGTGCTGCGCGCCCGGGCCACCACCCCCGCGAGCGGCCCGGCCGACAGCACCTCCAGCGCCTCCTCCCGCGGCACGCCCAACTCATCGGCCACCGCGACCACTTCGCCCAGCACGGTGACCGAGGCCACGATCGCCGAGATCACCACGGTCTTCAGCGCCGCCCCCGTCCCCGGGCCGCCGCAGCGCCGGACCCGGCCCAGCCGGGCCAGCACGGGTTCGGCGCGGTCCAGGTCGGCGTCCTCGCCGCCCGCGAAGACGCCCAGGTCGCCGGTGGCCGCCGGGCCCACGCTGCCGACCACCGGGGCGTCCACCAGGCCCACCCCGTCCGGCAGTCGGGCGCGCAGCCCGGTGACGGCGCGCGGGCCGATCGAGGACATCTCGATCCACAGCGTGCCCGGGGCCAGGTCGGCGGTGAACCGCCCGGCGACGTCGGCCACGGCCCCGGGGTCGGACAGCATGGTGACGACGATGTCCGCCCCCGCCACGGCCTCGGCCGGGCTCGCCGCCTCGGTGAGGTCCCCGGCGCGGCCGGGGGAGCGGTTCCAGACGGTCAGCGGGTGGCCGGCGGCGGCCAGCCGGCGGGCCATCGGCAGGCCCATCCGGCCCAGACCCAGAAAGGCGATCTTCTCCATCTTTTCCATGGCCGTCACGCTAGGCACCGAAGAGCCAGGCGACAAACGAATGTCCCGCATGATAGCCATGCGTAATGGACATGGCTTGGCTGGACGCCTTCCGCACCGTCGCGCACCTGGGTTCCTTCACCGCCGCCGGGGAGCGCCTGGGCTTCACCCAGTCCGCCGTCTCCCGCCAGATCGCCACCCTGGAAGCCGAGTTGGGCGCCCCGCTGTTCGACCGGCTGGCCCGCGGGGTGCGGCTGACCGAACACGGACGGGCTCTGCTCCCGCACGCCGAAGCCCTGCTGGAGCGCCTGGACACCACCCGGCGCGACCTGGTCGCGCTCACCGAACTCAGCGCCGGACGCCTGCGGGTGGGCGCCTTCGACAGCGCCAACGCCGCACTCGTCCCCGGCGCGCTCGCCGCCTTCCACGCCGCCCACCCGCAGGTGGAGACCACCCTCACCGAGGGGCTGACCGCCGACCTGCTGGAGCGGCTCGCCGAGGGCACCATCGACCTCGCGGTGGTCGCCTCCTACGCCGAACGCCCCGAAGACGCCTACGACACCGAACAGTTCGACCTGCACCCGCTGCTGGACGACCCGGTCCTGGTCGCCCTGCCGCGCGGGCACCGGCTGGCCGGACGGCGCCGCCTGCGACTGGCCGAACTCGCCGACGAACCCTGGATCGCGGCCCGCCGCCACCCCGAGACCACCCTCCTCGCGGCCTGCCTGCGCAGCGGCTTCCGGCCCCGGATCGAGTACGCCGTCGCCGCCTGGACCGCCAAACTCGGCCTGGTCGCAGCCGGGTTGGGGCCCACCCTGATCCCCTCCCTGGCCGCCCGCGCGGTGCGCCCGGACATCGTCCTGATCCCGCTCCACCCCCAGGACACCCCGGTGCGCCGGGTCTGCACCGCCACCCGCCGCGGCCACCGGGTGACGCCCGCGGTGACGGGCTTCCTCGGCCACCTCCGGGCGGCGGCGCGCGGCTGAACACCCCGGCGCGAGGTCAGGATCATGTCAGGAAGACCCCGGCCACCGCCGACCGACGGCCGTACGGCTCGCTAAGGTGCAGGACGGGACGTCATCCGCCCACGAAGCAGAAGGAGCCACCGGTGGACCCGACCCATGACCAGAACGGCCCGGCCCGGACGGCCACGACCCCCGCCGCCGCCTCCTTCTTCTCGCGCAGGCGCCGGCCGCCGGGCGGCCCCCGCCGGCCGGGCATCCGCCGCCCGCCCGGCATCCGCCGACGCCCGAGCGGGCGTACCGGGGTTAACTCGGTGGCGGGGCGTGCCCGTTGCGGGTGAGGATGCCCGGATGAGCACTGAGCGACCCGAGCGCTGGACCCAGGCCACCGTCTACCCCGACATGTGGGCCGACCCGGCCGACGACCCCCGCAACAGCGAAGGCCCCTCCCCGGACGGCGAAGCCGCCACCCTGGAGGACTACCTGACCAACTACCGCCACACCCTGCGGATGAAGTGCGAGGGCCTGGACGCCGAGCAGCTCGCCCGCCGCTCCGTCCCGCCGTCCACCATGTCCCTGCTCGGCCTGGTGCGCCACCTGGCCCGCGCGGAACGGGACTGGCGCAACTGGATCACCGACGGCGAGCCGCTGCCCAAGCTCTACGGCGCGCGCGACGCCGACTTCGACGGCGCCCTGCCCGACCCCGCCCTGGTCGAGGCCGCCTGGCAGGACCTGACCCGCGAACAGGCCGCCCTGGACGCCGAGTTGGCCGCCCACCCGGACCTCGGCGAGCGCCTCGGCGAGCAGCGGCTCTCGGTCCGCGAGGTGCAGGTCCACCGCATCGAGGAGTACGCCCGCCACTGCGGCCACGCCGACCTGCTGCGCGAGTGCGTCGACGGCCGTGCCCCGGGCCGTACGGATGGCGTCCACCTTCGCGACGACCCTGTCCGCCGTGACCTCCTGGGGGAGCGCGAGTGCGTGGACA
>NZ_JBEOSV010000078.1:0-39282 GCF_040303245.1 Kitasatospora sp. NPDC096077 | reverse complement strand
GCCTTCCAGCGGGCCCTCCGGGCGCTTCGTTCTTTCGTGTTTCCAGCTTATCAGATGTTTTCCGCTCCGTTTTCCGGAGTTTCATTCATCGGATTTGGCTTTCGCCTTTCGGCGCTCCCGAACTCTATCAGAGTTTCTCGGTCCGTTTTCCCGGATGTTCTCGAATTCGCATTCGAGGACTTCCTTGGGGCTCGTCCCGTGGGGCAACCCGGAGAACATTACGCACCGGGTCGCCCCACGTCAAACCAGCCTCAGCCGGGTCGGACGAGGGTCGGAGCGGAGGCTCAGACCTCGACGACGACCGGCAGGATCATCGGCCGACGGCGGTAGTTGTCCGCCACCCACTTGCCGATGGTCCGACGGACGAGCTGCTGCACCTGGCGGGGCTCCAGCACGCCGTCGCTCGCCGAGCGGTCCAGGGCTTCCTGGAGCTTGGCGACGACCGGCACGAAGGCGTTGTCGTCGATGCCGGAGCCGCGGGCCTGGATGGTCGGGCCGCCGATGATCTTGCCGTTGGTCGAGTCGACCGCGACGAAGACCGAGATGAAGCCCTCCTCGCCGAGGATCCTGCGGTCCTTGAGCGAGGCCTCGGTGATGTCGCCGACCGAGGAGCCGTCCACGTAGACGTAGCCGGCCTGCACCTTGCCGACGATCCGGGCGACGCCCTTCTCCAGGTCGACGCAGACGCCGTCCTCGGCGATGACCACGCGGTTGCGCGGCACACCGGTCGCGATGCCCAGCTCGGCGGCGGCCCGCAGGTGGCGCCACTCGCCGTGCACCGGCATGAGGTTGCGCGGCTTGCAGATGTTGAAGAAGTACAGCAGCTCGCCGGCCGAGGCGTGACCGGAGACGTGCACCTTGGCGTTGCCCTTGTGCACGACCTTGGCGCCCCAGCGGGTCAGGCCGTTGATCACGCGGTAGACCGCGTTCTCGTTGCCCGGGATCAGCGAGGAGGCCAGGACGACGGTGTCGCCCTCGACGATACGGATCTGGTGGTCGCGGTTGGCCATCCGGGACAGCGCGGCCATCGGCTCGCCCTGGGAGCCGGTGCAGATCAGCACCACCTCCTTGTCCGGCAGGTCGTCCAGCTGCTTGACGTCGACGATCATGTTGCCCGGCACCTTGAGGTAGCCGAGGTCACGGGCGATGCCCATGTTGCGGACCATCGAGCGGCCGACGAAGGCGACCTTGCGCTTGTACTCGTGCGCGGCGTCCAGGACCTGCTGGATGCGGTGCACGTGGCTGGCGAAGGAGGCCACGATGATGCGCTTGTCGGCGTTCGCGAAAACGTTTCGGAGCGCGGCCGAGATGTCCCGCTCGTGCGGGATGAAGCCGGGGACCTCGGCGTTGGTGGAGTCCACCAGCAGCAGGTCCATGCCCTCCTCCGCCAGCTTGGCGAAGGTCGGCAGGTCGGTCAGGCGACCGTCCAGCGGCAGCTGGTCCATCTTGAAGTCACCGGTGGCCACGACCATGCCGGCGGGGGTGCGGACGGCCACCGCGAGGGCGTCCGGGATGGAGTGGTTGACCGCGATGAACTCGCAGTCGAAGGGACCGATGCGCTCGCGCTCGCCCTCCTTGACCTCCAGCACGTACGGCCGGATGCGGTGCTCGGCGAGCTTGGCCTCGATCAGGGCGAGGGTCAGCTTGGAGCCGATCAGCGGGATGTCCGGGTTCTCCCGGAGCAGGAAGGGGACGGCCCCGATGTGGTCCTCGTGCCCGTGGGTGAGGACGATGCCGTCGACCTTGTCCAGGCGGTCCCGGATGTAGCTGAAGTCCGGCAGGATCAGGTCCACGCCGGGCTGCTCGTCCTCGGGGAAGAGGACGCCGCAGTCGATGATCAGGATGCGGTCGCCGTACTCGAGGACCGTCATGTTGCGGCCGATCTCGCCGAGGCCGCCGAGCGGAGTGATGCGGAGGGCGCCCTCCTTGAGGGCCGGGGGTGCGCCGAGTTCGGGGTGCGGGTGGCTCAAAAGACTCTCCTCACGACGCACGCCATATGCCCGGGGTCCTCCCCTGGTGACATATGGCGTGCGTACTCAGTGTCGTTTTCCTACTGGGTCGGTGCTCTCGCGCCTTCGGTCCGGTCCAGCGGCGGACCCGGGCGGGGTCCGGCGAGCCGGGGCGCGCACGTCTTTGTCGTTTACAGGTGTACCCCGCCGGCGGCGAGATCCTGCCTCAATCGGTCGATCTCCTCGGGCGTCGCGCCGACCAGCGGCAGCCGAAGCGGCCCGGCCGGCAGGCCCTGGAGGTCCAGCGCGGCCTTGGTGAGGATCACGCCCTGGGTGCGGAACATACCGGTGAACACCGGCAGCAGGCCCTGGTGGACCACGGTGGCCTTGGCCACATCGCCGGCCAGGTAGGCCTCGATCATCGTCTTCAGCGGGCCGGCCACCACGTGCCCGACGACGCTGACCACGCCGACGGCCCCGACGGACAGCAGCGGCAGGTTGAGGATGTCGTCGCCGGAGTACCAGGCGAGGTCGGAGCGGGCGATCGCCCAGGCCGCCGCGCCGAGGTCGCCCTTGGCGTCCTTGTTGGCGACGATCCGCGGGTGCTCACCGAGCCGGACCAGGGTCTCGTGGCTCAGCGCGACCCCGCTGCGGCCCGGGATGTCGTACGCCATCACCGGCAGGCCGGTGGCGTCGGCGACCTGCGTGAAGTGCCGGTACAGGCCCTCCTGCGGGGGCTTGTTGTAGTACGGGGTGACGACCAGCAGGCCGTGCGCCCCGGCGGCCTCCGCCTGCCGGGCCAGCTCGACACTGTGGTGGGTGTCGTTGGTGCCGACCCCGGCCACCACGTGGGCCCGGTCCCCGACCGCCTCCACCACGGCGCGGACGAGCTGGGCCTTCTCGGCGTCGTTGGTGGTCGGGGACTCACCGGTGGTGCCGTTGACGACGAGGCCGTCGTTCCCGGAGTCGACGAGGTGCGTGGCGAGGCGCTGGGCGCCGTCGATGTCGAGGGCGCCGTCGGCGGTGAACGGGGTGACCATAGCGGTCAGCACCCGGCCGAACGGCGTCTGGGGGGTGGAGGTCGGAGCCATGCGTCCAAAACTACTCGTAGGCGGTGGGGTGGTACCCATGCCGGTCCATGGTTCGGACAGGTGGAGCGGGCCGGGGCGGGGAGTGGGATTCCGGTGCTGCCCGCTCGGGGGTTCGGGCAGCACCGGAATCCGTGGTCACGAATGTAGGGAGCGGCTAGAAAAGCCGCAATCCAGACATGCAGGACATCCAGCCCATATGCCTGTCCTCCCAGGTCAGGGGGCGACCCGGCCGTGCTTCTCGAAGGCCGCATGGGTGAGCGGCATGAGCCGGGCCCACTGCTCCTCCATCTGCTCCGCGACCATCTCGATCTCGCGCTGCGGGAACGACGGCACCGCCGAGTTCTCCCGCCGGGTGCGCAGCGAGAGGAAGTGCATCAGCGAACGCGCGTTGCAGGTCGCGTACATCGAGGAGAACAGGCCGACCGGCAGCACCGCCCGGGCCACCTCGCGGGCCACGCCGGCCGCCAGCATCTCCTGGTAGCGGGCGTAGGACTCGCGGTACGCGGCCTCCATCGCCTCGCCGGTGGTCCGGTGCTGCTCGGGGGTGCCCTGGTGGAACTCGTACTTGCCCGGGCGTCCCTGCTGGACCAGCTTGCGGTCCTCGGCCGGGACGTAGAAGACCGGTTCCAGCTCGCGGTAGCGGCCGGACTCCTCGTTGTAGGACCAGCCGCTGCGGTGCCGGTGGAACTCCCGGAACACGAAGATCGGCGCGCTGATGAAGAAGGTCATCGAGTTGTGCTCGAAGGGCGTGCCGTGCCGGTCGCGCATCAGGAAGTTGATCAGGCCCTTGGACTTCTCCGGGTCCTGCTGGAGCGCCTCCAGGGACTGCTCCCCCGCGGTCGAGACCCGGGCCGCCCAGATGACGTCCGAGTCGGCGGCGGCGCTGCGGACCAGCTCCACCGTCACATCGCTGCGGAAACTGGGGGCCGTCGGTTCTTCGCTCACGCGTTACTCCTTGCGGGTTCGGTGCTGTGCAGCTTGATGGCGTGCTGCATGGTCTTGCGGGCGCGCGGGGTGTCGCCGGCGTCGGCGTAGGCCACGGCGAGGCGGAACCACACCCGCCAGTCGCCGGGCTCGGCCTCCGCCTCGGCCTGGCGGCGGGCGAACACCGCGTCGGCCGAGGCCCGGTCGATCCGCCCGCCCTTGCTGCGCCGGAGCTCGTCCACCGGCAGCCCGCCCTCGGCGTCCAGCTCGTGGGCGAGCCGCTCGCTGGCCCTGCCGAAGCGGACGGTCTGGCGCAGGAACCAGACGCCGATCACCGGGATGACGAAGGCGCAGAGGCCGATGCCGATGCCGAGCGGCTTGCCGGTGGCGATCAGCTGGACGCCCTCCCCCACGCAGACGAGGGCGACCAGCAGCAGCACGCCGGACAGGACGAAGAAACCGGTGCGGGAGGTCATCTGCGGCTCACAGGTCCAGGAAGTGTTCGAGGCCGAAGGTCAGCCCCGGGGTGTCGACGACCTTGCGCACGCCCAGCAGGATGCCCGGCATGAAGCTGCTGTGGTGCAGCGAGTCGTGCCGGATGGTGAGCGTCTCGCCGGTGTCGCCGAACATCACCTGCTGGTGGGCCAGCAGGCCGCGCAGCCGGACGGCGTGCACCGGCACCCCGTCCACGTCGGCGCCGCGGGCGCCGGGCAGGCTGTGGCTGGTCGGGTCCTGCTGCTTCGGCCGGCCGGCCTCGGCGCGGGCCGCGGCGATCAGCTGGGCGGTGCGGGTGGCGGTGCCGCTGGGGGCGTCGGCCTTGCGGTCGTGGTGCAGCTCGACCACCTCGACCGACTCGAAGTAGCGGGCGGCGATCTGGGAGAACTTCATGCCGAGGATCGCACCGATGGAGAAGTTGGGCGCGATCAGCAGGCCCAGCTCCGGGGCGTCGGCCAGCCAGCCCTGCACGGTGGCGAGCCGCTCGTCCGTCCAACCGGTGGTACCGGTGACCACGTGGATGCCGTGGTGCAGGCAGTGGTCGAGGTTGCCCATCACCGAGTCCGGGTGGGTCAGTTCGACGGCGACCTGGGCCCCGGCCTCGGTCAGCTCCGTCAGCTTCGACCCGCGGCCCAGGGTGGCGACCAGCTCCAGGTCGGGCGCGGCCTCGACGGCCTTGACCGCCTCGGAGCCGATCCGTCCGTTGGCACCGATCACGGCGACACGCAGCGTCATTGCGGAATTCCTCTCAGACAAGGCAGTCTCACACGAGCAGATCGGCGAGCCGGGCGGCCCGCTTGTCGTTGACCGGCCCGATCAGCGCCAGCGACGGCCGGTACGCGCCCAGCACATCACGGGCCACCGCGTGGACGTCCTCCAGGGTCACCGCCGCGATCCGCTCCAGCATGTCGTCCACCGACAGGTGGTGTCCGTAGCTGAGTTCGGCCTTGCCGATCCGGTTCATCAGCGAGCCGGTGTCCTCCATGCCGAGCACGGTGGAGCCGGAGATCTGCCCGATCGCGCGGTGCAGTTCCTCCTCGGTGATGCCGTCGGCGACGACCTTGGCCAGCTCCTCGCGGCAGATCCGCAGCACCTCCTCGACCCGCTTGGGCTGGCAGCCGGCGTAGATGCCGAACAGGCCGCTGTCCGCGTAGGACGAGGAGTACGAGTAGACCGAGTACGCCAGGCCGCGCTTCTCCCGGACCTCCTGGAACAGCCGGGAGCTCATCCCGCCGCCCAGGGCTGCGTTGAGCACGCCCATCGCCCAGCGGCGCTCGTCGTGCCGGGGCACCCCGGGGACGCCCAGCACCAGGTGGGCCTGCTCGGTGGAGCGGTTGAGCACCTCGACCTTGCCGGCCGTGCGCAGCGCCTTGACGCCGCGGCGGGCCTCGGCGGGCGCCGCGGTGGAGCGGGCCAGCACCGGGGCAAAGGCCTCCTGGACCTGCTTGACGACCTTGCGGTGGTCCAGGTTGCCGGCCGCGGCGACGACCAGGTGCTCCGGGCGGTAGCGGCGGTGGTAGAAGCCGGCGATCTGCTCCCGGGTGAGCGCCTTGATGGTCTCCTGGGTGCCGAGGATCGGGCGGCCGAGCGGGCCGCTGCCGAAGATCACCCTGGCGAACAGGTCGTGGACCACGTCGCCCGGGTCGTCCTCGGCCATCGCCATCTCTTCGAGGATGACGCCGCGCTCGGCGTCCACGTCCTCGGTGCGGATCAGCGAGCCGGTGAGCATGTCGCAGACCACGTCGATGGCCAGCGGCAGGTCGGTGTCCAGGACCCGGGCGTAGTAGCAGGTGTTCTCCTTCGCGGTGAAGGCGTTCATCTCGCCGCCGACCGCGTCCAGGGCCGCCGAGATGTCCAGCGCGCTGCGCCGCTCGGTGCCCTTGAAGAGCAGGTGCTCCAGGTAGTGGGTGGCGCCGTTGAGCTGCGGGGTCTCGTCCCGCGAGCCGACGCCGACCCAGATGCCGAAGGTCGCGGAGCGAACCGTCGGCAGGGTTTCGGTGACGACCCGCAGGCCGCCGGGCAGGACGGTCCGGCGCACCGTGCCGGCGCCGTCGACGCCCTTGAGCAGGGTCCGGGTGGTGCCGGGACGCTGCTTTACCGCCGGGGCCTGGGCCACGGTGGGTACCTCCAGAGGAAACGCACGTGGAATGGCACGTACGGACGAACGCGTGGACAACGGGGTGCGGCCCGCACGCCGGGAGGCGTACGGGCCGCAAGGGTCAGCTAGCGGCGCTTCACTCGGAAGCGGCCTCGCCGGCCTCCTCGCCCTCGATGACCGGGATCAGCGAGAGCTTGCCGCGCGGGTCGATCTCGGCGATCTCGACCTGCACCTTGGCGCCGACGCCGAGGACGTCCTCGACGTTCTCCACGCGCTTGCCACCGGCGAGCTTGCGGATCTGCGAGATGTGCAGCAGGCCGTCCTTGCCCGGCATGAGCGAGACGAACGCGCCGAACGTCGTGGTCTTGACCACGGTGCCCAGGTAGCGCTCGCCGACCTCCGGCATGGTCGGGTTGGCGATCTGGTTGATCGTGGTGCGGGCGGCCTCGGCGGCCGGGCCGTCGGCGGCACCGATGTAGATGGTGCCGTCGTCCTCGATCGTGATCTCGGCGCCGGTGTCCTCCTGGATCTGGTTGATCATCTTGCCCTTGGGGCCGATGACCTCACCGATCTTGTCCACCGGGATCTTGATGGTGATGATGCGCGGCGCGTTCGGGGACATCTCGTCGGGCGAGTCGATGGCCTCGTTCATCACGTCGAGGATGTGCAGGCGGGCGTCCTTGGCCTGCTTCAGCGCGGCGGCCAGCACCGACGCCGGGATGCCGTTCAGCTTGGTGTCCAGCTGGAGGGCGGTGATGAAGTTGCGGGTACCGGCGACCTTGAAGTCCATGTCGCCGTACGCGTCCTCGGCGCCCAGGATGTCGGTCAGCGCGACGTAGTGGGTCTCGCCGTCGATCTCCTGGGAGATCAGGCCCATGGCGATGCCGGCGACGGCGGCCTTCAGCGGCACACCGGCGTTCAGCAGCGACATGGTGGACGCGCAGACCGAGCCCATCGAGGTGGAGCCGTTGGAGCTCAGCGCCTCGGAGACCTGGCGGATGGCGTACGGGAACTCCTCGCGGGTCGGCAGGACCGGCAGGATGGCGCGCTCGGCCAGCGCGCCGTGGCCGATCTCGCGACGCTTGGGCGAGCCCACGCGGCCGGTCTCGCCGACCGAGTACGGCGGGAAGTTGTAGTTGTGCATGTAGCGGCGACGCGTCTCCGGGGAGAGCGTGTCGAGCTGCTGCTCCATCCGGAGCATGTTCAGCGTGGTGACACCCAGGATCTGGGTCTCGCCGCGCTCGAACAGGGCCGAGCCGTGGACCCGCGGGATGGCCTCGACCTCGGCGGCCAGGGTGCGGATGTCGGTGACGCCGCGGCCGTCGATGCGGACCTTGTCCTTGATGACGCGCTCGCGGACGATCTTCTTGGTCAGCGCGTTGTAGGCGGCGCTGATCTCCTTCTCGCGACCCTCGAACTCGGGGAGCAGCTTCTCGGCGGCGACCGCCTTGACGCGGTCCAGCTCGGCGTTGCGCTCCTGCTTGCCCGGGATGGTGAGGGCCTTGGCCAGCTCGTCCTTGACGGCGGCGGTCAGGGCGGCCAGGACGTCGTCCTGGTAGTCCAGGAAGACCGGGAAGTCGGCGGTCGGCTTGGCGGCCTGGGCGGCCAGCTGCGCCTGCGCGGCGCACAGCACCTTGATGAAGGGCTTGGCGGCGTCGAGGCCGGAGGCCACGACCTCCTCGGTCGGCGCCTCGGCGCCGCCCTCGACCAGCTTGATGGTCTTGTCGGTGGCCTCGGCCTCGACCATCATGATCGCGACGTCGCCGTCCGGCAGGACGCGACCGGCGACGACCATGTCGAAGACGGCCGACTCCAGCTCGCTGTGGGTCGGGAAGGCCACCCACTGGCCGTTGATCAGCGCGACGCGGACGCCACCGATCGGGCCGGAGAACGGCAGGCCCGCCAGCTGGGTGGAGGCGGAGGCGGCGTTGATCGCGACCACGTCGTACAGGTGGTCGGGGTTGAGCGCCATGATCGTGCAGACGACCTGGACCTCGTTGCGCAGGCCCTTGACGAAGGACGGGCGCAGCGGGCGGTCGATCAGGCGGCAGGTGAGGATCGCGTCCTCGGACGGCCGGCCCTCGCGACGGAAGAACGAGCCGGGGATGCGGCCGGCGGCGTACATCCGCTCCTCGACGTCCACGGTCAGCGGGAAGAAGTCGAAGTGCTCCTTCGGCTGCTTGGACGCGCTGGTGGCCGACAGCACCATGGTGTCGTCGTCGAGGTAGGCCACGGCGGAGCCGGCGGCCTGACGGGCCAGACGGCCGGTCTCGAAGCGGATGGTACGGGTGCCGAAGGAACCGTTGTCGATCACGGCCTCGGCGTAGAACACGTTCTCTTCCACCTGGAAGATCTCCTCTTTCGTACGTCTCCGGGAGAGCGTCCCCGCGCTGCCTCTGTTCGGCCCTGGGGCCCTCCTGCCAAGGAGGGCGGCAGTCGGGCCGGTCTTCGATCGAAGCCTCCGGGGTGCCCCGCTCGGCTGCGGGGGTTCCGGGGGCCACTACCGAGGACCGGCGCCTCACGGCTGCCGGGCCGGGACGGGCGGTCCGCGTCTGGACGCTCTCTCGGATGCGGGCGGCTTCCGTTTGAAGCCTTCGTCCCGCGGGGGGGTTCGGGCTTGCTGCCCGGGTGGCGCGCTGCTGCGCCATCACCCGGCATGCCCACAACCCTACGGTGCAATCCTCGGCCACCTGGGGAGGTGCGCGCGAGTTGTTATGTCAGGGTGCCGCGGTCGAACCGCGGCGGCATACGCACGCGGGGCGGCTCCCCGGTGTGGGGAGCCGCCCCGAGCGGCGGTCTTAGCGGGCGCCGCCGGCGGCACCGCGACGGATGCCCAGGCGGTCGACGAGCGTACGGAAGCGCTCGATGTCCTTCTTGGCCAGGTACTGCAGGAGGCGGCGACGCTGGCCGACCAGGATCAGCAGGCCACGACGCGAGTGGTGGTCGTGCTTGTGGAACTTGAGGTGCTCGGTCAGGTCCGAGATACGGCGCGACAGCATGGCGACCTGGACCTCGGGGGAGCCGGTGTCGCCCTCCTTCTGGCCGAACTCGGCGAAGATCTGCTTCTTGACGTCAGAGGCGAGAGCCACTGCAACTCCTTCAAGGTCTACCGAGCGGTCCTGGTCGACTGCACAGGACTCTGCGAGAACTCGGTGTCGTGAGCGCGGCCCGCGGTCGGCTGCCCACGAGTGGGCGGACACATGGCTGCGCTCGGTGGCCAAGCGTACCAGTGCGGCCCACCCGTCCGACGGGCGGGTGGGCGGGCGCCCGTCGGGCGCTCAGCCGGTGGCGCCGCGGACCAGCCGGTAGACGTTCAGCACGGCGAGCGCCAGCGGGACCAGCGAGATCAGGGTGAGGCTGTCCACCAGGTCCAGGATGCGTCCCCAGAACGGGGAGACGCCGAGCCGGGGCACCACCAGGGCGATCGCGGTGAGCAGCGCGGCGCCGAAGGCGATGGAGGCGGCCAGCCAGACGGTGCGCAGGTCGAGCTGGGTGCCGGAGCCGGCCGCGCGCAGGATGAACTGCGGGGTGTGCAGGGACAGCCCGACGATCAGCAGGCACAGGCCCAGCAGGCCGGCGACGGTGAGGCCGAGGACCTGCGCGGTGTAGCGGAACAGCCGGGCGCGCAGCATGGTGGCGATGCCCAGGGCGAGTGCGAGCAGTTCGGGGAAGGTCCGGTCGGTGAAGGAGAGGACGGCGCAGGCGCCGACCACGACCGCGGCGCAGCCGCCGACCAGGCCGACCAGCACCTCGTGGCCGCGGCGGGCCTGGTGGGCGATCCGCTCGTACTGGACGGCCTCGGCACGCTCGGCCTCCTCGTCGTAGTCGCGGCTGCGGGTGCGGGTCTGGCCGGGGGCGCTGAAGCCGACCGGCAGCCGGGCGAAGCGGGCGGAGAGGCCGGGCAGGAAGCCGACGGCGGCGACCGCGGCGACGCCGGTGACGGCGGCGATGTTGCCGGCCGGGGTGCCGGGCATCAGCACGGCGGCGAAGGTGGCGAGGGCGCCGGCGGTGGCGACGAGGGCGGCGGCGACGAACACCGCGTCCTGCTCCGGCAGCAGGCCGGCGAGCAGCACGGCGACCACCAGGACGGTGACGCAGCCGGCCAGGAACTGGAGCCGGCCCGGGCCGTCCCCCGGATGGGTGACGGCGATGACGCCGCTGCCGGCGATCATCGCGTGCGGGAGGGCGCCGAGGCCGAGCGCGACCGCGGCGTGCGGGTCCCGGTAGACCCGGGCGCGCACCCCGGCGAGCGCGGTGAGCACGACGGCGGTGACGCCGGCCAGCACCCCGGGCAGGCTGTGCATGTCGTGGCGCAGGTCGGAGAACCAGAGCGCGAAGCCGAGCAGGGTGAGCAGGACGCCGGCGCCGATCAGGCCGAAGCCGCGCATCAGGTCGACGGTCCAGAAGCGGCGGTCGGCCTCGACGGCGCTGGCGATGGCGTCGGCGACGTCGTCGTGGACGGCCGGCGGCAGCGACTCGGCGAAGGGGCGCAGCGCCAGCAGGTCGCCGTCGCGGACCTGCTGGGCGGCCAGCGACAGGCTGCCGTCGAGCACGGTGCCGTCGCGGCGGACCAGGTGGTAGCCGGTGGGGGCGCCCTCGGGCTGGCTCTGGTTGGCCAGTCGCAGCACCTCGGGGTAGACGTCTGCGAGGGGGACGTCCTCGGGCAGGGCGACGTCGATCCGGCGGTCCGGCGCGACGACGGTGACCCGGCAGTAGCCCGTGGCGGCCGTACTACTGCTCATGCGCCCACCTCGCTGCGCTCGGCAGGGGCACTCGCCCACGCGCACCTCTCAATGATGAGCTCGCTCCGCTCACTCATTGGTCCGCACCTCGATCCTTCGACGCACTGAGCGCTCCCCCTGGGTTGACGGTGCCGCGGCACGGCGGCGCGCGGTGTGTGGCTGCGGAACCGGCCCGGCCGGGCCGCGAGTTGGCGCGGCGTTACCCTACCCGCTCGGTTCGTGCCCGCTGCCGCGGCGGGGTCGGGCGGGGAGGCCGCACGGCGCCGGGGTCTGGCGGGCGGTGCGGGGGCGACCGTTAGGATCGGCGCCTGCGCACGGTGGTACGGGGGCTGCGCTGCGTGGGGCGTCCTCAGCCACGGGATCCCGTACCGGAGCCGGCGCAGTCGCGTGAGGGCTGATGCCGAAGTGATCGATCGACGCCGCGGGGTGGATGACGCATGGGTGTGATCATGGTCAAGCGACCGGCCAGGGCCTACCCGCCGACCGTGCCGGACGAACCGGTGGAGCTGGTCAGTCCGCCCGAGCTGCCCCGGCAGGGCCACGAGGACTGGCTGATGAGCATCCTGCCGATGCTCGGCATGGGCGGCTCGGCGGTGTTCTTCTTCTCCCCCGGTGCGGCCGCCCCGATGAAGATCATGGGCGGTCTGATGATCGTCTCGACGCTCGGCATGGTGCTGGCCCAGATCGTCCGGGCCCGCAAGGGCGGCTCGACCGCGATGGCCGACGAGCGGCGCGACTACCTCAAGTACCTCCAGCAGACCCGCCGCCAGGTGCGCCGCACGGCGGAGAGCCAGCGCGGCGCGCTGCTGTTCCTGAACCCGGCGCCGGACCAGCTGTGGTCGATCGTCGAGGACGGCCGGCGGCTGTGGGAGCGGCGCACGGCGGACGGCGACTTCGCGCAGATCCGGGTGGGCCTCGGGCCGGTGCAGCTGTCCACCCCGCTGGTGGCGCCGCAGACCGCGCCGATGGACGAGCTGGAGCCGCTGTCGGCGGCCGCGATGCACTCCTTCCTGAAGGCGCACGGCACCCTTCAGGACCTGCCGCTGGCGGTCTCACTGCGGGCCTTCTACCACATCACGGTGTGCGGGGACCCGGACTCGGTGTACGGGAACGTGCGCGCGATGATCGCCCAACTGACCACCCTGCACTCGCCGGACGACCTGCTGGTCGCGGTCGCCGCGGCGCCCGGCGCGGCCGAGGAGTGGGACTGGACCAAGTGGCTCCCGCACAACCAGCACCGCAAGGAGAGCGACGGCGCGGGCTCGCGCCGGCTGAGCGCGAACGACCTGGGCGAGCTGGAGTACCTGCTGCAGGACGAACTGTCCGGCCGCCAGCGCTTCGTCCGGGACGCGGCGCCCGCCGCGGACCAGCCGCACCTGGTGGTGGTCATGGACGGCGCCGGGGTGCCGCACGACTCGGTGCTGGCGAGCCCCGAGGGCGTGCAGGGGGTGACCGTGATCGAGGTCGTCCCGGGTGAGGTGGACGAGCCCAGCGGGCACCTGATGGTGACGGTCAACCCGCAGGAGCTGGTGCTGCGTTCGGCCTCCGGGGCGACCTACGCGGGCAAGCCGGACCTGCTCTCGCTGTGGCAGTCCGAGGCGCTGGCCCGGCAGCTGGCGCCGTACCGGGCCTCGGCCGGCGGGGACGACGAACCGCTGCTGTCCAACCTGGACTTCACCGACATGATGAACTCGGGCGACCCGGGCTCCTTCGACGTGGCCCGCAGCTGGCGCCCGCGCGCCCAGCACGAGCGGATGCGGGTGCCGATCGGCGTCGGCGCGGGCGGCGAGCACGTCTACCTGGACATCAAGGAGGCCGCGCTGGAGGGCATGGGCCCGCACGGCCTGTGCGTGGGCGCGACCGGTTCCGGCAAGTCGGAGCTGCTGCGCACGCTGGTGCTCGCGCTGGCGATGACCCACTCCTCGGAGACGCTGAACTTCGTGCTCGCCGACTTCAAGGGCGGCGCGACCTTCCTCGGCATGGCGGACATGCCGCACACCTCCGCGGTGATCACCAACCTGGAGGGCGAGCTCACCCTGGTCGACCGCATGCGCGACGCGATCGAGGGCGAGCTGCACCGCCGCCAGGAGCTGCTGCACCGCTCCGGCAACTACGCCAACATCCACGAGTACGAGCGGGCCCGGGCGGCCGGCGCGGCGCTGGACCCGCTGCCCTCGCTGGTGCTGATCATCGACGAGTTCTCCGAACTCCTCACCGCCAAGCCCGACTTCATCGAGATGTTCATCCAGATCGGCCGGATCGGCCGCTCCCTGGGCGTGCACCTGCTGCTGGCCTCGCAGCGCCTGGAGGAGGGCAAGCTGCGCGGCCTGGACACCTACCTCTCGTACCGGATCGGTCTGCGCACCTTCTCGGCGGCCGAGTCGCGGGCGGCGATCGGCGTGCCGGACGCCTACCACCTGCCGCCGGTGCCGGGCGTCGGCTACCTGAAGTTCGGCGAGGACGTGATGGACCGGTTCAAGGCCGCGTACGTCTCGGGGCCGTACCGGGCGCCGGGGCAGCAGCGCTCGACCGGCGGGCGGCGGGTGAACGCCCGCCCGGTGGCCTTCACCTCGGCCTTCGTGGACCTGCCGCCGGCCCCGGCGGAGGAGGAGGCGCCGCAGGCCCCGGAGCAGGACGACGCGCTGGTGGACACCGTGCTGGACGTGTTCGTCCAGCGGATGGCCGGCCAGGGACCGGCCGCGCACCAGGTGTGGCTGCCGCCGCTGGACGAGGCGCCGAGCCTGGACCACCTGCTGCCGCCGCTGCAGGTCGTCCCGGAGCGCGGGCTGACCGCGCCGGGCTACCCGGGCGGGCGGCTGCGGGCGCCGATCGGGATCGTGGACAAGCCGCGCGAGCAGAAGACCGACATCCTGGAGGTCGACTTCTCCGGGGCGGCCGGCCACGGCCTGGTGGTGGGTGGCCCGCGGTCGGGCAAGTCCACCGTGCTGCGCACCATGACGGCCGCCTTCGGCCTCACCCACACCCCCCGCGAGGTGCAGTTCTACCTGCTGGACTTCGGCGCGGGCAGCTTCCAGTCGCTGCTCGGCCTGCCGCACGTCGGCGGGGTGGCCGGGCGGCTGGACGTGGACAAGGTGCGCCGGATGGTCTCCGAGGTGCACTCGGTGATGAACCGGCGCGAGGAGCTGTTCCGGGCGACCGGGATCGACACCATCGCGACCTACCGGGCCCGCCGGGCGGCCGGGCAGCTGCCGGACCAGGCCTTCGGCGACGTGTTCCTGATGATCGACGGCTGGAACACCTTCAAGCAGGAGTTCGAGGGGCTGGAACCGGTCATCGGCGACCTCGCCCAGCGCGGCCTCGGCTACGGCGTCCACCTGGTGATCACCGCGGCCCGGTACGCGGAGGTGCGCCCGGCGCTGAAGGACCTGCTGCAGAACCGCATCGAGCTGCGGCTCGGTGACGCGATGGAGTCCGAGGTGGACCGCCGGGTGGCGCAGAACGTCCCGGCGCTGGCCGGGCGGGGCATCACCGCGGAGCGGCTGCACTTCCTCGGCGGGCTGCCGCGGCTGGACGGCTCCGCCGCGGTGGAGGACCTCCAGGACGGGGTGACCGGACTGGTCGCCGCGGTCGACGGCGCCTGGACCGGGCCGCGCGCCCCCCAGGTGCGGATGCTGCCCGCCGTCCTGGACGGGAACTCGCTGCCAAAGGGCTTCGAGCACCCGGAGCGCGGGGTGGCCTTCGGCGTGGACGAGGCCGAACTGGCGCCGGCGTTCGTCAACTTCGAGACCGACCCGCTGTTCATCGTGTTCGGCGACACCGAGTCCGGGAAGTCGGCGCTGCTGCGGATGCTGATCAAGCAGATCACCGAGCGCTACTCCCCGGACCAGGCCGGCATCGTGGTCGGCGACTACCGGCGCGCCCTGCTGGGCACCGTCCCGCCGGAGCACCTGGTGGAGTACGCGGCCGCCCAGCCGGCCATGGCGGCCATCGTGGACATGCTGCGCGGGGCCTGCGCCCGCCGGCTGCCCGGCCCGGACGTGACCGCCGAGCAGCTGCGCAACCGCAGCTGGTACAGCGGCAAGGACATGTTCGTGATCGTCGACGACTACGAGCTGGTCGCGACCGGCTCGGGCAACCCGCTGGCGCCGCTGGCCGAGTTCCTGCCGTTCGCCCGGGACATCGGCCTGCGGGTGATCGTGGCCCGCAGCGCGGGCGGTGCCGGACGCTCGCTGTACGAGCCGGTGATGCAGCGGATGCGCGAGCTGGGCGGGCAGGGCGTCATCCTCTCCGGCAACCGGGACGAGGGCGCGCTGCTGGGGACGGTCAAGCCGCAGGCGCTGCCGCCGGGCCGCGGGGTCTTCGTGTCACGCCGGGTGACCGGCGGGCAGATGGTCCAGACGGGCTGGCTGCCGGTCCAGTGAGCACACGGGGTGACCGAGCCGTCCGCTACGGACGGTGATCGAGGGGGTCGGACTTCCGGAGTCCGGCCCCTTCGGCGTCCCAGGTGCTGAAACGTTACCTAGATCTTTCCGGCCCGGGGCTACGGTTCCCGTACCCGACCTGCGAGTTGTCGCCCCACCCGGGGCCACCTGGACGTGTCGCCGTCCGATCGAGATGCCACCTTTGAAAGGTGGCTTGCAACAGACTGTTTACCTTTGATTCATATCCATTGTGGCCAAGGTAACAAGTCAGACAAACAGCGTGATGACGGTAAGTGATCATCGGATCGCATGTCTGTGCCGTCCACCGCAACGGATTCCGAAGCAGTTCCGGCGTTGACGCAATCAATACGCCCAAGGTTCCATGGCGGCCCGGGAGCGACCGGACCAGACCCGAGCAACCAGCCAGCGGAGGCGATACCCGCTCCCCTTCCAGGACCGTTCAGAGCCGATCGGATGCCACATGACCGACACGCTTCGCCCGCCACAGACCGTAGCCGCCACGGCGGACGGGGCAGTCGCGCCCCAGCAGCTCAAGCGCTCGATCGGCGTCGTGGGCGGCACCCTGCTCACGCTGTCCTGCGTCACGCCCGCGTCGACGCTCTTCGTGATCGTGCCGGAACTGTTCTCCAGCATCGGCAGCGCCACCGCCCTGGCCATCGCCATCGGCTCGGTGCTCTGCATCGCGGTCGCGTTCTGCTACTCCGAGCTCGGCACCCTGATCCCCAGCGCCGGCGGCGAGTACGCGATGGTCGGCACCCTGGCCGGACGGCTCGCGGGCTGGCTGGTCTTCATCCAGTCGCTGATCGTGGTCATGATCGTCCCCTCGGTCATCGCCCTCGGCACCGCCGACTACCTCGCGCCCGTGCTGCACGTCGACAAGCCGATCGCCGGCGCCGCCGTGATGCTCGCCGCCACCCTGGCCGGCCTGCTCGACCTGCGCGCCAACGCCTGGATCACTGGCATCTTCCTGGTCCTGGAGGTCATCGCGGCCGGCGTGGTCTCCGTGCTCGGCTTCGCCCACGCCAACCCGGAGCACGCCAGTCTGCTGCACGGCCTGGTCGCCGGGGACGGCGGCGCCACCAAGACGGTCGGCATCGGCGCCATCGTCGGAGCGCTCGGCATCGCACTGTTCGCCACCCAGGGCTTCTCCACCGCGGTCTACCTCTCCGAGGAGCTGGAGAACCCCCGCCGCACCGTCTCCCGCACCGTGCTGTGGACCCTCGGCCTCTCCAGCGCCATCATCCTGATCCCGGTCGCCGCCATCACCATGGGCGCCCCCGACCTGCAGAGCCTGACCGACGGCGACATCTCCGGCATGGTCACCGCCTGGAGCAACTCCGCGGTCGGCACCTTCATCAGCCTCTGCATCGCGCTGGCCATCATCAACGCCGGCATCGTCATGGTCATCCAGAACTCCCGGGTGCTGTTCGCCTCCGCCCGCGACAAGGCCTGGCCCGAGCCGGTCAACAAGGCCTTCGGCACCCTCGGCCGCTTCGGCTCCCCGTGGGTCGCCACCCTGGCCGTCGGCCTGCCCGGCGCCGCGCTCTGCTTCGTCAAGGGCGAACTGCTCAGCAACATCACCGGCGTCGCCGTCACCGCGATGTACCTGCTGGTCGCCATCGCCTCGCTGCTCTCCCGCCGCGGCCACCACAAGCACGCCGCCGCCTGGCGGATGCCGCTGTGGCCGGCCGTCCCGGTGCTGCTGATCCTCGTCCTGCTCTACGTCATGACCAAGCTGGACGCCGAGCCGCTGCTGTGGACCGGCGGCATCACCGCCGCCGCCACCCTCTACTGGCTGCTCTACCTGCGCCCCCGGCAGGACACCCGCTGGGTGATCACCCTCCCCGAGGACCAGCGGGACTGACCCACCGACCCCCACCCCTCCCCCACACGGCGGTGCCCCGGGCCCTCCCCCAAGAGCCCGGGGCACCGCCGCATTCCGTCCGGCCCGCCGCTACTTCTTGAGCTTCCAGACCGGGGCCGCCGCGATCGTCTGCATCTGGTCGTCGGTCAGCACCGGGGCCTTGCGGGTCGGCGGGGTCTTCTGGGTGCCGCTGTTGAACGAGCTGATCACCACCCGCAGACCGTCCGGGTGCAGGGTGTCCACCGTCCACATGCCCGGGTTGCCGCCCTCCCTGCGGACCACCACCTTGGTGCCGTCCGGCAGCGTCCGGGCGTTGCCGAACAGGCCCCCCGTGCCGTCGTGGCTCCAGTCCTGCACGTTCAGCTGCACCAGGGACTTGCCCTTGCCGTCGTCCAGCACGAAGTTGGCGTAGCCGGAGCCGTCGCCGGCGGTCTCCGTCTCGGTCAGCCCGCTCGGCAGCAGCGTGGCGGTGATCTCCAGGATCTCCTTGGTGCTGTACTCCTTGCCGGTGTCCGGCAGCTTGACCGGCTTCGGCTCCGGGATCGCGGCGATGACCGGGTCCCAGGACTTGTCGGTGACGATCGCCTTGAGCTGCTCCGGCGACAGCGGCGGGGTCGGACGGCTGTCCGGCGCACCCTTCTCGGCCGGGGAGTTCCACTCGGACAGCTCGATCTGCCGGCCGTCCTGGCCGATCAGCTTGGCGTTCCACCACTTGGTGGAGACGTGCTTGTCCGGGTACTCGTAGCCCTGGAGGACGGTCAGCGAACCGCCGCCCGGCAGGCTGGTGGCGGTGCAGGCGTCGTACGGGACCAGCTTCTTGTCCGGGCAGGAGTTCTGCGCCCGGTTGGGGTCGTTCGGCGCCAGCCGGGTGAGCGAGATGCCCATCGCGGCCCGGCCCTGGCCGTCGTCGAAGAGCAGGCTGGCGCCCGCGTTGACGCCGCCGCCCGGCTTGCCGGTGGGCTCGGTGCCGGTGCCCTTGCCGTCGGTGACCTGGCCCTTGGGCAGCAGCGCCTGGAAGGCGGCCAGCACCTCGGGGCCGGTGACCGCCTTGGCGGCGGGCGTACCGGCCGAGGCCGGCGTCAGGCTCGCACCGGCCGCGCCGGACGCCGTGCCCGTGGAGGCGGCGGCGACCGTGGCCGTACCGGTCGGCGAGCCGCCGCCGGTCAGGTACACCGCCCCGGTGCCCACCAGGGCCAGCGCGGCGGCACCGCCCACCACCGCGGCGGTCGACCGGCGGCGCCAGCGGCGGCGGCCGCGCTGGTACCCGCCCGCGACCAGCCCGGCCTGGTCGGCCTGCTCAGGGCGGAAACCCTCACCGGTACGGGTGATGGCGTAGAGAAGATCGTCTTCGAACTTGTCCGACTCGGACATGGCTGATCACCGTCTCCTTGCGTCGCGGAAGTGGCGGGAATGGCGGATTGGCGGAATGGCGGAGGTGTTCGGCGAAGCGATTCTGCGGACCGATTCGGCGAAGCGTTTCGGCACGCCGTTTCAGCGGGCCGTTTCAGCGGGCCGCGAGTTCGGCCAGCGTGTCGCCGAACTGGTCGCGCAGCCGGGCCAGCGCCCGGGTGGTCCTGGTCCGGACCGCACCGGAGGAGAGCCGCAGCACCTCGGCCGTCTCCTCGACGCTGCGGTCCTCCCAGTAGCGCAGCACCAGCACCGCGCGGTCCTTGGCGGGCATCCGCCCGAGCGCGTCCAGCAGGGTCAGCCGCAGACTGCTGTCCGCGTCCTGCCCCTCCGGCTCCGGCAGGGCCTCGGTCGGGCGCTCGCCGCTGGAGCGGCGGCGCTGCTGGGCGATGAAGGTGCGCACCATCACGGTGTGGGTGTAGGCCGCCGGGTTGTCGATCCGGTGCCGGCCGCCCGTGTAGGCGCTGCGCCGCCAGAGCACGTACATCCGGCTGAGGGCCTCCTGCACGAGGTCCTCGGCGTAGTGGGTGTCGCCGCTGGTGAGCAGACAGGCCGAGCGGTAGAGGTGCCCGGTCCGGCTGGAGACGAGTTCCAGGAACTCGGTGTCCTTGGCCTCGCGGCCGCCGCCGATCCACCCCATCGCCTTCGCTCCCCCGCGTTCGTGTGCCCCCTGACACTTGATGGATGCGGTGAACGGGCGCCGGTGTTACAGACGTTCCGCAGATTTCCCGGGCGGCCGGCGGACGGACGGCCGGCGGACGGTCAGTCGGCGGATCCGCGGCGCCGGTCGCGCAGCACGACGCCGCCGCCGATCAGCAGCGCGACCAGCAGCGCCCCGACGCCGACCACATAGGTGGCGGTGCGGCCGTCGCGGTCGGCCTGGGTCTCGCCGAGCCCGACCGGCCGGGGCACGATCGGCGCGGCCGCGAGCTGCACGGGCGCGTCCGGGGCGGCGGCGGACGGCGGGTTCTCGGGCGCCTTGGTGACGGCCTTGACCGGGTCCACCACGCCCCAGCCGATGAACCGGTTCGGGCCGGGCTCGGTGCGCTGGGCGCTCTGCTCGATCCACGCCCGCACCTGGGCCGGCGTCCACTTGGGGTGCGCGCCGATCAGCAGCGCGGCCAGCCCGGAGACGTACGGGGCGGCGAAGCTGGTGCCGTTGTCCACGCACTGGCCGCCGCCGGGGACGGTGGAGAGCATGTCGACGCCCGGCGCGGCGACCTTCACGAAGGAGCCGTACTCGGAGAACGGGGCCCGCTCGTTGTTGCGGTCGGAGGCGCCGACGGAGAGCACGGTCGGGAAGGCCCCCGGGTAGGTGTCGCCCTCCTTGCCGTCGTTGCCGCTGGAGGCGACCACCACGATGCCGTTGTCCTCGGCGTCCTGGATCGCGGCCTTGAGCTCCTGGTAGCCGCCGAAGTGGGCGTCGCCCGCGCCGCGCACGTCCTGGGAGATGTTGACGACCCTGATCGGCGCCTTGTTCGGGTCCTTGTTGTTCTTGACGACGTCGGTGATGGCCGCGGTGAGGCTGGAGACGTCGCCGTTGCCCTCGCTGTCGTTCTGCCGGATCGCGTAGATCCGGGCGTCGGGGGCCAGCCCGACGAAGCCGGTCCGGTCGCTGCGGCTCGCGGCGATGATCCCGGCCACCTTGGTGCCGTGGCCGACGGTGTCCGTCTTGGAGTTGCCGTCGACGAACTTGTTGTTCTGCTTGTCGTACAGCAGGTTCGGTCCGATGTCGACCTTGCCCGCCAGCTGCTGGTTGGCGTCGTCCACCCCGGTGTCGATGACGGCGACGGTCACCCCCCGGCCGGTGGTCGACCCGCCCTGCCACAGCTCGTCCAGGAGTATCCGCTGGAGCGACCACGGCACGGTCGGCACGTCCGGCGCGGGCTTGGGGCAGTCACCGGCGGCGGCGAGCCCCGGCCCGCCGTCCGCGTACGCCGGGGCGGCGAGCGGGCCGCCCAGCACCGTGAGCGCGGCCAGTGCCGCGGCCGTCCTGCGGAACCCGCGTCCGGACACCCTGCCACCCCTCATGTTCGCCACCCCGTGCCGCGCCGCGCGCCGAAGGGCGGGTGCCCGGAGTCCGGGTACCCGCCCCTGTCGTTCCCGTCCGGGAACGGTCGATCAGCCCTGCCAGAGACCGGCGTTCTTCTTCTCGGTCGCGTGGTAGCTCTGCGCGGCGCTCTCCAGCGAGCTGGAGATCGTGGCGCAGGTGTCCTTCAGGTTCTGCGCGGCGCCGTCCCACTTGGTCTGCTGGGTGTTGTAGCCCTGCTGGGCCTGGCCCTGCCAGCCCTGGGAGATCTTGGTGACCTCCTTGCGCAGCTCGGACAGCATGTGGTCGATCTTGTTGGCCGAGTTCTTGACGTCCTCCGACGCCTGGTGGAGGGTCTGGAAGTTGACGAGGATGTGGTCGGTCACGATGTCTCCCTGGACGAGGATGCGGAGCACCCGGCGCTCAGCCGTGGGCACCCCGTCGAGCGGACGGTGGGAACGGAGCGGTGGTCGGCTCGTCGACGATCGGCTCGTCGACGGTCAGCGCTGCGGTGCTCAGCCCTGCGGGCCGAACAGCGCCTTCTGCTCCTCTTCGGCGCTCGCGTAGTGCTTGGTGGTCAGCTCGATGGCGTGCTTGATCGCGGTCAGCGCTTCGTGCAGCGCCTTGACGTCGTCGTTGACCTTGCCCTGCAGGGCCTTGTAGGAGTCCGCGGCCTGACCCTTCCAGCCGCTGGTGATGTTCTCGACCGTGGTCTGGAGTGCCTTGCGCTCCGTCTCGATCTGGCCGAGCGCCGTCTCGATCTTCCCGGCGAAGTCCATCATCTCCTGCGCGGTCACCGTGAACTGGCCGTCACTCATGCGCACCATCCCCCATGAGACAAACATTGTGTGTACGGAGGAACCTGGGCCCCGCCGCCGCATCACCCGTGTGATGTCCAGGAGCACTGTAGTCGGCACACGCAACTCACCCAACATCGAACGCTGAGTAGTTACCAGACCATGACACGGTGGCCAAGTCCGTTGCCGGGCCCGGCCGATCAGGCGTTCTGCGGCTGCGCGGCGCTCTTCGCCGTCAGCGGCGGACCGGCCGGCACCAGGTTCGACCACTCCTTGGGCACCGGCAGCGGCTGGACGTTCTGGTAGCCCAATCGCGCCTGGTTGCCGCCGGGTTGGTCGTCCGGGTTCTGGGTCGGCTGGTCCCCCGGCGCCGGGGCCGCCGTCTTCGGGGCGCTCGGGCTCGCCGACGGGGTGGGGCCGTGGCCGCCGTCGCCGTTGGCTGGGACGGAGTAGCGCAGGCCGGTCTCGGTGATCAGGAAGTCGGTGCCGGAGGCGGCCGCCGCAGCGCCGTTGGCGTTCGCGTTGGCGTTCGCGTTCGCGTTGGCGTTCGCGTTCGCGTTCGGGTTCGCGTTGGCGTTCGGGTTCGCGTTGGTGCCGCCCTGGTTGCCGCCGGCCGCGTTGTCCATCGCCCGGTAGAACAGGCCGTGGCCGGGCGTCACGTACGCCGCGCCCGCGCCGTTGTTGTACGCCGCCGGGTAGGACGTCCCGGCCCAGACGCTGCGCCTGGCCGTGCGGCCGTCCTCCGTCATCCCGTCGAAGGTGCTGCACACGACCAGCCGGGCGTCCTGGGGCGCCTTCCAGTTGTTCACCGGCGCACCGGTCCGCAGCGGCCAGTCGTCCGAGGTCTTCGGCAGCTTGACGTCGGTGTTGAACCTGGACTGGTCGTCCGGGGTCATCTCGTCGCTGCGCGGCCGCTTGTCCTGGTCGTACTTGTAGAGCACCTGGTAGGCCGGGTTCTGCCGGATCAGCTCCGCCTGGAACGGGGTGACCAGGAACAGCCTGTCCTTGCCCACCACGTAGTCGCGGTCCTGGTAGTGCACCAGCCGGCCGATCCGGCGGTCCGCCGGGTTGCCGAGGTTCACCCCGGAGTTGGGGTTCGGGGCGTCGGCCATGTCCGGGACCTGCGGGAAGGTGATCGGACTCGCCGCGACCAGGGTGTCCAGCCACTCCCGCTTGACCCGCTGCGGCACCGCGTTGGGCCCGAAGACCGCGGTGACCAGCGCCTTGCGCTCGGTGGCGTCGGACTGCGGCGAGCCGATCTCGTGCTTGCGGCCCTGCGCGTCGACCAGGTACACCGGCGCCGCGGCCGGCTGGCCCGACCCCGAGGAGGTCGAGACCTGCTGGTCGTCCGCCTGCTGCACCAGCAACAGCTGGTCCGGGCCGAGCATCCGGTCCTTGGCGGACAGCGCCGCCGCGTCCGCGCCGGCCGCCACGAACACCGCCTGGTTGACGGTCTCCTGCTTGTCGTCCGAGCCCGGACGGTCGCAGACCGCCCACTTCATCGGCCGGCTCGCGTTGTCCTTGCCCGGCAACTTGTCCGGGGCGTACGGGATCCCGATGGTCGGGCCGTGGTTGGGGTAGCGGTCCAGCACCCCGTCGTCCACCACCACGACCTTGGCGTCCACCGGCAGCACCAGCCGCGCCGAGGACATGTTGAGCACCTGGTGCAGCCGCTTGGTCCGGCCGTCCGGGTCGGTCAGCACCACGTACCGGGTGGTCGACTGCTTGCCCTGGATGATGTTCTTGCCGTTGTCCCACTGCACCGGCGCGGCGGGCTTGAACACCCCCCACAGCCCGAACCCGGCCACCACCACCGCCCCGACCAGCACGCTCGGCAGCACCGCCTTCACCGGTCGCGGCGCGTCCTCGTCGCTGCCGCCGCCGGAGGGCGACAGGAACGCCCCCACCGTGCGCTTGCGCGCGAAGGTGTACGCGTTCAGCTCGTCCCGGCGCGATGCCATCCTCGTCGTCCCCCTCTGTCAGACGTGTCCCGGCCGCGGCCGGCCTCCCGTCGGACCGGCCGGCCCCGCGGTCCGCACCCGCCGGGCGGGACCCGGCTCGAACCCTCTACGATGCGGCAGCAGACGGTGAGTACGGTACGGGTACGGTCCGCGAACCAGCCAGCCGGGCCGCGCCAACGGATCAGAGAGGGCCATCGGGGGATGCCAAGCCAGACCGCTCCAGAACGCCGCGGCGCCGAGGGCGGCCCCGGGCCGGGCCGGCCCGGACGGGCCCGGCGCGGCGGCCCGCCCGACCGGACGGCGGCCGGCCACCCGTCGGCGACCGGCGCCGGCGGCCCGGTCCAGGTGCGCGTCAACCCCCGACCCGGGCTGCTCGGCGGCCGGTTGAAGCTCCAGCAGATCGTCCTGGTCGAGGTCGCGGCCGCCCTGGTCGCGGTCGGCTGGACGATCAGCCGCCCGGTCGCGGTCGGCTTCGGCGCGGTCGCGCTGGTCCTGCTGGTGCTGGCCGTCGTCCCACTGCGCGGCCGCACCGTCCCGGAACTGCTGAGCGTGCGCGCCGCCCTCAAGTCCCGCCTGCGGCAAGCGAAGTCGCTGCTGCCGCCGCCCGGCACCGACCCGGCCCTGGCGCCCGCGCTGGAACTCGAACCGGGACTGCGCACCTGCACCCACGCCACCGAGGCCGACCTCGGCGGCCGCCCGGTCCGCCGGGAGACCGGCATGGTCGGCGACGGCACCTTCCTCACCTCAGTGCTGCTCGTCCAGGCCAAGGACCAGCCGCTGCGCCCGGTGCGCACCGCGCTGCCGCTGCCGCTGGACGTGATCTGCTCGGCGCTCACCGTGGACGACATCACCCTGGAGTCGGTGCAGCTGGTCCAGCACACCCAGCCCGCCCCGGCCCAGCACCTGCCCGAACAGTCGCTGGCCGCCCGCGCCTACCGCGAACTGCCCGACGGCACCTCCACCCCCGGGCTGCGGCTCACCTGGATCGCCCTCAAGCTCGACCCGGAGCGCGCGGCCACCGCCGTCCGGGCCCGCGGCGGCGGCGAGGAGGGCGCCCGCAAGGCGCTCCAGCGGGTGACCGACCAGCTGGCCGGGCGGCTGAACAGCGCCGGGTTCAACGCGACCGTGCTGGACGAGCGCGAGCTGATCGCCGCCCTGTCCATCGCCACCTGCGCCAACCCGATCGCGGTGGCCGGGCGCCAGGGCACCGGCAGCGGCGGCGGCACCACCCGCCGCACCCAGGAGGGCACCCGCTTCTGGCGGATCGACGACCGCTGGCACAGCACCTACTGGATCTCCCGCTGGCCGCAGCTGTCCCGCCCCGGCGGCCCGGCCGGCCGGATCGGCGCCCCGGACCTGGTCAACCTGATCACCGGCACCCCCGCGCTGGCCAGCACCTTCAGCCTCACCGCCGGGCGCGGCACCGGCGGCTCGGTGACCGTCAGCGGACACCTGCGGGTGACCGGGCGCAACGAGAGCGAGGTCGGCCAGGTCGGCCGCCAGGTGGAGACGCGGGCGCAGAGCGCCGGACTCGGCCTGGTCCGGCTCGACCTCGAACAGGCCCCCGGCGTGCTCGCCACCCTGCCACTGGGAGGAACGTCCTGATGGCGTACCGGACCTACCCCTCCACCAGCCCCACGCCCGGCCCCGAGCGCCGCCGACCGCGGCCGCGGATCCTGCCCGGCTTCGGGCTGCGCGGGCCGCGCCGGGAGAAGCACGTGCTGGAGGCCGCCGACCTCGGGGCGCTGGCCTTCCCGGTCGGCGACGACGGCGTGGTCATCGGCGTCGACCCGCAGGGGTCGCCCGCGGTGCTGGGACTGTTCCGTCCCAGCGCGTACGACCTGGTGCTGGTCGGCGGCGTCTGGACGGCACAGGTCATCGCGCTGCGGGCGGCCGCGATCGGCGCCCGGGTCGCGGTGGAGACCGCCCGCGCGCAGCTCTGGGGCCCGATGGCGCAGGCCGCCGGCGGCGGACAGCCGTGCGTGACGGTCCACCAGGTCGGACGGCTCGGCCCGCAGGGCGCCTCGGTGGCCTCGCCGGTGCTGGTGGTGCGCGACCTCGGCGCCCGTCCGCCGCGCAGCCGGCTCTCCGCCGCGCCCTGGCAGACCACCCTGACGCTGCTCCCCTACCTCGGCCCGAACGCCTCGCGGGTGCTCAACGCGGCCGACCTGGTCGGGGTGCAGCGGATCATGCCCCAGGAGGCCGAGTTGGTCGGCCGGGTGCTGTCGCTGCCGCCGGAGGACGTGGCCGCGCTGCCCGCGCTCGGCGACGACCTCACCCTCTGGGCCACCCGGATGCGGCGTCAGTACGTCCGGGCGGTGGCCGGACAGGCCGAACAGCAGGTGCTCGGCGGCCCGCGCCGGATGGACTGAGGGGCGTTCCCGGGCCGGTCGATCCCGGTCCGGAACCGCAGCCGCCTTCAACCGGAGCAGCCGAACGGCCTAGTCTTTGTTGCGGCAACGGCACCGCTGAACAAGCGGCGGCGAACACGAGGGAGCCCTAGTGAGCAGCGATCGGGACGGCGTCTACGTCGGCGACAACGCGGCGGAGGACGACGACGACTGGTCCGACGCGCCCGACTACACTCCCCCGTCCTGGTACGTCCGGTCGGGCCCGGCGACGCCGGCGGCCGAGCCCGCCGCCGACCCGGCCGCCCCGCTGACTCCGTCGGTTCCCGCCCCGGCCGCGGGCCCCGCGCCGGTGGCCGAGCCCGGTCCGGCGGCCGTGGCCGCACCCGTGCCGCCGGGGCAGGCCGTGCAGGCCGAGGCGCAGCACGTCCCGTTCCCGGTGGCGGCTCCGCAGGCTCCGCCGGCCCCGCCGGTGCTGCCGGAGCAGCCGCAGGCCCCGCAGGCCCCCGTGTCCGCCGCCTGGCCGCCGGCCGCGGCGGCCCCGGTCCAGCCGAGCGCGCCGCTGTCGTACCCGGCCGCTCCGCAGGCACCCCAGGCACCGCAGCCGCCGCTGCCGCAGCCCGCACCGCCGGTGGCGCCGGTGGCGCCGCAGGACTTCGCGCAGCCGCCGGTCCAGCCGATGCCCGTTCAGGACGCGGCCGTCCCGCAGCCCCCGGCGGTTCCGCAGGCACCCCCGGCCCCGCAGCCGCCGCAGCTGCCGCAGGACCCGCAGGCCGGTTGGGACCCGCAGACCGGTTGGGATCCGCAGGCCGCCTGGGCCGCCCAGCAGGCGGCCGCCGCCCAACCACAGCCGCCGCAGCCCGCGCCGCCGGTCCAGGCCCAGCCCGTCCAGCCGCAGCCCGCCCCGGTGGACCCGCGGCAGGGCGGCTGGCCGCAGCCCGGCGCCTACCCGCCGCCGGCCGCCGGTCAGCCCCAGCCCGGTTACACCGGTCACCCCGGTTACCCCGGCCAGCCGCAGCATCCCGGCCCCGCGCAGCCCTGGCCGCCGCAGGGCGCCGCCACTCCGCCGCCCGCCGCGTTCCAGCAGGCCGCCGCCCCGCAGCAGACCGCCCACGGCGCGCCGCTCGGCTACACCGCCGCCGTCGAGCTGTCCTCGGACCGGCTGCTGCGCAGCCAGCCCAAGCAGCAGCGCCAGCAGCCGCGGTTCCAGTTCGGCGGCAAGGCCGCGGCGGCCGAGAAGGCCCGCAAGCTGGAGATCATCCGCACCCCGGTGCTGAGCTGCTACCGGATCGCCGTGATCAGCCTCAAGGGCGGCGTCGGCAAGACCACGACCACCACCGCGCTCGGCGCGACCCTGGCCAGCGAGCGCCAGGACAAGGTGATCGCGATCGACGCCAACCCGGACGCCGGCACCCTGGGCCGCCGGGTCAAGCGCCAGACCGGCGCGACCATCCGCGACCTGGTGACGGCGATCCCGCACCTGCGCAGCTACATGGACATCCGTCAGTTCACCTCGCAGGACCTGAACTCGGGCCTGGAGATCCTGGCGAACGACGTCGACCCGGCCGTCTCGACCACCTTCAACGACTCGGACTACCGCCAGGTCATCGACGTGCTGGGCCGCCAGTACCCGATCATCCTGACCGACTCCGGCACCGGTCTGCTGTACAGCGCGATGCGCGGGGTGCTGGACCTCGCCGACCAGCTGATCATCGTCTCGACCCCGAGCGTGGACGGCGCCTCCAGCGCCTCGACCACCCTGGACTGGCTCTCCGCGCACGGCTACGCCGACCTGGTGCAGCGCAGCATCACGGTGGTCTCCGGGGTGCGCGAGACCAGCAAGATGATCAAGGTCGAGGACATCGTCGCGCACTTCCAGACCCGCTGCCGCGGCGTCGTCGTGGTGCCCTTCGACGAGAGCCTGGCGGCCGGTGCCGAGGTCAACCTCGACATGATGCGGCCCAAGGTCCGGGAGGCGTACTTCGAGCTGGCCACCCTGGTCGGCGAGGACATCGCCCGGGCCCAGCAGGCGGCCGCCCAGCAGTCCGGCTGGCAGCAGCAGGCCCAGGCGGCCCACCAGCAGCAGCCCGGCCAGCCGCAGCCGTACCCCGTCGACCCGCAGCAGCAGGGCTACCCCGGCCAGGCCGCCCAGCCCGCCCCCGGGGCGCCGTGGGCACCGCAGCCCGGCCAGGCCCCGCCGCCCCCGCCCGGGTACGGCTACCCGCAGCAGCCCGCCCCCGGCGCGCCCTGGCCGCAGCAGCCGCCCGCCCCGCAGCCGGGCCCCGGCTACGGCTACCCGCCGCCGCAGGCACAGCCGCCCCAGCAGTGACGACGAAGCAGTGACGACGAAGGGCCCGCCGAGGAGTCGGCGGGCCCTTCCACGTGCGCGGGGTCAGACCCCGGTCAGCTCCCTGGCCCGCTTGACGTCGTCGGCCATCCGGTCCAGCAGCGCCTCGATGGAGTCGAACTTCTCCATCCCGCGCAGGTAGGCCAGGAAGTCGACGGCCACGTGCAGCCCGTACAGGTCGAGGCCGACCCGGTCGATGGCGTACGCCTCGACGGTGCGGGCGGTGCCGTCGAAGGTCGGGTTGGTGCCGACCGAGATCGCGGCCGGCATCCTCTCGCCCTGGGCGGTGAGCCAGCCCGCGTACACGCCGTCGGCCGGGACGGCGCTGTGCGGCACGGTCTCCACATTGGCGGTCGGGTAGCCCAGCTCGCGGCCGCGCTGCGCCCCGCGCACCACCACGCCCTCGACCCGGTGCGGGCGGCCGAGCACCTCGTTGGCGCCGGCCATGTCGCCGGTCTCGACCAGGCGGCGGGTCAGGCTGGAGGAGAACGGCTCGCCGTCCCCGGCGGTGCCGGACACCTGGAGGTCCACCAGCTCGACCTGGAAGTCGTCCGCCCGGCCCAGCTCGGCGAGCAGCGCGACGTTCCCGGCGGCCTTGTGCCCGAAGCGGAAGTTGGGGCCCTCGATGACCACCCGGGCGCGCAGCGCGTCCACCAGCACCTGCTGGACGAAGGTCTCCGGGGACTCCTTGGAGAACTCGGTGGTGAACGGCAGCACCAGCACCGCGTCCACGCCGAGTTCGGCGATCAGCTCGGCCCGGCGCGGGTGCGGCGCGAGCAGCGGCGGGTGGCTGCCCGGACGGATCACCTCGCGCGGGTGCGGGTCGAAGGTCACCACGACCGAGGGGAGGCCGAGTTCGCGGGCCCGCTCGACCGCCCGACCGATGATCAGCTGATGCCCGCGGTGCACCCCGTCGAACGAGCCGATGGTGACGACGCTGCGTCCCCAGTCACCGGGGATCTCCTCCAGGCCACGCCAGCGCTGCACCCGACTGCTCCTTGTTCCGTACGGTGCGTACCCTCGTACGCTCAAACGCTCACAACCGAACCCCTATAGCGTGCCATGCGCCCGCCCCGGCTCCGGCACCGGAATGGGGGTTGGGCGCAGCGGTGCCCGAGGAGCCGACGCGGGTACGGTCCGCTCGGCCTCGGCGGCGGCGTACTGCGGGTCCCGGCCGGCCGCCACCAGGGCCCGCAGCCGGGCCAGCCGGGGGCCGTCCGGGGCGGTCGGCGCGGCGTCCCGCGGCCAGCGGGCGAGCAGCCGGGCGAAGGCCGCCGAGCGCCCGGCGCAGCGCACCAGCAGCTCGTCCGCACCGGTCAGCCCCGGGGTCGCCCGGGCCAGTACGGCACGGGCCCGGGCGGGGTTCTCGGCCGCGCAGTGCTCGGCGAGGCGCTCCACGGCGACGGTCAGCACCGCCCGGTCGGTCTCGGTGGCGAGCAGGGTGTCCAGCAGCTCGCAGCGCAGCGCGTCCGCCGCCGGGTCGGTCACCGGCACGGACAGCACCTCGGCGAACGGCCCGCGCACGGCAGCCGCCCGGGCCGCCAGCGCGCCGCCGAGCAGCACCCGCAGTTCCAGCCGGGCGGCCGGACCGTCGATCGCGGCCTGCCGCAGCCGTCGGCCGAGGTAGTCGACGGCGACCGGCCCGGCCAGCTCCGGGTGCCGGCGCAGCAGCCGGGCGGCCAGTTCGGCGCTGCGCCGGGCGGCCACCGGGGCCCGGGCGTCGGCGAGCACCCGCAGGGTCTCGGCGGGGGCCGCGCCGGGGCGGGCGAGCCGGTCGGCGAGTGCGGCCAGCACGGGTTCCGGGTCGCTCTCCAGGGCCGGGGCGAGCGCGCTCGGGGTGAGGAAGGCGTCGCCGCCCGCGCGGTGCCGGGCCAGCGCGGCGTCCAGGTGCCCGGCCCGGGTCACCGGGTCGGCGACCAGCAGGGCCAGCGCGGCGCCGTGCAGGCCCGGTTCGTCCTCGCGGGCGAGCAGGGTCAGCGCGCCGAAGCGCAGCAGTTCGGCCCCGGCCCCGCCCGCGTACGGGGCGGTGCGCAGCGCGTGCACGGCGGCCGCGACGTGCCGCTCGGGCCGCCGGTCGTGGCTCCAGCGGTCCACCGCGCGGCAGAGCGTGGACGGTTCCTCGGCGGCGAGCACGGTGAGCAGTGCGTCCGCCCTCGGGTGGGCGGCGTCGGCCAGCGCGTCGGCCAACTCGTCCAGGGCCAGCCACCGGTGGGCGTACAGCAGGTCGTGGGCGAGCTCGGCGACCCTGGAGCCCTGGTCGTCGAACCAGGTGCAGAGCAGCGGGAACACCGCGACCGGGTCGGCGCGCAGCCGTTCGGCCACCGTGCCGAGGAACCGCCGCCCGGGGCCGTCGGCGGTCACCAGCCTTCGCAGCAGGTCGAGTTCGGCCTCGACCGGCAGACCGAGGCCGGTCCAGAACTCCGGACCGAAGCGGTTCAGCCCGTCGAGCGTCTCCCAACTCCCGGCGGTGGCCGCCCGTTCGGCCATCCGCCGGGCCAACTGGTCGAGCAGCTCCCGGTGTTCGACCCGGTCGGGACTGGCGGCGAGCCCGGCGGCGAGCAACCGGGCCGCCCACCAGGCGGGTTCGCTGCCCGGCGGGCGCAGGTCCAGCGCGCGCCAGATCCGGTGCAGCCACGGGTCCAGGGCGGGCGCGCCCCAGGTCTCGCCGATCCGGCGCAGCGCGGCGGTGACCGGGCCGATCCGGTGCCGGGGGACGGCCGGGCCGGCTCCCTCCGGTCCGGGCGGGGTGTCCTCGGCCTCGCCCAGCAGCATCCGCAGCGCCGCGTCCAGGTCCAGGTGCCGGCCCTGCAGCCAGTCGGCGAACTCCCCGTGGGCGAAGCGGAAGCCGGGCCCGGCGGGAACGAACAGCCCCTCGGCGAGCACCGCCGTGGCCCAGCCGCCGTCGACCGGGAACAGTTCCTCGAAGGCCTCCCGCCCCAGCGCGCCCGGCTCCGCACCGAGCATCCGCCGGGCCGCCTCGTGCACCCGCCCGGCCACCGCCGCCGCGAGCCGGCGCACCCGGCGCTGGCGCGGTCCGGTGGGCCGGGCGGTGCCGCGGCGGTGGGCGCCCGGGCGGCGCGGCCGGCCGTCCTCGGCCAGCCGCTGGGCCACCCGCAGGCAGCGCAGGTCCAGGTGGGCGCCGAACAGCTCGCCGCGCCGGGCCGGCCCGTCGTGCAGGCCCTGCGCCCACAGCTCCCCGGCCAGTCGGACGGCGAGCGGGTGCCGGGCGTCCTCCGCGGCGGCCGGTCGGCCCGGTGGCAGCCCGTAGCGGCGGCGGACCCGCTCGGCCGCCTCCGCGGGCAGCGGGCCCAGCCGGTGCCCGGCCAGGGTCGGCGCGCCGGGGCCGCCGCCGTCCATCCGGACGGTCGGGGCGCTGGCCAGGTCGCCGTCCGGTCCGGGTTCGGCCGAACAGGTGAGGTCGGGGCCGCCGCGCCCCCAGGGCTCGGCCGCCAGCCGTTCCCAGACCTCCTCGCCGCAGGCCGTCAGCAGCCGGGCCCCGCAGCCGGTCAGCCACTGCCCGGCGCCGCGCAGCCAGCGCGGGTCCGGCTCGGCCGGGGCCTCCTCCGGGCCGTCCAGCACCACCAGCAGCGGGCGTCCGGCCGCCGCGCACAGCGCCGCGAGGGGCTCCGGCGGGGGCGCGGGGACGCCGAGCCCGGCCGCGGCGGCGGCCAGCGCCCGTTCCACGGGTTCGGCCAGCGAGCGGTCCTCGGCGCGCAGGTCGGCGCCGCGCAGCCAGAGCGTGGGCCGCGGCCGGTCGCCGCCGGAGCGGCGGACGGCCAGCGCGGCCAGTTCGGTGGAGCGGCCGCTGCCGGGCGCGCCGACCAGGGCGGTGACGGTCGCCTCCGGTTCGTCCCCGGCCAGGCCGTCCGGCCGGTCCACCCGGTCGGCGGCCAGCCCGGACACCCGGTCCGGTCCGGCCCCGGCGGCGGCCAGCTGGGCGGCGGCCAGCCGCAGCACCCCGGCCAGGTTCAGCGCCGGACCGTACCCGGGCACCGCCGCCGCGTTGCGCGCCAGCAGCCCGGCCAGCGCCTCCGCGACCACCGCCCCGCCACCGGCCGGCACGGCCGCCAGCGCCCCACCGGGCCCGGAACCGCCGTACTGCGAGCCGCGCAGGGCGGGCGCGGCCAGTGCCACCACGGCACCGCTGCGGGCGTCCAGCACCGGCGAGCCGGCCGGTACCGCGACCCCGGCCACCAGCGGCACGTCCAGCACCAGCACCCCGGCCAGCCGGTGCCCGCCGTACGCCGCGCCGCCGACGCCCAGCAGCCCGCAGCGCAGCACCACCGCCCGGCCGTCCTCGCCGGTGAGCGCGGGCAGCAGCACCTCGTGCCCGGCGCCGACCGCGGCCACCGGCAGCGGCGGCACCGGCAGCCCGCCGAGCGCCTCGGTGCGCAGCAGGGCGAGCCCGTGCTCGGGCAGCGGCAGCACGGCGTCCGGGCCGAGCACCAGGGTCCGGCCGCCGGGGGTGTGCAGCACCACCCGGTCCAGGCCGGCCACGGCCTCGTGCGCGGTGAGCACGCCGCCCTGCGGGTCGGCCGCGAACCCTAAGCCGTGCAGCCGCCCGTTGAGGTCGCGGATCCGCAGCAGGTACCGCCCCGGATCGCCCTCCGCAAACCCCGGCATGGAAGCCCCTTCGCCCGTCGTCCGGGCCCGTCGCCCGCTCGCCGCGGGGAGCCTGCCCCCGGTCGGGTCGCCCCGACCGCCCCCGCGCCGTTCACCACGGTCGTTCACCTCGCGCGCTCCCCCGTGGGGGTGAATGCGTCCGCACAGGGGAAACCCCCGCCGGGAGGACTCCCGACGGGGGTTTCGACGCGACCGGTGCGGCCGGACCCAGAGATTCGGCGGCCCGGGGGCTCAGCCGACGAACACCGCGACCGGCTTCGCCTGCCCGCCCTTCTCCTCGACCAGCGCGAGGAACCGCCCGTCCGGCCCGAACACCGCGATCGGCCCGTCCACGCCCAGCCCGGGCGCCTTCAGCCGGGCCCCGTGCGACAGCTTCTCCGCCGAGTCCTCGTCCAGGTCCCAGCGCGGGAAGGCGGCCGCCGCGGCCGCCGCGATCGGCAGCACCTCCAGCGGCGCGCCGGACTCGCCGGTGACGGCGGCCTCCAGCTCCTCCAGGGTGCGCGCCGACTCCACCCCGTACGGCCCGACCTTGGTGCGCCGCAGCGCCGTCAGGTGCCCGCCGACGCCCAGCCCGGCGCCCAGGTCGCGGGCCAGCGCCCGGATGTAGGTGCCGGAGGAGCACTCGACGGTCACGTCCAGGTCGATCACCGGGGTGCCGTCCTCGGCGACCGCCGCGCGCTGCCCGTGCACGGTGAAGGAGTGGATCGTGGTGGGCCGGGCCGCGATTTCGAAGTCCTCGCCCTCGCGCACCCGGGCGTAGGACCGCTTGCCGTCGATCTTGATCGCGCTGACCTTGGACGGCACCTGCATGATCTCGCCGGTGAGCGCCACGATCCCGGCGTCGATCGCCTCCCGGGTGACCGCGTCCGCCGGGGCCGAGGCGGTGACCTCGCCCTCCCGGTCGTCGGTGACGGTGGTCTGGCCGAGCCGGATGGTCGCCTCGTACGTCTTGGCGGTCAGCATCAGGTGGCCGAGCAGCCGGGTGGCCCGCTCGATGCCGATCACCAGCACGCCGGTGGCCATCGGGTCCAGCGTGCCGGCGTGCCCGACCTTGCGGGTCCCGGCCAGCCACCGCAGTTTGGCGACGACCCCGTGCGAGGTGATGCCCTCGGGCTTGTCCACGATCACCAGGCCGTCCGGGCCGGTGCCTTTGCGCTTCATCGAGTTCTTCGGGTCTTTCTCTAGGACGTGCGGACGTGCTCCAGGACACCGTACGAGAGGTGCGGGCCGGTCAGCGGACGGGTCGGCCTCAGCGGACGGGTCGCAGCGCGCCCCGGAACCGCTCGACCACCGCGGCGACGTCCTCCCGGGCACTGAACCCGGCCGCGAAGACGTGCCCGCCGCCGCCCAGTTCGGCACAGGCGGCGGCCACGTCCACCGCCCCCTTGGAGCGGGAGGAGCCGCGCAGGGTGCCGTCCGGGTCCTGCTTGAGCACCAGCGCCACCTCGGCCTCGGCCGGGCGGCGCAGGATGTCGATCAGCCCCTCGATCTCCTCGACCGTGACGCTGAACAGCGCCAGGTCCTGGTACGGCACCCAGGTCCACACCAGGCCCAGCCCGTCGGCCGCCGCCGGCTCGTAGACGGCCCGGTCCAGCGCGGCCGCGAGCACCTTGAGGTAGCCGAAGGAGGAGGTGTCCCACAGCTGCCGGGAGATCAGGTCGTGCCGGATGCCGGTGGCCAGCAGCCGCCCGGCGAGTTCATGGGTCGCGGGCGTGGTCGCCCGGTACTTGAAGGAGCCGGTGTCGGTGGCGACCCCGGTGTAGAGGCAGGTGGCCAGCGACTGGTCGAGTTCGACGCCGAGCCGGCGCAGCAGCTCGTCCACCAGGACGGCGGTGGCCGGCGCGGTCGGGTCGATCAGCTGGTGGGTGCCGAAGCCCGGGTTGGAGGCGTGGTGGTCGAACACCACCAGGACGGGCGCGGCGAAGGCCTTGTCGTGCAGCAGCCCCAGCCGGCTCTGCGCGGCGACGTCGAAGCAGAGCACCAGCTCGGGCACGTCCGGCACCTCGGCGGCCGGCACGATCAGCTCCTGACCGGGCAGGAAGGCCAGCGACTCGGGCACGATCTGCGGGTCGTCGCCGAACGAGACCCGGACCTGCTTGCCGAGCGCGCGCAGGGCCAGGCCCGCCGCCAGCGAGGAGCCCAGCGCGTCGCCGTCCGGGCAGATGTGGCAGATCAGGTCGATCGAGCGGGCCCTCCCGATCTCCGCCACCACCTGCTGCCAGATCAGCTCGAAGCCGCTCTCCTCGGTGCGCGGGCCGGGGAGCGCCGCGAGGGCACCCTCCACCGTGCTGGTGGAGGACGCCCCCGTGGTCGATCCGGCTCGCGAGGCGGCCTGCGCCGGCTCACCCGCCATGACTACTCGTCCTCGTCGTCACGCTCGGACGCCGGCACCCGGTACGGGTCCGCGTCGCCGGCGTAGGCCGCCCCCGCGGCGGTGGTGCGCACCGCCGCGTCGATGGCCTTGGCCCGGTCGAGCAGGTCGTCGATGTTCCGGGCGTTCTCCGGCAGCGCGTCCGCGACGAAGGTCAGGGTGGGAGTGAAGCGCACCCCGATCTTGCCGACCTCGGAGCGGATCACGCCCTTGGCGCTCTCCAGCGCCGCGGCGGTGGCCTCGCGGTCGGTCTCGTCACCGAAGACGGTGTAGAAGACGGTGGCCTCGCGCAGGTCGCCGGTCACCCGGGTGTCGGTGATGGTCACGAACCCCAGTCGCGGGTCCTTGATCCGGCGCTCCAGGGTCTGGGCGACGACCACCTGGATGCGGTCGGCGAGCTTGCGCGCCCTTGCGGTGTCGGTCACGTTGCCTCCTCGTGCAGTGGGCCCGGTACCGGGGCGAGTTGCGCACCCGTCGGGGCCCATGCCCCAAAGTACCGGCCCGCGCCCGGCCTTGCGGGCGCTCTCGGTCCTGAGCTGTGTGAGAACGGCGACTTCCGCCGACCGGCTCCACAGCTCTCATTCATCGTCGTCGTTGTGGTAGCGCCTCCTCGCGGAGAGGAGTTGCACCTCGGGGCGGCCGGCGACCAACCGCTCACAGCTGTCCAGGACCTCGGTGACGTACCCGGCTTCGCCGGAGACCACCGCCAGGCCGATCTCGGCCCGGCGGTGCAGGTCCTGGTTCCCGGTCTCGGCAGCGCACACGCTGTACTTGCGCTGCAGTTCGGCCACGATGGGCCGCACGATCGAACGCTTCTCCTTGAGCGAGTGGACGTCGCCCAGCAGCAGGTCGAAGGTGAGTGTTCCCACGAACATGTAGTGACAGGTCAAGCCGACCTGGGAGGCCTCGGGGAGCAGCCCTGAACCGGGCTGACACCCCGGACCCTACACAGCGAGACCGGGGCCGGTCGACGGGAATACCACCCGTCGACCGGCCCCGGCTGACACCGACTAGGCGCGCGGCTTCTCGCGCATCTCGTAGGTCTCGATGATGTCCTCGACCTTGATGTCGTTGAACGACCCCAGGGTGACACCGGCCTCGAAGCCCTCGCGGACCTCGGTCGCGTCGTCCTTGAAGCGGCGCAGGCCCTCGATGGTGAGGCCCTCCGCCACGACCTTGCCGTCGCGCAGCAGGCGGGCCTTGGTGTTGCGGCGGATGATGCCGTCGCGGACCAGGACACCGGCGATGTTGCCGAACTTGGAGGAGCGGAAGACCTCGCGGATCTCCGCGGCGCCGAGGCGCACCTCCTCGTACTCCGGCTTGAGCTTGCCCTTGAGGGCGTTCTCGATCTCCTCGATCGCCTGGTAGATGACCGAGTAGTACCGGACGTCCACGCCTTCCTTGTCGGCCGCGGTGCGCGCACGGCCTTCGGCGCGCACGTTGAAGCCGATGATGATGGCGTCCGAGCCCATCGCCAGGTCCACGTCGGACTCGGTGATGGCACCCACACCGCGGTGCAGGACCCGGAGCTCGACCTCCTCGCCCACGTCCAGCTTGACGAGGGCGTCCTCAAGGGCCTCCACCGAACCGGAGACGTCACCCTTGATGATGAGGTTGAGCTGCTCGATGGAGCCGGCGGCGATGGCCTTGTCCAGGTCCTCCAGGGACACCCGGACCCGACGCTGCGCGAAGGCGGCGTTGCGGTCGCGGGCCGAGCGCTTCTCGGCGATCTGACGGGCGGTGCGGTCCTCGTCGACGACGATGAAGCTGTCGCCGGCGCGGGGCACCGAGGTCAGACCGAGCAGCAGCACCGGACGGGACGGGCCGGCCTCGGCGAGGTTGTTGCCGTTCTCGTCGAGCATCGCGCGGACGCGGCCGTAGGCGTCGCCCACGACGATCGAGTCACCGACGCGGAGGGTACCGCGCTGGACCAGGACGGTCGCCATGGCGCCGCGGCCCTTGTCCAGGTGGGCTTCGATCGCAATACCCTGCGCGTCCTGCTCGGGGTTGGCCCGCAGGTCGAGCGAGGCGTCCGCGGTCAGGACCACGGCCTCCAGCAGCTGGTCGATGTTCAGACCCTGGCGCGCGGAGATGTCGACGAACATGGTGTCGCCGCCGTACTCCTCGGCCACCAGGCCGAACTCGGTCAGCTGGCCGCGGACCTTGGTCGGGTCGGCGCCCTCGACGTCGATCTTGTTGACGGCGACCACGATCGGCACACCGGCGGCCTTGGCGTGGTTCAGCGCCTCGACCGTCTGCGGCATGACACCGTCGTTGGCCGCGACCACCAGGATCGCGATGTCGGTGGACTTGGCACCACGGGCACGCATGGCGGAGAACGCCTCGTGACCCGGGGTGTCGAGGAAGGTGATCGGGCGCTCTTCGCCGTTCACGATCGTCGCCACCTGGTAGGCACCGATGTGCTGGGTGATGCCACCGGCCTCGCCGGCCACCACGTTGGACTTGCGGATGGCGTCCAGCAGGCGGGTCTTACCGTGGTCGACGTGACCCATGACGGTGACGACCGGCGGGCGCGGGGCCAGCTGGTCCTCGTCGCCCTCGTCGGCACCGAAGTCGATGTCGAACGACTCCAGCAGCTCGCGGTCCTCGTCGTCCCGGCTGACGATCTCCAGCTGGAAGCCCATCTCGCCAGCCAGCAGCTCAAGGGTCGCGTCGGAGACCGACTGGGTCGCGGTGACCATCTCACCGAGGTTGAACATGACGGAGACGAGCGCGGCCGGGTTGGCGTTGATCTTCTCCGCGAAGTCCATCAGCGAGGCGCCGCTCGACAGGCGAACGGTCTGGCCGTTGCCGCGAGGGAGCATCACACCGCCGACGGACGGGGCCTGCATGGCCTCGTACTCCTGGCGCTTCGCCCGCTTCGACTTGCGACCGCGCGCCGGGCGACCGCCCGGGCCACGACCGAAGGCGCCCTGCGTGCCACCACGGGCACCCGGGCCGCCGGGACGACCGCCGAAGCCACCGGGACGCGGGCCGCCGAAGCCGCCGCCACCACCGGGAGCACCGCCACCCGGACGCGGGCCGCCGAAGCCGCCGCCACCGGCCGGACGCGAGCCCGGACCGGCCGGACGACCCTGGAAGCCGGGACGGGCACCGCCGGCGCCGCCCGGACCACCCGGACGACCGCCGGGGCCACCCGGGCCACGGCCGCCGGGGCCCGGACGCGGGCCGGCCGGACGCTGCGGCATCATGCCCGGGTTCGGACGCGGCATGCCGGACGGGGACGGGGCGCCACCGGGGCGCGGGCCGGCCGGACGCGGCATGCCGTCGGGGCGCGGAGCACCACCGGGACGCGGGGCGCCACGGTCGGCACCCGGGGCACCGGCGGGACGCGGACGGTCGCCACCGGGACGCGGGGCGCCACGGTCGGCACCCGGGGCACCGGCGGGACGCGGACGGTCGCCACCGGGACGCGGGGCGCCACGGTCAGCACCGGGGGCACCGGCGGGACGCGGACGGTCGCCACCGGGACGCGGACGGTCGCCGCCCTGCGCGCCCGGAGCACCCGGACGGGCACCCGGCGCGCCCGGACGGCGGTCGCCGGGGCGGGCCATGCCGGTCGCGCTGCCGGAGGTGAAGGGGTTGTTGCCCGGACGCGGGCCGGCCGGACGCGGGCCCGGACGGGCACCACCGGAGGCCTGGGCCGCCGGACGCGGGGCCTGGGCGGCCGGACGCGCGGCGTCGCCACCGGCCGGAGCCGGCGAGGAGAACTCAGCCGCGGGAGCGGCCGGGGCCGCCGGAGCGGCGGGACGCGCAGCCGGGCGCGGGCCCGGGGTCGGCGCACCGGCCGGACGCGGGGCGGCCGGCGCGGG
>NZ_JBEOSV010000077.1:0-41022 GCF_040303245.1 Kitasatospora sp. NPDC096077 | reverse complement strand
GGTGGACGGGGTCCGGACCCCGTCCACCGCACCGGCAGCCCCCTAGACCTCGCCCGGGGGCCGGGGCGGGCTGACGGTGGTGCGCGGACTCCGGCGCTGGGAGGAGGCGCGGACGATCAGCTCGGTCGGCATCAGGGTGCCCGGCGGCGGGCCGTTGCCGGCGGTGCGGTAGCGCGGCGGGAAGAGCCGGGCGATGTCCACGCCGGTGCCGGAGTCGACGCCCTCGATGGCGTCGATCAGCAGGTTGACCACGGTGGTGCCGATCCTGCGCGGCTTGAGCGAGAGCGTGGTGATCGGCGGTTCGGTGGTCGCGTAGACGTCGCTCTCGCTGCAGCAGACCAGCAGCAGGTCGTCCGGCACCCGCAGGCCGTACCGGCGGGCGGCGGCCAGCAGGTCGGTGCCGTTGGGGTCGAACAGGCCGTACACGGCGTCCGGGCGGTCCGGGCGGGCGAGCAGCCGGTCGGCGGCGACGGCCCCGGCGGCGGGGTCGTGGGCCGGGTAGGTCTCGTACACCGGCTCCTGGCCGACCTTGGCGCACCAGGCGAGGTAGGCCTCGGTGGAGAGCCGGGTGTAGGTGTCGGTGCTGGTGCCGGTGAGCAGGCCGATCCGGCGGGCGCCGGCCTCGGAGAGGTGGTCGAGGATGCCGAGCACGGCGGCCTCGTGGTCGTTGTCGACCCAGGCGGTGACCGGGCAGTTGCCGGGCTTGCCGTCGCTGACCACCGGCACGCCCGACCGGTACAGCTCGCTGACCAGCGGGTCCTGGTCCGGCGGGTCGATCACCACGGTGCCGTCCAGGGCGATGTTGCCCCAGACGTCGTGGCGGGAGGAGGCGGGCAGCACCACCAGCGCGTAGCCGCGGCCCAGGGCGGCGCTGGTGGCGGCCCGGGCCATCTCGGCGAAGTAGGCGAACTCGGTGAAGGTGAAGGGTTCTTCGCCGTAGGTCGTGACGGTCAGCCCGATCAGGCCGGACCGTCCGGTGCGCAGGGTGCGGGCTGCCGCCGAGGGGCGGTAGCCGAGGCGCTCGGCGACCTCGCGCACCCGGCTGCGGGTCTCGTCGGGCAGGCGGCCCTTGCCGTTCAGCGCGTCGGAGACGGTGGTGATCGACACTCCGGCGGCTGCTGCCACATCCCGGATGCCGGCCCGTTCCAGACGCCTTGAGGTGGTGGGACGCCGACCGCTCTGGTTGGCTGCTGCTGTCATGGCGGACCGATCGTATGGCTCCTGACAAGGGTCTGTGACCGGCGCATCGGGAGCCTTCGGAGATACGTTTCTCCACGAGTGAGCCGGGGTGCGCCCCTTCGATCCCCCTCCGAAACCAGGCCTCTTACCTCTGACATGTGCCAAAGGAACCGGGCAGAATGGCTGATCTGCGCCTGTAACCCGTCCGGGCATCTCACTCCTACGGGTGAGGGCGGTCGGTATCGTGCAAGGCACCCGACCGGGGTGGTCCGGGCGAGTCCCGCGTAATCCGGGGGCGGAGCCAGGTCCCGGGGCACGGCGGCGATCCCGACCGTGCGAGGGCGGGCGGACCGGCAGAGAACACGAAGGAGTACGACCGTGAGCAGTGGTACCTCGGCGCGTGGCCCGCGCCTGCGCCCGAGCCTGGACGGCATTCCCACCTACAAGCCCGGCAAGCCGGCCGGCGCCGACGCCTACAAGCTGTCCTCGAACGAGAACCCGAACGACCCGCTGCCCGGCGTCCTGGAGGCGGCGGTCGCGGCGGCCGGCTCGTTCAACCGCTACCCGGACATGGGCGTCAGCGAGCTGACCGCCGTCCTGGCCGAGCGCTTCGGCGTTCCCACCGAGCACATCGCCCTCGGCACCGGCTCGGTCGGCGTCGCCCAGTCGCTGGTGCTCGCCACGGCCGGCCCGGGCGAGGAAGTGATCTTCGCCTGGCGCTCCTTCGAGGCCTACCCGATCATCACCCAGATCGCCGGTGCCACGCCCGTCCCGGTCCCGCTCAAGGACAACGGCGACCACGACCTGGACGCGATGCTCGCCGCGGTCACCCCGGACACCCGGCTGATCTTCGTCTGCAACCCCAACAACCCCACCGGCAACGTGATCCACCGCGCCGAGCTGGAGCGCTTCCTGGACGCCGTCCCCGGCGATGTCCTGGTGGTCGTCGACGAGGCGTACATCGAGTTCATCCGCGACCCCGAGGTCCCCAACGGCGTCGACCTCTACCGCGACCGCCCCAACGTCTGCGTGCTGCGCACCTTCTCCAAGGCCTACGGCCTGGCCGGGCTGCGGGTCGGCTTCGCGATCGCCCACGAGCCGGTGGCGGCCGCGCTGCGCAAGACCGCCGTGCCGTTCGGCGTCAGCCAGCTCGCCCAGGACGCCGCCGTCGCCTCGCTGCGCGCCGAGGAGGCGCTGCTGGAGCGGGTCGAGGCGCTGGTCGGGGAGCGCGACCGGGTCGTCGCCGGGCTGCGCGCCCAGGGCTGGGAGGTCCCGGACTCGCAGGCCAACTTCGTCTGGCTGGGGCTCGGCGGGCGCTCGGCGGACTTTGCCGCGGCCTGCGCCGCGGCCGGGGTGATCGTCCGGCCGTTCCCGGAGGGCGTGCGGATCTCGATCGGCGAGGCCGAGGGCAACTCGATCTTCCTGGCGGTGGCGGAGGGCTTCCGCAAGGAGATCGACGGCTGAGGAGCTTGACGGCTGAGGAGCTCGACGGCTGAGGTCGGCCGGCTCCCCCTGCTCGTAGGGGCGCACTCCGTCGGGGGTGCGCCCCTACGGCGTTCCCGGCCGGTGCGCTCGATCGGGTGCTGGGGGATCGGGCGCCGTGGGATCGGGTGCTGCTCGATCGGGCGCCGTGGTTCGCTCCCGGATGGCTGGGGATCGCTGGGAGGGCGCTGGGAGTTCGCCCAACGCTCGCCCACAACCCGGCCAAGGTGCCCGCGCGAGCCGGGTGATTCGGGCGGAATGCCCGGATCCGGCCGGTCAGTCTTCTCCCAGCCGGTGCCCAGGGCAGCGCAAGAGCGCCCGGCGAAGCTGTCCGCCATGAAGGTGCTCCCACGACGGCGCGGCGCCGTCCTCGTCAACTCCGCGCTCGGCGTGGCCCTGCTGGGCGGTGCCGCCCTGGTGTACGCCACGGTCGACGGCAGCGGCGGCACGGCGGCGGCCAAGCCGGTCACCCGTACCGCGACCGTCACCAAGGGGACGGTCCTGGCCACCGTGTCCGGAACCGGCACGCTGGCCTCCCCCACCGACGCCGCCCAGGACTTCGCCACCGGCGGGCGGCTCACCGCCGTCAAGGTCGCGGTCGGGGACGCCGTCAAGAAGGGCCAGGTGCTGGCGACGGTCGACACCACGGCGGCCCAACAGCAGGTGGACGCCGCCCAGTCGGCCCTCACCACGGCGAACGCGAACCTCACCAAGGCCCAGGCCGGGGTCACCACGACGACCACCGAGCCGTTGCCCGGTGCCGCGGCGCCGCAGGCTCCTTCGCCGAACAGCGGCGGCGGAGGAGGAGGTCGCGGGGCGGGCGGGAGCAGTACGCCCGCCCCGCAGACCACCACCATCACCACCACCAAGGTCGACGACGCGGCGGTGGCCCAGGCCCAGCAGCAGGTCGCCAGCGCGCAGACCACCCTCACCAACGCCCAGGCGGCGCTGGCCGGCACCACCCTCACCGCCTCGGTGGACGGGACGGTCGCCTCGGTCTCGGCGAAGGTCGGGGACACCGTGGGGGCGAGCGCCTCCGGGGCCTCCTCCACCACCAAGTCCACGACCACGAGCGCAGGTTCGGGAAGCCCGAGCGGCTTCATCGTGCTCACCAACCCGACCGGGATGCAGGTCACCGCCAACTTCTCCGAGCTGGACTCGCTCAAGCTGAAGAAGGGCGAGGCGGCCAGCGTCACCCTGAACGCCCAGTCCGACACCAAGCTCAACGCCACCGTCCTGTCGGTCAGTTCGCTGCCGTCGGGCGGCTCCTCCGGCGGCGCGGTCGGCTCCGCCGCGGTCCAGTACGCGGCCACCCTGCAGCTCGGCGGGGACACCAGCACCCTGCGCACCGGCCTCAGCGCCACCGTCCAGGTGATCACCGGTGAGGCGGACAGCGCGCTCTCGCTGCCGACCTCGGCGCTGTCCGGCACCGGGTCCTCCCGGACCGCGACCGTGGTGCACCAGGACGGCAGCACCGCGCGGGTCGACGTCGGCGTCGGTGTCGAGGGCGACAGCACCGTGCAGGTGCTCTCCGGGCTGAACGAGGGCGACAAGGTCGAACTCCCCACCACCAGCGGCACCAACGGCTTCCCGAACGGTTCCTTCCCGGGCCTCGGCGGCGGTGGCGGCGGTGGCGGCCGGGGCGGCGGCGGTGCGGTCGGGATCCCCGGCGGCGGCGGCGCCGGCGGCGGCCGGGGCGGTAAGGGCTGAGCATGCAGCACGTCATCGACAACCGCGTCCCCGCGCACCCCGTACCGGTGATCCGGATCCGCCGGCTCACCAAGTCGTACGGGCACGGAGACGCCACCGTGCACGCCCTGCGCGGCCCGTCCCGGCCCGGGACGGACGAGCCGGCGGGCGTCGACCTGGACATCGAACAGGGCGACTACGTCGCCGTGATGGGCAGTTCGGGCTCCGGCAAGTCCACCCTGATGAACATCCTCGGCTGCCTCGACGTCCCCACCTCCGGCCGCTACCTGCTGGACGGCACCGACGTCGGCCACCTGGACGAGCAGCAGCTCGCGCTCGTCCGCAACCGCAAGATCGGCTTCGTCTTCCAGTCCTTCAACCTGGTCCCCCGCACCACCGCCCTCGCCCAGGTCGAGCTGCCGCTCGCCTACGCGGGTGTCCGGGCGGCGGAGCGCCGACGGCGGGCGATGGCCGCGCTGTCGCTGGTCGGACTGGGCGGACGGGCCGGGCACAAGCCCAACCAGCTGTCCGGCGGTCAGCAGCAACGCGTCGCGGTGGCACGGGCGTTGGTCACGGCGCCGGCCATGCTGCTGGCCGACGAGCCGACCGGCAACCTGGACAGCCGCTCGACCGAGGAGGTGCTCGGCCTGATCGACGGGCTCAACGCCACCGGCCGCACCGTCGTACTGATCACCCATGAGGACGAGGTCGCCCGGCACGCCAAGCGGGTGCTGCGGCTGGTCGACGGACAGATCGTCGACGACGTCCGGCAGGCGGCCGCGGACGGGCCGCCGCCCGCGCTGCTCGGCGACGCGACGGGGGTGCCCGCATGATCCTCTGGCAGACGCTCCGCTTCGCGGTCGGCGGCCTGGCCGCCAACAAGGTGCGCTCGGCGCTCACCATGCTGGGGGTGCTGATCGGCGTCGCCTCGGTGATCCTGCTGCTCGCGGTGGGCAACGGGTCGTCGGTGGCGGTGAAGGACTCGATCACCTCGCTCGGCACCAACTCGCTGACGATCAGCTCCGGTTCGGCCTTCGGTGGATCGCGGGCGACCTCCTCGGTGAAGAAGCTGACGGTCGCCGACGCGAAGGCGCTGGCGAGCGACGCGGACGCGTCGGGTTCCGCGGACATCAAGTCGGTGTCGCCGGTGGTGACGACGAGCACGACGGCGCTGTACGGGAACGTCTCGTACAGCCCCGGGTCGGTCGTCGGCACGTACCCCGGGTACTTCGAGACCGCCAACCAGAAGGTGGCGCACGGGGAGTACTTCACCGACGACGACGTGCTGGGCTCGCGCAAGGTCGCGGTGCTGGGTGCGACGACGGCCAAGCAGCTGTTCGACACCGAGGACCCGGTCGGGAAGCGGATCGTGCTCGGCGGGACGCCGTTCACGGTGGTGGGCGTGCTCGCGGCCAAGGGCGGCGGCGGGTTCACCGACCCGGACGACGTGGTGATCGCCCCGCTGCCGACCGTGCAGAACGCGTTCACCGGCTTCGGACCGGTCAACCAGATCCTGGTCCAGGCCGCCTCCGCCGACACCACCACGGCGGCGCAGGCGGAGATCACCCGGGTGCTGCTCGGGACCCACGCCATCGCGGACCCGACCAAGGCCGACTTCCGGATCACCGACCAGGCCTCGCTGCTGACGGCCCGGGAGAGCACGACCAAGACCTTCACCGTGCTGCTCGGCGCGGTGGCGGCGATCTCGCTGCTGGTCGGCGGGATCGGGATCACCAACATCATGCTGGTGACGGTCACCGAGCGGACCCGCGAGATCGGCATCCGCAAGGCGCTCGGCGCCCCCCGGGCGGTGATCCTCGGGCAGTTCCTCACCGAGTCCACGCTGCTGTCGGTGATCGGCGCCGGGCTGGGCGTGGCGGCCGGGATCATCGGCTCGCACTTCAGCATCGTCGGCATCAGACCGGTGGTGATCCCGGAGTCGGTGCTCGGCGCGTTCGGCATCGCCGTCGCCATCGGACTGTTCTTCGGCAGCTACCCCGCCAACCGGGCCGCCTCGCTGCGGCCGATCGACGCCCTCCGGCATGAGTAGGAGCACTTCTCCGATGGAGCACGACGAGCAGGTCGCCCTGCTGGCCACCCCGCCGGACGCGCGCGACGTGAGCGCGGAACTGGCCGCACCGCCACGGCGGAAGCTGCCCTGGCTGTCGCTGGTCCTGGCGGGCGGGGTGATCGCGACCGGGGCGTTCGCGGGCGGGGTCTGGTACCAGCAGAACGACGGGACCGCCTCCGGCGCGAAGTCCCCGGCCCGGGCGGCCGCGGCTCCGGCCGGGGGGTACGGGCAGAACGGCGGCGGCGGGCGCCGCGGCGGACAGGGTCAGGGCGGTGGGCAGGGCGCCGGGCAGGCCGGGTTCACGCGCGGGACGGTCAAGGCCGTCGACGGCAGCACCGTCTACCTGACCGACGCCAACGGCAACACCGTCAAGGTCACCACGGCGGACTCCACCAAGGTCCAGCTCAACAAGGAGGGCAAGGTCGCCGACCTCCAGCCCGGGCAGAGCGTGACCGTCGTCGGCACGCCGGACGCGAACGGCGGCTATGCCGCCAGCCAGCTCGTCGAGGGCGCGGCGGGCGGCTTCGGTGGCGGTGGCGGGGGCTTCGGCGGTGGCGGAGGCGGCGGGGGCGGGGGCGCCCCGAGGAACCCGTCCGGCGGCTGACCGGGGGTGGGTCTGGCCCCACCCCAGGTGTGGGGCCAGACCGGTGTCGACCCGACCGCCGTCTCCGTAGATTCGTTCCCACCACGACACGGAGGACGGAACAATGGCGACCACGACGACCGCGACCCTCGGCAACTCCCGTACCGACGAAGCCTTCTCCACGGCGAGGAAGTGCATCGTCCTGTTCGGCGCCATCGGCCTGATCACCCTCGCGACCGTCGCGGTCATGGCCGCCGCCGGCCACCAGACCACCCCGTTCATGTGGATCCGCGGCGTGATCTTCCCCGCCCTCGCCCCGGTGTTCCTCCGGATCGCCGCCCGCGCCGCCGGCGGCGAGTACAAGGCCCTGGACCGGATCCGGACCGTCTCCACCGTGATGCCGATCGCCGTCCTCGCCGTCGACCTGATCCCCGGCATCTGCCCGGCCTGGTACGCCGTCCTCCAGGGCCTCTCCGCCCTCGCGCTCCTCCCGGTCGCCTTCCTCACCCGCGGCAAGGCGGTGACGGCGGCCATCCCCAAGCCGTGACGCCCGGATCCCCCCCCGGCGCGGGCCCGGAGCGGGGCTGGACCCACCCCGCCGTACGGCGAGGCCGGTACCGGCCAAGTGCGCTTCCCCGTAGGGTTGTTGGCGCCAGGAGAACGACGGGGAGGAACATCATGGCCGACACCGCGACCCAGGAAGCCTTCGCCACGGTGAAGAAGTGCGTCGGGCTCTGCGGCGTGGGCAACGCCGTCGCCCTCGCGACCGTCGCCGTGCTGGCGGCGGCCGGTCACGGGACGCCCTCCTTCGTGTGGATCCGCGCCGCGATCCTGGTCGCGCTCACGCCCCTGCTCGTCCGGCTGACCACCCGCGCCGCCGACGGCGACCGGCAGGCCTTCCAGCGGGTCCGCAGGTTTGCCACCGTGATGCCGATCGCGGTCATCGGCGTCGACCTGCTGCCGGGCGAGTCCCCGGTCTGGTTCGCGGCCGTCGAGGGCCTGGCCGCACTCCCGCTGGTCGCCGTCGCGGTCCTCACCCGTCGGGCGCCGTTGGCCACGGCCTTCCCCGGGTGGGCCTGACGGGCTTCCCGCAGGCGGGGAGTTCGAGGACAGGCCCTACGGGAGGTCGAGCCCGGCGGCGCGGAGCCTCTGCTGGATCAGGGCGGACAGCCGGGTCCAGCCGGGGCGTTCGTCCTCGCCGTGGTGGGTGAGGAGTTGGTGGCGGGTGTCGCCGTCCGTGCGGGTGCGGAGGGCGTCGAGGGTGGGCAGCAGGGAGGGGTCGGCGATGAAGTGGGCGGCGACCTGCTCGGCGAGCTGCTCGATCCTGGGGTCGTCCGCGGCCCACTTCCCGGCGCTCCAGGTCAGCTTGGTCATGGCGACGTGCCCGGGGTCGGCCAGGCCGTGCTCGATCTGGCCGAGGTACTCCTCGAAGCCTTCCGGCATCAGGGCCCGGACCAGGACAAGGGCCTCGTGCGCGGTCCTGACGTCGTCGGCGTCGAAGCCGAGGCCGGGCATCCGGTCGAGCAGGGCGCAGGCCCGCGGGGGGAGCAGGACCCGGTCCCCGGTGGCGAGTCGGCGCAGGGTGTCGCGGCGGGCGACCAGGTCGTCGATCCGGTCGGTGAGGCTCTGTTCGACGTCGGCCAGGGTGGCGGTGAAGGTCTCGGGGTCGGCGTCCAGGACGGGGCCGATCTCGGCGAGCGGTACGCCCGCCGCGGCCAGGGTGCGGACCTGGACCAGCCGGAGCAGTTCGCCGCTGCCGTAGCGGCGGTAGCCGGAGCGGTCCCGCTCGGGCTCCTCGACCAGGCCGTTCTTGTGGTAGTGCCGGATGGTCTTCACCGTGATGCCGACGAAGGCCGCGGCCTGGCCGATGGTCACTCCCGCTGTCATGGCAGCAGTTGACCAGCGGTCAGCCGAGCTCGGCAACCTCCCGGACGGCGTCGGCGACGGCGCGGGCGTCCTTGCGGACGATGGTGGTGTGCTTGCTCGGGACGGTGGCGCTGACCTTGACGTTGGGGTTGCGGGCCAGCACCGGGTCGAGGGTGGCGCGCATCGCGGCGAGGCCCTCGGCGCTGCCGCCGAGGCTGGCGCCGGTGGCGACGAGGTAGCGCATCGGGAAGGTGACGAGGTCGAAGACGGGGGCGCTGTCGGCGACGATCTCGTTGAGCTCGATGTTGATCTCGGCGTGGTCGGCGGCCGACATCCGGGCGGCCAGGCCGAACGGGCGGACCAGCGGCATGATCGGGGCGAACCGCCGGAACAGCTTGCGGATCTGCTCCTTGCCGGCCTCGCGGCCGCCCTCGACGGTGGCCAGGTAGTCCCAGGGGTAGCCGCCGTCGACCATGACGGCGCCGGCCGGCCGGTCGGGGTTGCGGGTGGACCAGTGGAGGGCGAGGGCCGCGCCGTAGGACCAGCCGACGATGATCGGGCGCTGCGCGCCGGTGGCGTCGAGGACGGCGTCGATGTCGCGCAGGCAGGCCTCGAAGCTGTAGTCGGCGGACTTCGCCGACCTGCCGCGGGCCCGCTCGTCGAAGGTGATGTGCCGGTAGTCGTCGCCGAGTTCGGCGATGACGCCGCGCCAGTCCCGCTGGGTGCAGTAGGAGCCGTTGAGGTAGAGCACCGGCCGGCCGTCGCCGCCGGTGTCGGTGACCGCCAGGGCGGTGTCCTCCACCGGTAGCAGGCCGGTCCAGGCGGGGGTGGTCGGGTGCTGCCGCGCGTTCGCGTTCGTCTTCATGCCCTTCAGCGTGAGCGTTGACCTCGGGTCAAGGTCAAGGCCGGTCGCCGAGCCGGTTCGGCCGAGCCGACCCAGCTGAGCCGACGCAGCTGTTTCAGGCGGCCTGCGGGGCGGTGGCGTCGGCGAGTTCGCGGACGGTGGCCGCGACGGCCGCGTGCTCCCGGCGGAGGATCTTGGAGTGGTTGGCGGGGACCTTGGCGGCGATCCGGAGGTGCGGGTGGTGGGCGGCGAGCTCGGTGACGACGGCGCGCAGGCCCTCCATGGTCTTCTCGTCGGCGCCGAGGTTGCCGCCGGTGGCCAGTACGTAGCGGGTGGGGACGGCGATCCGGTCCAGCACGGGCAGCAGGGTGTCGGGGGCGGAGAGGTCGATCAGTTCGAGGTTGATCTCGGCGTGCTGCGGGGCGCTCATCCGGGCGGCCATGCCGAGCCGTCGGCACACCGGGAAGAGCGGGCTGAGGCGGCGGAAGAGGCCGCGGACCTTCGCCTTGGCCTCCTCGTCGAGCGGTTCGACGGGCATCGCGCCGTCCACCGGGACCACGCCGAGCACGCGCTCGGGGCGGCGGTCGGCGTAGTGCACGGCGATCATCGCGCCGTACGACCAGCCGACCAGGACCGCCCGCTGGACGCCGCGGGCGTCCAGGACGGCGTCGAGGTCGCGGACGGTGGCCTCGAAGGAGTAGTCGGAGGCGGTGGCGGACTTGCCGCGGGCGCGCTCGTCGTAGCTGATGTGGCGGTAGCCGTCGCCGAGGTCGGCGATCACCCGCCGCCAGTGCGACCGGTCGGCGTAGCTGCCGTTGAGGTAGACCACCGCGGTGCCGGTGCCGCCGGTGTCGGTGACGGCCAGGGCGGTGTCGTCGACCCGCACCATGCCGCTCCAGGCGGGGACGGCGGCGGTGCGGGCGGTGGTGGTGGCGGCGGTGGTGGCGGTGGGCTGCTGCATCGGTTCTGCTCCTTCTCCGGCGGCGGTCCGCGGTTCGGCCGCTGCTTTCTGATGAGGGAAAAGCTACGTTGCGTTCAGTGTGTTGGCAACGATGTCGTTGCGCAGAAATCGCATCAGTGCAGGTTAGGAGTGGGAATTCATTGCAACGGCCCTGAAGGGAATGCAACGACCCGGCGGTCATTCGTTGCAATGGACTGTGGGTGAACGCTATTCTGCGGGCAGCGACCACGGATCCCGAAGGAGACCGCGATGCCGGGCGGCAGACTCACCCAGCAGGAACGCCAGCAGATCGCGCTGGGACTGGCCGACGACCTCGCCTACGCGGAGATCGCCCGGCGCCTGGACCGGCCGACCTCGACCGTGACGCGCGAGGTGATGCGCAACGGCGGCCCCACCGCCTACCGGGCCGACCTCGCCCACCGCGCCACCGGCCGACGGGCCCAGCGCCGCGGCCAGCCCGCGGCCGGGGCGGCGAACGCCGTCCCGCAGCCGCACGGCCGCGACGCCGAGACAGTGGGCGCGTACGAGGAGGTGTTCACCATCGCCCTGATGCAGTCCGGCATGGGCCGGATGGCGTCCCGGGTGCTGGCCTGCCTCTACCTCACCGACGAGGGCAGCCTCACCGCCGCCGAACTCGTCGCGCGCCTCCAGGTCAGCCCGGCCACCGTCTCCAAGGCGATCTCCTTCCTGGAGAGCCAGGGCATGGTGACCCGGGAGCGGGACGAACGCCGTCGCGAGCGCTACTTCGTGGACGACGACATCTGGTACCGCTCGATGGTGGTCAGCGCCCAGGCCACCGCCCGGCTGGTGGACACCACCCGCCAGGGCGTCGGCGTCCTCGGTGCCGACACCCCGGCCGGCAACCGGCTGGAGAACATCGCGCGCTTCCTCGACTTCATCTCCGAGGCGATCGCCCGGGCCGCCGAGCACGGGCGCGAGGTCCTGCACGCCAAGCCGCTCGGCGGCGACCCCGAGAAGACGGAGAAGACAGCGGAGACGGACGACGCGGCGGGGTGATCCGGGCCACATCGGCGCCCGGATGTCACAACCCGCCCGGCTGTCCGGTCTCAAGGGGCAGCAGCGCACAACCGATCCGAGGAGCATCCGATGGAAGCCCGACTGAACGCTTTCGCCAGCCCGGTCCTGGGCAAGATCTACCAGCACCTGATCGCCGCCCACCAGCCGATCGCGGACTCGACCCTGCCGTATGCGACCCAGGAGTTGGTCCAACTGCGGGCCAGCCAGATCAACGGCTGCGGGTTCTGCGTCGACATGCACTTCAAGGACGCCGTGCACGCGGGGGAGGAGGCGACCCGGCTGAACCTGGTCGCGGCCTGGCGCGAGGCCACCGTCTTCACCGACGCCGAGCGGGCCGCCCTGGAGCTCGCGGAGCAGGGCAGTCGGCCGGCCGACGGCGGCGGGGTGACGGACGAGGCGTGGGCGGAGGCGGCGAAGCACTACGACGAGGAGCAACTGGCGGCGCTGGTCGGCACCATCGCGCTGATCAACGCGTTCAACCGGGCCAACGTCATGATCCGCCAGCCCGCCGGCTCCTACCGGCCGGGCCAGTTCGCCCGGCACTGACCGCGGATCCGCCCGGCGCGGACCGGGAGGAACCGCCGCGGAGGGCCGGGTGGATCCCGCCGCCCGGCCGGCCGCGGTCGTCACCGTCGGACGTCCCGTACGCACACCACCGAGCCTCACCCCCAAGGGTTTGTGGCGCAAAAACCGACCGTTAAGGTGTTAATCCAACATTCATCGATGCCGCGTAGCCTCCGGGGGCTAGCCTCATGCTGAACGTCAACGTCCGACCGGGAGGCGAAACCCCCGTGCAAGGCACTGTCACCACACCGGGCGGCCCCACTGTGACCGGAGGCCAGGGCGAGGCGTTCCTCCTCGTCGTGGACGACGAGCCGAACATCCGCGAACTGCTCGCCGCCTCGCTGCGGTTCTCCGGCTTCCGGGTCGCCTCCGCCGCGAGCGGGACGGAGGCGCTGGAGCTGATCGCCGCCGAGCGGCCGGACCTGGTGGTCCTCGACGTGATGCTGCCCGACCTCGACGGCTTCACCGTCGTCGAGAAGCTGCGCGAGCGCACCAGCCGGGGCCAGATCGCCGGGCCCGCGCACGGGCACCCGGGCGACCACCTGCCGGTGCTGTTCCTCACCGCCAAGGACGGCGTCGGCGACAAGGTGCAGGGCCTGGCCGCGGGCGCGGACGACTACGTCACCAAGCCGTTCAGCCTGGAGGAGCTGATCGCCCGGATCCGGGCGATCCTGCGCCGGGCCGGCGGCCCCGCCGAGGACGGCCGGCTGGTCGTGGCCGACCTCACCCTCGACCCGGTCGCCCACGAGGTGACCCGGGCCGGCACCCCGGTCGCGCTCTCCCCGACCGAGTTCAAGCTGCTGCACTACCTGCTGGCCAACGTCGGCCGGGTGGTGTCCAAGGCGCAGATCCTGGACCACGTCTGGGCCTACGACTTCGGCGGCGACCTCTCCATCGTCGAGTCCTACATCTCCTACCTGCGCCGCAAGCTGGACTCCGGCCCGGCGCACGGCCCCAAGCTGATCCACACCGTGCGCGGCATCGGCTACGCGCTGCGCCGCCCGCCGCAGGGCTGACCGGTCCGGCCCGTGTTCACCCGCTTCACCTCCCAACTGTCGCTGCGCGCCCGGCTGCTGATCCTCGCGCTGGTCCTGGTGACCACCGGGTTGGTGGTCAGCGACACCTTCGTGCTGGGAGCGGTCCGGACCCAGCTGGTGGACCAGCTGGACGAGCAACTCCAGCGCTACGGCGTGCCGTTGTCGCGCAAGGCGCCGACCCAGCTGTCCGTGCCGGGGAGCGGGAAGCCGGTCCTCTCCGGACGCCGGATCAGCCTGCCCAGCCAGTACCTGGTGCAGTGGCTGTCCTCGGACGGCAAGGTCCAGGGGTCCCTGCGCCAGCCCGTCTCGGACAGCGACCCGGCGCCCCAACTGGCCGGGCTGGACCCGACCCAGACCGCCCCCGACACCCCCTTCGACCTGCCCGACCAGCGCGGCCACCACAGCTGGCGGGTGCTGGTGCTGCCGATCCAGGCGCCCCGCACGGCGACCCCCGGCACCACCGCGTACGCCGCACCCGCCACCACCCCGACCTATGTGATGGTGGCCGTCTCCCGTGAGGACATCGACGCCACCACCCGCCGGCTGAGCAACTCCTTCCTGGCGATCGGCGGCGGCGTGCTGCTGCTGATCACCGCGCTCGGCTTCTTCGCCGTCCGGGCCGGACTGCGGCCGCTGCGGCGGATCGAGGCCGGCGCCGCCCGGATCGCGGCCGGCGAACTGTCGCACCGGATGCCGGAACTCTCCCCGGGCACCGAGGTCGGCCGGCTGTCCATCGCGCTCAACGGCATGCTCACCCAGATCGAGGCCGCCTTCGCCGCCCGTGCCGAGTCCGAGGCCCGGATGCGTCGCTTCGTCGCGGACGCCTCGCACGAGCTGCGCACCCCGCTGGCCGGCATCCGCGGCTTCGCCGAGCTGTACCGGATGGGCGCGCTGCCCACCGAGTCGGACGTCACCCGGACCATGGCCCGGATCGAGAGCGAGGCGGTCCGGATGGGCGCGCTGGTCGAGGACCTGCTGGTGCTCGCCCGGCTGGACGAGGAACGCCCGCTCGACCTCGCCCCGATGGACCTGCGCACCCTCGCCGCGGACGCCCTGCACGACCTCACCGCCCTGGACCCGAGCCGCCCGGTCGCCCTCACCGGCCCGGCCGGAACCGGCGCGCCCGGTGCGGCGCCGGTCCTCGGCGACGAGGCCCGGCTGCGGCAGGTGGTCACCAACCTGGTCGGCAACGCCGTCAAGCACACCCCGGCCGGCACCCCGGTGCGGATCGGGGTCGGCGCCGGGTCCGACGGGGTCTGCCTGCTGGAGGTCGCCGACACCGGGCCGGGCCTCACCGAGGAGCAGGCCCAGCGGGTCTTCGACCGCTTCTACCGGGTCGACGCCTCCCGCAGCCGCGACAACGGCGGCGGGGGCGGCCTCGGCCTCGCCATCGCCACCGCCCTCACCCGCGCCCACGGCGGCACCCTCACCCTGGACACCGCCCCCGGCGTCGGCGCCACCTTCCGGGTCGAACTCCCGCGCCAGCGCTGACCTTCTCCCGTCTGAAACACCTCGATCGGGTGAACCGGACGTTGTTCACCCGATCGGCCCTCCGGTCGTGTGCGACCGTGCAGCCGTTGCTTGTGCGACCTCGCACGGGCTGATCACACTGGACGGGAAAGAGGTGTCTCGTGAGCGTGCTCGTCGTCGAGGAGACCGTCGTGAACCTGGACCAGCAACTGTGGCAGGCATGGAAGTCCATGGATGTGCCCGAGGGCTTCCGTGCGGAGATCATCGAGGGGCCGATCACGTTGTCACCCACCGGAAACATCCGCCATGCCCGCATCAATAGGCGGTTGCTCGTGGCCCTGGTCGGCCACCTGGAAGGTTCCGGGTGGGCGCCGGGAGCCGATTGCAATGTCATCGACGGGCTCAAGGTGTTCATCCCGGACGTGTATGTGACACCCGAGGACGACGAGGAGATCGAGCACCCTGACGGTTTGGGCCTGCTCGCCTCCGGAATCCCCCTGGTCGTCGAGACCGTCTCGCCCGGTGCCGAAGCCCGTGAGCGCGACCATGTCCGCAAGCACCGCGCCTACGCCGCCGCCGGTATCCCGGTGTACGTGATCATCGACGACTACGACGACGGCGGCGCCGTCACGGTCCTCACCGGCCCGGACCGGGCACGCGGCGCCTACGCCTCCTCGACCCGGACCCCGTACGGCAAGGAGGCCGTGATCCCGGAGGGCCCGGCCAAGGGTTTCGTGATCGGCCCCGACATCACCGGGGAGCCCCGCGGCTGACCGCCGTCCCGCACGCCCGCCGGTCGGGCCGTCTAGCACGCCCCGCTCGCCGTCGCGAGCGGGGCGCGGTGCTGTCAAGCGCCGGTTCGGCCAGGATCCGGGGCCCGCCCGCCCCGGTCCGATCGTTGTCGGCCGCGGGCGTGGCCCGCAGACTGTGCGCACCGTCACGCCCCGCCACGCCGCGTCAACCCCACCCCACCTGCGGTTCCCCCGTAAGGATGGTGGATACTGTGCTTGTGAACGTGTTCACGTTCACAAGCGGACAAGCTTGCGCGGTTGTGCAACGGTCTACGGCTATAGATGAAGTTTGTCCCGAAAACGCCCTGAGGAAGGGCTGGTTGGAGAGAGGGCGACGTGGAACTGGCAATCGCTCACGAGACCATCGCGCGATGGCAATTCGGAGTCACCACCGTCTACCACTTCCTCTTCGTACCGCTCACCATCAGCCTGGCCGCGATCGTGGCCGGGCTGGAGACCGCCTGGGTGCGTACGAACAAGGAGAAGTACTTCCACGCGACCAAGTTCTGGGGAAAGCTCTTCCTCATCAACATCGCGATGGGCGTCGTCACCGGCATCGTGCAGGAGTTCCAGTTCGGCATGAACTGGTCCGACTACTCCCGCTTCGTCGGCGACGTGTTCGGCGCCCCGCTCGCGATGGAGGCGCTGATCGCCTTCTTCTTCGAGTCCACCTTCATCGGCCTGTGGATCTTCGGCTGGGACAAGCTGCCGAAGAAGATCCACTGCGCCTGCATGTGGATGGTCTCGTTGGGCACCGTGCTCTCCGCCTACTTCATCCTGGCCGCCAACTCCTGGATGCAGCATCCGGTCGGCTACGCGATCGACCCCGCCACCGGCAAGGCGCAGCTCACCGACATCACCAAGGTGCTGTTCCAGAACACCACCCTCACCGTCGTCTTCCACACCCTGACCGCCGCCTTCCTCACCGGCGCCGCCTTCATGGTCGGCATCGCCTCCTTCCACCTCTGGAAGGCCAAGCGCAAGCCCGAGACCGCCGACCCCAAGAAGACCGCCGTGATGCGCACCTCGCTGCGCCTCGGCCTGGTGCTCGCCGTGGTCTTCGGCGCCGGCACCGCGCTCAGCGGCGACACCCTCGGCAAGGTCATGTTCGAGCAGCAGCCGATGAAGATGGCCGCCGCCGAAGCGCTGTGGGACACCCAGTCGCCCGCACCGTTCTCGATCTTCGCGGTCGGCGACGTCAGCAAGGGCCACAACTCGGTCGAGTTGGAGATCCCCGGGATACTCTCCTTCCTCGCGCACAGCGACTTCAGCTCCTCCGTCCCCGGCATCAACGACACCGCGGCCGCCGAGGCCGCCGCGCACGGCGGCGACCCCAAGGACTACATCCCGAGCGTCTTCGTGACCTACTGGGGCTTCCGCTTCATGATCGGCTTCGGGATGACCTCCTTCGTCGCCGCCCTGATCGGCCTCTGGACCACCCGCCGGAAGTTCCTGCTGCACCCGGACTTCCGCACCGGCGAGACCGAGGTGCCCCGGCTGATGCTCACCCCGAAGCGGGAGATGGGGCCGCTGCTCACCAAGTGGAGCTGGCGGATCGGCATCCTGACCATGGGCTTCCCGCTGATCGCCAACAGCTTCGGCTGGATCTTCACCGAGATGGGCCGTCAACCCTGGGCCGTCTTCGGCCTGATGACCACCGCCAGCGCCGTCTCCCCGAACGTCGGAATCGGCACCCAGATCGGCGCCCTGGCCACCTTCACCACGCTGTACGCGATCCTCGCCGTGGTCGAGGTGCGACTGCTGGTCAAGTACGCCAAGGCCGGCCCGGTGGTGACCGAGCAACCCCCGGCCAAGGACCCGACGCTGCGCGGCCCGTCCTCGGACGAGGACGCCGACAAGCCGCTCGCCTTCGCGTACTGACGTACCGACCCACGGAAAGGAGACCAAGGGTCATGCAACTCCACGACGTCTGGTTCGTACTGATCGCGGTCCTGTGGATCGGCTACTTCTTCCTGGAGGGCTTCGACTTCGGGATCGGCATCCTCACCAAGCCGCTCGCCCGCAACACCGCCGAACGCCGGGTGCTGATCAACACCATCGGCCCGGTCTGGGACGGCAACGAGGTCTGGCTGCTCACCGCCGGCGGCGCCACCTTCGCGGCCTTCCCGGACTGGTACGCGACCCTGTTCAGCGGCTTCTACATCCCGCTGCTGGTCATCCTGGTCTGCCTGATCGTCCGCGGCGTGGCCTTCGAGTACCGGGCCAAGCGCGACGGCGCCCGTTGGCAGCGGAACTGGGAGGAGGCCATCTTCTGGACCTCCCTGCTCCCGGCCTTCCTGTGGGGCGTGGCCTTCGCCAACATCGTCCGCGGCGTGGACATCGACGCGCAGAAGAACTACGTCGGCGGCCTCGCCGACCTGCTCAACCCGTACGCGCTGCTCGGCGGCCTGGTGACGCTCGCCCTGTTCACCTTCCACGGCGCGGTGTTCGCGGCGCTCAAGACGGTCGGCGAGATCCGCGAACGGGCCCGCCGGGCCGCCCTGCTGGCCGGCCTGGCCACCGCGGTGCTCGCCCTGGCCTTCCTGATCTGGACCCAGGCCGACAGCGGCAACGGCCGCAGCCTGGTCGCCATGGTGATCGCCGTACTGGCCCTGCTCGGGGCCCTGGCGGCGAACCAACTGGGCCGCGAGGGCTGGGCGTTCGTGCTCTCCGGGGCGACCATCGTGGCCGCGGTCGCGATGCTCTTCCTGGCGCTCTTCCCGAACGTCATGCCCTCCACGCTCAACCCGGACTGGAGCCTGACCGTCGGCAACGCGGCCTCCTCGCCGTACACCCTCAAGCTGATGACCATCGTGGCCGCCGTGTTCACCCCGCTGGTGCTGCTCTACCAGGGCTGGACCTACTGGGTGTTCCGCAAGCGGATCGGGGTGCAGCACATCCCGGGCGCCCACCAGCCGCCCGCCCCCACCGCCCCGTCCGCCCCGTCCGAGCAGGCCTGACGACGTGAAGCCGGTCGACCCCCGACTCCTCGGGTACGCCCGAACCACCCGTGCCTTCCTCGCCGGATCCGTGCTCCTCGGCGGGGCGGGCGCGGCCCTGGTGGTCGCCCAGGCGAGCCTGCTCGCCGAGATCGTGGTCCGCGCCTTCCAGCGCGGGGCCGGCCTCGGCGAACTCACCACCCCGCTGGTGCTGCTCGCCCTGACCGCGGTCGGCCGCGGGCTGGTCGGCTGGCTCACCGAACTCACCGCGCACCGGTCCGTCGCCCGGGTGAAGTCCACCCTGCGGCGCCGGCTGCTCGACCACGCCACCGCGCTCGGCCCGTCCTACCTGGCGGGCCGGCGCACCGGCGAGCTGACCACCCTCGCCACCCGGGGCGTCGACGCCCTCGACGACTACTTCGCCCGCTACCTGCCCCAGTTGGCGCTCGCCGTGGTCGTCCCGGTGATCGTGCTGCTGCGGATCGTCGGCGCCGACTTCACCTCCGCCGCGATCATCGCCGGGACGCTGCCGCTGATCCCGCTGTTCATGGCGCTGATCGGGATGGCCACCCAGTCCCGGATGGACCGTCAGTGGAGCACCCTGGCCCGGCTCTCCCACCACTTCCTCGACGTGGTCGCCGGCCTGCCCACCCTCAAGGTGTTCAACCGGGCCCGCGCCCAGGCCGCCACCATCGCCCGGATCACCGCCGACTACCGCCGGGCCACCCTGCGCACCCTGCGGATCGCCTTCATCTCCTCCTTCGCGCTGGAACTGCTCTCCACCCTCTCCGTGGCCCTGGTCGCGGTCACCATCGGCTTCCGGCTGGTGGACGGCAGCCTCGACCTGGAGACGGGGCTGCTGATCCTGATCCTCGCCCCCGAGGTGTACTTCCCGATCCGCCAGGTCGGCGCGCTCTACCACTCCAGCGTCGAGGGCCTCACCGCCGCCGACGAGATCTTCCAGGTGCTGGAGACCCCGCTGCCCGCCGCCGGCACCGTGCCCGCGCCGGCGCTCGCCGGGGCCGTGATCACCGCCGAGGCGCTGACCGTACGGCACCCCGGGCGCGCCCTGCCCGCCCTGGACGGCGCCGCACTGACCCTGCCGCCCGGCTCCAGCACCGCCCTCACCGGCCCGAGCGGAGCCGGCAAGTCCACCCTGCTGGCCGTCCTGCTCGGCCTCACCGCCCCCGCGGCCGGCACCGTCCGGATCACCGCCGCCGACGGCCGCGGGTACGACCTCGCCGACCTGGAGCCCGGGAGCTGGCGCCGGCAGATCGCCTGGGTGCCCCAGCACCCGCACCTGTTCGCCGGGACGGTCGCCGACAACCTGCGGCTCTACCGGCCGGAGGCCTCCGAGCAACAGCTCTGGACGGCGCTGCGGTCCGCCCACGCGCTCGACTTCGTCACCGACCTGGACGCCCCGCTCGGCGAGGACGGCGCCGGGCTCTCGGCCGGGCAGCGCCAGCGCCTCGCGCTCGCCCGGGTGCTGCTCGCCGACGACCGGCCCCTGGTGCTGCTGGACGAACCCACCGCCAACCTGGACGGCGCCTCCGAGGCGGCCGTCGTGGACGCCGTCCGCACCCTCGCCGAGGACCCGGCGCGCACCGTGCTGGTGGTCGCCCACCGGCCCGCCCTGCTCGCGGTCGCCGAGCAGCGGATCCGGCTGGCGGGGCCCGCCGCCGTCGACGCCCCGGAGACGGTCGCCCCGCTCGCCCACAGCGGGCAGCCGACACCGGAGCCGTCGGCGGGGCCGGGCTCGGGTTCGGACTTGGCGTCGGGGGCGGGGGAGCCGGAGGAGCCCGGGAGCGAGCCCGTCGCGCCGCGGCTGGCGCTGTCCGTCCTGCTCGGGGCGCTCGCCCTCGGCAGCGCCGTCGCCCTGATGGCCACCTCCGGGTACCTGATCTCCCGGGCCTCCCAGATGCCCCCGGTGCTCTACCTGATGATGGCCGTCACCGCCGTCCGGGCCTTCGGCATCGGCCGCAGCGTGTTCCGCTACGCCGAACGGCTGGTCTCCCACGACGCGGTGCTGCGCACCCTCGGCACCCTGCGGGCCGCCGTGTACCGCCGGCTGACCGCGCTCGCCCCGGCCGGACTGCCCGCCTTCCGGCGCGGCGACCTGCTCTCCCGGTTGGTCGCCGACGTCGACGCGATCCAGGACCACTACCTGCGCTGGCGGCTGCCTGCCGCCGTCGCGGCCGTGGTCGGGCTGGCCTCGACCGTCGCGATGGGCGCCTTCCTGCCCTCCGCCGGGCTGGTGCTCGGCCTCGGACTGCTGCTCGCCGGGGTGTTGGTGCCCGCGCTCACCGCCCGCTGGTCGGCCGGCGCCGAGCGGCGCCAGGCCCCCGCCCGCGGGCGGCTGGCCACCACCGTGGTGGACGCCTTCACCGGCACCGCCGAGCTCACCGTGGCCGGCGCGCTGCCCGGCCGACTGGCCGCCGTCCGGCGCGCCGACGCCGCGCTGACCGGGCTCGCCGCCCGTTCCGCCACCACCACCGCGCTCGGCACCGGGCTGATCACGCTGCTCACCGGGCTGACGGTGGTCGGCGCGGCCGCCGTCGGCGTCCAGGGGGTGCGCGGCGGCGCGCTCGCGCCGGTCTGCCTGGCCGTCGTGGTGCTGACCCCGCTGGCCGCCTTCGAGGCCGTCACCGGGCTGCCGCTCGCCGTCCAGGCCCGCCAGCGCAGCCGCGCCGCCCGGGCCCGGCTGGACGAGGTGCTGACCGCGCCGGTGCCCGTCGAGGAGCCTGCGCAGCCGGTCGCGCTGCCCGAGCGGCCGCTGCCGGTCGCGGTGCGCGGGCTGACCGTCCGGCACCCCGGGCAGGCCGTGGACGCGCTGGTCGGGGTCGACCTGGACCTCGTCCCCGGCCGCCGGATCGCCGTGGTCGGCCCCTCCGGCTCCGGCAAGACCACCCTCGCCCAGGCGCTGCTGCGCTTCCTGGAGCCCGACGCCGGCTCCGTCACCCTGGCCGCCGGAAGCCCCGAGGCGGTGGACAGCCGGGCGCTCGCGGGCGAGTCGGTCCGCCGGGTGATCGGCCTCTGCGCCCAGGACGCCCACGTCTTCGACAGCTCGCTGCGGGAGAACCTGCGGCTGGCCCGGCCGGGCGCCGACGAGGAGGAGCTGCGCGCCGCGCTCGCCGCCGCCCGCCTGCTGGACTGGACGGACACCCTGCCCGAGGGCCTGGACACCATGGTCGGCGAGCACGGCGCCCGGCTCTCCGGCGGCCAGCGCCAGCGCCTCGCGCTCGCCCGGGCGCTGCTCGCCGACTTCCCGGTGCTGGTCCTGGACGAGCCCGCGGAGCACCTCGACCTGCCCACCGCCGACGCGCTCACCGCCGACCTGCTGGCCGCCACCGCGGGCCGCAGCACGGTGCTGATCACCCACCGGCTGGCCGGGCTGGACGACGACACGGTGGACGAGGTGCTGGTGCTGGAGGGCGGCCGGGTGGTCGAGCGCGGCCGCTGGTCCGCGCTGCTGGCCGATCCGGACGGGCGGCTGGCCACGATGTGGCGGCGGGAGCGGGAGGCGGACGGGCTGGCGGACGGGCTGCTGGAGGCGGAGGCGCGCTGACCGCGGCTGGCTGCCTCGGCCGGCTGCCGGCTGCCGCCTGCCGCCTGCCGCCTGCCGCGTCCGGTTGCTGGAGCCGGTCGCCGCGGCCGACTGCCGGAGCCGCTCCGACGGCGGCGTCTTTCCGTCGGCTGAAAACCGTACAAACGTAGGCTTTCTCCATGGACCCCACGCCAGACCTCCCCGAGGCCGCCCCCGAGCCGACACCCCACCGGGTGCCCGAGATCGCCTCGCTCGGGCTGGACACCCTGGTCACCGAGGTCGCGGAACGCCTGCAGTCCGCCGCCGCGGTCACCGACCGGATGCAGCGGCTGCTGGAGGCGGTGGTCTCCATCGGGGCCGGGCTCGACCTGCACGCCACCCTGCACCGGATCGCCACCGGCGCCGCCGAACTCGTCGACGCCCGGTACGCCGCCCTCGGTGTGATCGCCCCCGGCGGGCAGGGCCTGGCCGACTTCATCCACGTCGGCATCGACGACGGGAACGCCGCCGAGATCGGCGAACTGCCCGCCGGCCGCGGCATCCTGGGCGCCCTCATCGACCGCCCCGAACCACTGCGGCTGACCGACCTGCGCGCCGACTCGCGCTCCAGCGGCTTCCCGCCGCACCACCCGTGCATGAAGACCTTCCTCGGCGTCCCGATCCGGGTCCGCGAGGAGGTCTTCGGCAACCTCTACCTCACCGAGAAGAAGGGCGGCGGCGCCTTCACCCCCGAGGACGAGCAGGTGGTGCACGCGCTCGCCGCGGCCGCCGGCGTCGCGATCGAGAACTCCCGGCTGTACGAGGAGGGCCGCCGCCGGGAACGCTGGATCGCCGGCGCCGCCGCCGTCACCACCGCCCTGCTCTCCACCGAGCAGGCCGAGGGCGCGCTGACCGTCGCCGCCGAGCAGGTCCGGGAGCTGGCGGGCGCGGCGCTCGGGATGATCCTGCTGCCCACCGGCCCGGTGGGGGACGGGGACTGCCAGATGCGGGTCGCCCACGCCTCCGGCGAGGCCGCCGAGTTCGTCCGCGGCGAGCTGCTGCCCAAGGAGAGCTTCGCCGCCGAGCTGCTGCAGGGGGACAGCGTCCACCTGGACGACATGTCCGGCGACCCCACCGTGGTGCTGCGGCTCGCCCGCAGCTTCGGCCCGTCCATGGCCGTCCCGATGGTCGCGGCCGGCCGGGTGCTGGGCGGGCTCTGCGTCTGGCGCTCGCGCGGCGCGCTGCCGTTCACCGACTCCGAGAAGCAGCTCGCCGAGACCTTCGCCTCCCAGGCCGCCCTCGCCCTGCGGCTCGCCGAGGGCCAGCGCGACCAGCAGCGGCTGGCCGTCTTCCAGGACCGCGACCGGATCGCCCGCGACCTCCACGACCTGGTGATCCAACGGCTGTTCGCCACCGGGATGATGCTGGAGAGCGCGGCCCGCCGGTCCGTCGTCCCCGAGGTGAAGGTCGGCATCGGCAACGCGGTGGACGAACTGGACGCCACCATCCAGGAGGTCCGCACCACCATCTACGCCCTCCAGCACGACAACCACGGCGACGCCCCCGACACCCTGCGCACCCGGGTGCTGCGCGAGGCCAGCCAGGCCGCCGCCGCGCTCGGCTTCAAGCCCTCGGTGAGCTTCGTCGGGCCGGTGGAGAGCCTGGTCGGCGAGAACACCGGCCGCCAACTCCTCGCCGCGCTGCGGGAGATGCTCTCCAACACGGCCCGGCACGCCCGGGCCTCCCGGGTCGGCGTGGAGATCGACGCCACCGTCCACCTCGGCGACGACGGCCGCCCGGTCGGCGGCGACCCGGAGTCCCTGGACCGCGCCGGACGGCCCGGGGTGCTGCTCACCGTCACCGACGACGGCGTCGGCATTCCGCAGGGCGGCCGGCGTAGCGGACTGCTCAACCTCACCCGGCGGGCGGAGGCGCTCGGCGGGGCCGCCTGGCACGAGCGCGGGCCGTACCGGAAGGGCGCCATGGTGCGCTGGACGGCCCGGCTCTGAGGGCCCGCCGCACCACTCCTATTACACCGATAGGTGAAAGCTGAACAAGGGAGAACTTCCCGCCCAACGGCGAAAGTTGTGAACGTTCTGGGCTTTCGGCGGTTCCGTGTACACACATAGCTTGGCTCCCGTCTCGGAGGGGGACGACGCTGTTCTGCACCACTGGACGGAGGGGGCAGTGGACGCTTCCGGCCGCGGTCACACCGCAGCAGGGGCAAGTCGAGGGGGGTTCCGGACCGAGCGCGCACCGGACGGGCGCTACCGCTGGCAGCTGAAGGCTTCCAACGGCCGGGTGGTGGCGATCACCTCCGCGCTGTTCGAGACGCCCGGCGAAGCCGAGCGGGGCTTCGACGGACTGCGGGCCGGCGCCGCCGAACTGACCGCGCGGATCACCCATGTCCGCGACGGGATCGGATGGATCTGGGTCATCCCCGGATCACGCAACCTGCCCGAAGTGCGATCCAGCCGCGCGTACGAACGGTACGCGACGTGCCAGAACGCGTTCCGGCGCTTCGTGGTGCTGCTGGCCAAGCAGACGCCGCGCGAGCCGGTGGGGCGTGACGTACCGGTGGGGCGTGATGCGCCGCCCGGGCGCGACGCGTCGTCCCGTGAAATGTCACCCCGTGAACTGCCACCCCGTGAACGTCCCGGGAGAGCAGTGTCGTTGAGACGCCCCGATGGCCGCTGAGCGGCGCGGGCCGCGACTGCTGATCGTTCCCGCGGCCGACCGCTGCGTCGGCTGGGCGCTGCGCGCCGCCAACGGGCGGCCGCTGGGCGTCGGCGTGCGGACGTACCGGAGCGAGGACGAACTCTCCGACGCGGTACGGGAACTGATCATCGAACGGGCCGCCCTGCGGTGCTCCACGGCGCAGGCCGAGGGGCGCCAGTGGGTCTGGTCCGCGTACCTGCCGGTGCGCAGCACCCGGCCGGGTGCTGCCTCCACCGTCCCGGTCGCCCGCAGTGCGCGCGGCTACCTGCGGCGCGACCAGTGCCAGGCGGGCGTCGAGGGCTTCCTGTCCGGACTGCAGTGGGTGGGGCAGGAGCTGCGGCGGTCCGGCCGGGACGGCCGCTGGCCGCTGTGATCGGATCCCTCGCGACCGGATCTCCGTTCGTGCTGTCCCGGTGAAGCGCAGGTTTCCGGCAACACCCCGAGCCGTCTCCTGGAGAAGAACGTCGACCGGGTTCGGACCGCCTGTTCCGCCCCTGTCACGTCCCTGCTGACCAGTGCCTAAACCTCGTCGAACCGATGAGTCGACATTCCCGAGCCGGACCTGACCACCCTTCCGGCGGAACCTCCCGGCCGGACAGGATCTGCACTGCCGGAGCGGCCGCAGCGGACGCGGCCCACCGGCCCCGAACTCCCCCCGGAGTACGGGCTCACGCGCTGCACGTCTCTCCCTCGGAGGAAGAGGAACATGCGTAAGACCGCTGCCAAGCTGCTCGTCGCCGCCGCGCTGGCGACCTCCCTCGCCACCGTCGTCTCCGGCACCGCCGTCGCCGACCCGGCCGCCGGCGTCACCCCGGCCGCCCAGGACCTGGTGGGTGTCGGCTCCGACACCATCCAGTCGGTGCTGAACCAGTTCTCGACCGACTACAACAACTCCCTGGGTGCCGGCTCCACCGCGCCGCACCTGTACAGCTACGACGCCACGGGCTCCTCGCCGATCACCACCAAGACCGGTGCCACCTCGATCCCGCGTCCGAACGGCTCCGGCGCCGGCATCAAGGCCCTCGTCGCCAACACCAGCGCGACCGTGGACTTCGCCCGCTCCTCCCGCGGCCCGGCGGCGTCCGACGCCCACGGCCTGGACTTCGTCGCGCTCGCCAAGGACGCGGTGACCTGGTCCGCCAAGTCCGGTGGCAACGCGCCGGCGCAGCTCACCCCGGCGCAGCTGAACGCGATCTACAGCTGCACCACCATCACCACCTGGAACCAGATCGACCCGAGCCTGCCGAACGCCACCATCAAGCCGGTCCTGCCGCAGGCCGACTCCGGCACGCGCGCCTTCTTCCTCACCGCGATCGGCAACCCGACCCTGGGCAACTGCGTCACCACCGGCCCGGAGGAGAACGAGGGCACCGACCCGAGCCTGAACGACCCGAACGTGGTCTTCCCGTACTCCGTCGCCCACTACCTGGGCCAGACCGTGGGCAACCACGGCACCACCACCGACGCGCCCGGCAACCTGACCCTGCGCAACGTCGTGGTCGGTGGCACCACGCTGACCCCGATCACCAGCAACCAGATCGACCCCAACTTCGCCAACTCGCAGTTCGGCCGCGTGGTCTACAACGTCTTCCGTGACGCCGAGTGGACCGCGACCGACGCCCACGGCACCGCGATCCAGAACGTCTTCGGCCCGACCGGCTGGATCTGCAACGACCCGGTCGCCGCCGCCGACCTGGCGAGCTACGGCTTCCTCTCCACCCCGGCCTGCGGTACCGCCACCCTCACCTGATCCACCCCGCACCATCCGGCGGCCACGGGCGTCCTGCCCGTGGCCGCCGGCCCAACAGCCGGAACCCTGAAGGGAAATCTGGTCATGCGGATCGGGTTCAAGTCGCTCGTGGTCGCCACGGCAGCCGCACTGATGGTGGCACCTCTGACCACGGGAAGCGCGTCGGCGGACCCGACGCCAGTGCCGCAGGCGCAGGACATCGTGGGGGTCGGGGCGCAGACGACGCAGGCACTGCTGAGCCAGTTCTCCGCCGACTACAACGCCTCGCTGGGATCCGACACGACATCGCCGCGGATGTACAGCTGGGACGCGACCGGTCCGTCGCCGATCCAGACCAAGGCCGGTGCGAATGCCATCTACCGCCCCTACGGCCCCAGTGCGGGGATCACTGCACTGGTCGCGACCGGCGTCACGACGACCGACTTCGCCCGGTCGGACCGCGCATCCGCGGCGACCGACCCGCACGGCTTGGACTTCGTGGCCCTGGCCAAGGACGCGGTGACCTGGTCGTCCCCGGCGAACGGAAACGCGCCGGCGCAGTTGACCCCGGGGCAGCTGTTCGGGATCTACACCTGCAACATCACCAACTGGCAGCAGATCAGCCAGAGTCTGCGGAACGCACCGATCAAGCCCTACCTGCCGCGAATCTGTTCCGGCACGGGAACGTTCTTCTGGAACGCGATCGGCCACCCGGCCCTGGGCGGCTGCGTCACCATCGGTCCGGAGGAGAACGAGGGCACCGACCCGGCTCTCCAGGACCCGAACGTGGTCTTCCCCTACTCGGTCGGGCGCTACCTGGGTCAGACGGCCGGCGGCCACAGCACGACCACCGACGCGCCCGGCAGCCTGAGCCTGCGCAACGTCGTGGTCGGTGGCCCCACGCTGACCCCGGTCACCAACAACCAGATCGACATCAACTTCGCCAACTCGCAGTTCGGCCACCTGGTCTACAACGTCTTCCGGGACGCCGAGTGGAGCGGAACCGACGCCCACGCCCAGGCCCTGCAGAACGTCTTCGGCCCGACCGGTTGGATCTGCAACGACACGGTCGCCGCCGTCGACCTGGCGAGCTACGGCTTCCTCTCCACCCCGGCCTGCGGTGTCGCCAGCCTCACCTGAGCCGGGCGCTGGTTGGACCTCTCGAAGGGATCGGGCATGCGTGGGAACGGCTTCAGACGGCTCATGGTGGGTGCGGCGGCCGTGTTGACGGCCTCGCTGTCGGCGGGGAGCGCGTCGGCCGACCCCGCGGTGCTGCCGCAGGCACGTGACCTGGTGGGCGTGGGGGCGGAGACGACGCAGGGGCTGATGAGCCGGCTCTCCGTCGACTACAACGCCTACCTGGCGGGCAAGGGCGACACGGCCTCGCCGCGGCTCTACGGCTGGGATGCGACCGGCCCGTCGCCGCTCACCCCCAAGACCGGTGCGGACACGATCGTGCGGCCCGACGGGGCTGCGGCCGGGATCCGGGCACTGAACACCCGCACGGCCACGACGATCGACTACACCCGCTCCGACAGGGGGCCGCAGGTGAGCGACCCGCACGGGCTGGACTTCGTCGTCCTGGCCAAGGACGCGGTGACCTGGTCCGCCGCCAAGGACGGCAACGCGCCTGCGCAGTTGACCCAGCGGCAGCTGAGCGGGATCTACACCTGCAACATCACCAACTGGCAGCAGATCGATCCCAGCCTGCCGAACGCCACCATCAGGCCGTACCTGCCGCAGGCCGACTCCGGCACCCGCGCCTCCTTCCTCACCGCGTTCGGCGGTCTGGCCGTCAACACCGCGTGCGTCACCACGGGCCCGGAGGAGAACGAGGGCACCGACCCGGCCCTCCAGGACCCGAACGTGGTCTTCCCGTACTCGGTCGGCGAATACCTCGGCCAGACGGTCGGCGGTCACGCCACCGCGACCCAGACACCGGGCGCCCTGACCCTGCGCAGCATCGTGATGAACGGGACGACCCTGTCCCCGGTCACCGACAACCATCTCGACGCGGTCTTCTCCAACTCCCCGTTCGGCCGTGCCATCTACAACGTCTTCCGCGATGCGGACTGGAACGCGACCGACGCCCACGGCACCACGATCCAGGACGTCTTCGGCCCGTCCGGCTGGATCTGCAACGACCCGGTCGCCGCCGCCGACCTGACGAGCTACGGCTTCCAGCCCCTCCTCGCCTGCGGCTACGCGACCCTCACCTGAGCCTCGGGGACGGCTCCGGCCGTCCCCGTCGACCGGTCCTCGGACCGGTGTTCCACCTCGAAGCGAAACCTTCCTCTCCCAAGGAGACTCGCATGTCCCGTACCACCGCCCGGTTCCTCGCCGGCGGCGTCGCGGTCGTTCTCGCCGCGACCGGTTTCAGCGGCGTGGCCGCGGCCGACACCGCTCCCGCTGCTGCTCCGACCGGCAGCGCCGTGGTGACCGAGAACAACGCCTTCCTGGCGAGCGCGGCCAACAACGGCGTGTTCATCGTCCCGCTGCCGAACGCCAGCGTGGCCTACGACAGCACCACCGGTCTCGCGACCACCCTGCCGGTGACCGGCGGCAGCATCAACCTGAGCGGCTTCTACGGCAACGCGACGCTCGACGGCAGCCTGCTCTTCGTCGACGTCCAGACCGGCAAGAGCGTGCTGTTCAAGCAGCTCGCCTTCAGCGCCGACCGCTGGCGCGTCACCGGCGTGCCGGTCGGCGGCACCGCGCCGGTCTCGCTGCTGAAGCCGGTCGGTACCGTGCGCAACTCGCGGACGGGCACCACCCAGACCCTGACCTCCAGCGGTCTCGCGCTGGACGCCACCGGCGCCCAGTTCCTGGACGCCCAGCTGAACACCACCTTCTTCACCGGTGGCCAGGCGGTCGGCTCCTTCTCCTTCACCTTCAACGGCTGATCTCTGCAAGCCGGTTGAACCGCAGGCCCGCGCCGCGAGGTGCGGGCCTGTCCGTGTGGAAGCGCCAACTCCGCTACGGAGTTGCCGCGTTGGGCCCTCGTACATGCGGGCGACCGGATTCGGCCACCTGCGGCTGGCCGAATGGTTGTGTACCGGAATCGCCGGCCGCTCGCAGTCTGATCCCCCTGCGCCGCGCTTCTCGGCGGCGCGCAATCGCACGGAGGTGCCCGCCATGAGAGTCCGCCTGCCCGACCGGAGACATCCGGGGTGGTGGCGTCGTCGGATGCCGGCGATCGCGTTGGTGTGGGGGGTGGTGGTGGCGGTCGGCGTGGTGCCGATCGGACTGGGCGCCGTGCCGCAGGCGGTGGCCGAGGACTCCTCCGTCACCAAGCAGGGGCCGCCGGTCTGGAACCCGAAGGACAAGACGTCCGGGCCCAACGGAAGCGTCACGGTGGCGCAGACCAAGAACCTGGTCAACCAGGTGGTCCACGTCAGCTGGAAGGGTTTCACTCCAACGACTGACGGTATCGGCATCCCCTGGGCGAACGGCCCGGTGAGGAGGGCGAACCAGCCGTACTACCAGGTCCGGGTGTACCAGTGCCGGGGCGCGGACCCGAAGATCACGGACTGCTACGACAGCACCCTGTACAACGCGCCTGATCCCGCCGCCGGCTTCCAGCAGAAGCTGCCGGTCGGATTTTCGACGGCCCCTGACTTCCCGTCCAACATGGTCATGTCCGTCACCGGCGCGGACGGCTCCGGTTACGCGGACATCGAGCTCTTCACGGCGGACCAGAGTCCCACGCTGGCCTGTGACGACAAGAACCCGTGTTCGCTGGTGGTCGAACCCAACTACGGTGGCGATTCCCTCGGGTTCACGGACACCACGAGGAAGGGCCTGACCAACTGCGCAGACCACTCCCTCGACCAGGCCCTGAACCTGGCGGGCGACCAGGCGCTGGAGGGCAACCTCAACAAGTGGACGAGGTTCAAGACTGGCGAACAGTGCTCCTGGGACCGTCGCACCGTCATCCCGCTGTCCTTCGCGCCGACGGCGGGCGCCTGCCCGGTGCAGCACTCCTCCTTCTCGGCCGCCGGTCTCGAACCGCTGAAGCGGGCGATGGACCAGTGGCAGACCGGCCTCTGTCAGGGCGACAGCCCGATGTCCCTGTCCTACGGCTTCGCCAACGGCGACGGCCCGTCGCGCACGGACTTCCTGGCCGGTGGCAAGGACATGGCGCTGGCGGCCCGGCCGGACACCCAGTCGCCGCCACCACGGCCCTACGTGTACGCACCGGTGGCGAGTACCGGGATCTCCGTGGTCTTCGTCGTGGACGATCCGAACACGCACCTGCAGATCAGGAGCATGAAGCTCAACGCGCGACTGATGGCCAAGCTGCTCACGCAGTCGTACAACTCGCCGGGCGACGTCCCGTCGGTGAAGGGCAATCCGTACTGCTTCTTCGACGACCCTGAGTTCAAGGCTCTCAACCCGGTGCCCGCCGGGAGCGGGATGTCCTGGCCGACGGGGTGCCTCTACAGCAACCTCAGTCCGACGCTGTTCGGCGGCGCGGCGGACATGACCTACCAGCTGACGTCCTGGATCGCCTCCGACCCGGATGCGGTGCGGTTCCTCGACGGTGAGCCCGATCCGTGGGGCATGCACGTGGACAGTTTCTACCTGCGCCCGGCGTTCTCCGGCTACCCGGTCGACTCCTTCATCCGACAGGACTCCTCCGGATACGCCGGGGCGACGACCGATCCGAGCGACCGGTGGAAGTCGTACGAGTGGAACCCCGTCTCCACCGGGCTGGGTGACGTGGTGCGCAAGGTCCTGTGGAACAAGCCGAACTGCGTCAACACCGACAAGCTGGCGGACGGTACCCACGATCTGTGTCCGTCGATGGCCATGGGCCGGCGGACGCTGTTCGCCGTCATGGACTCCGGTCAGGCGAAGGCCTATTCGCTGCCCGAGGCCCAGCTGGTGAACCCGGCGGGTGGCGCCGTGGCGCCGGACGGCCCCGGCCTGCAGGCGGCCGTCGCCGACATGACCGTCGACCCGGCCACCGGGATGCAGTCGCTGCCCTACGGGGTGTCCGACTCGGCGTTCTCGCACGACCAGAAGGCCTACCCGCTGACCACCGTCGACTACGCGATGCTCCCGACCAAGGACGTCGCGGCCGACAAGGTGGCCGCGATGAGCCGGTTCATGCGCGCGGTGACCACCACCGGCCAGGTCTACGGCCACGAGCCGGGCCACCTGGCGCCGGGCTTCCTGGCGCTGACCGCCGCCCAGCGGACCCAGGCGGCGGACGCCATCGGCCACCTGGAGGCGCAGGACGCCAAGCTGCCCGGCAACCAGGCCGCGCCGCCGAACCCGCCGGCGACCGGCGGTGACGGCTCGACCCCGGCCTCCGGTACGGGTGGTGGCGGCCAGGGTGCCGCCTCGGTGACCCAGGTCGGCGAGGGCGGGGCGGCCGGTGGCACCGGCGGTGCCTCGACCGGTGGCTCCGGCACCGGGTCCGGTGGCGCCGAGGCGGCCGGGACCGCCGCGGGCGGTGCGGCCGGCGGTGCGGCGGCCACCGCCGCGGGTGCCAAGCCCGGTGCCACGCCGAGCGCGCCCGGCAAGTCGCTGGCGGCCGCTCCGGTGGCCGCCGGGACTCCGGCGGCCGACCGTTCCGGTGGGGCCCGGCTGCTGCTGCCGATCGCGCTGATCGGCGGTCTGGTGCTGCTGGTCGGTGGTCCCGCGGCGCTGGTCCTCGGCGGTACGCCGGCCGGGGAGCGGCTGTTCGCGGAGACGAAGCGGGGCTGGGCCAGGATCCGGCGCCGCCCGTGACGGGCTGAGGTAGGACAGCTCCACGTACCGACCGACCGCATGACGACTCGGCGGGGCCGCCGTTCCGGCCCCGCCGAGTCTTTTTCGTTTCCGCCGAGTGCTTTCGCGTCTCCGCCAAGTGCACCGAGATCCACGCGCGTTGATCTCCGGATCGAAACCGGCCAGCGGTCCGGACACGGTCGATCGCCGCCAAATCCCGTGCGTGGAAGGCTAGTTGATGGTCAATTGCACCGCGAACATGTCATTTGCAGGCGATCACCGTCCTTCCGGAGTTCCCAACTCCGCTACAGAGTCGTCGCGTTGGGCCCTCGTACACATGGGCGACCCGATCCGGCCACCTCCGACTGGCCGAATGGATACGCACCGGATCCGTCCGTCCCCCGCCGCCGAGCACGGAGAGCAGACCCATGACATCCGCCGCCGACCCCGCGGCACCGTCCGCCGGGGCGCCGGGCCGACCCGACCACGGGCCCGACCGGGACGTCCCGCGCACCATCACCGCCCCCGCGACCCCCGGCGACCGGGTGTTCCGGGGGGCGCTGCGTCTCGCGGGGCTCTCGGTGTTCGGGATCATGGGGCTGATCGCCTTCTTCCTGATCCTGCGGGGCACCGACGCGCTCCGGTCGGTCGGCTGGTCCTTCCTGACCGAGCAGAAGTGGCAGACCGCCGCGCACAACTTCGGCATCGGCGCCGTGCTGCCGGACGGTCTGCTGATCGCCGTCATCGCGCTGGTGATCGCCGTCCCGGTCGCGCTGTTCACCGCGATCTTCATCTCCGAGTTCGCGCCGGTCCGGCTGCGCTCGTGGCTGGTCTCCCTGGTCGACCTGATGGCCGCGATCCCCAGCATCATCTACGGCCTGTGGGGGCTGTTCTTCCTCCAGCCCCGCATCATCGGCTTCGCCCGCTGGCTGACCAACCACCTCGGTGACACGATCCCCTTCCTGAAGGTGCGCACCGGGGACATCGGCACCTCCTACACCTCCTCGACCTTCATCGCGGGCGTGGTGGTGTCGCTGATGATCATCCCGATCGTCACCTCGCTCAGCCGGGAGGTCTTCTCCCAGGCCCCGCAGGGCGAGCGGGAGGGCGCGTACGCGCTGGGTTCGACCCGTTGGGGGATGGTGCGCACGGTGGTGCTGCCGTTCGGCAAGGGCGGTGTGATCGGCGCGGTGATGCTGGGCTTCGGCCGCGCGATGGGCGAGACCATCGCGGTCGCGCTGATCATCTCGCCGAGCTTCAAGACCATCACCCACGTCCTGGAGAACGGCGCCAACTCGATCTCGGCGCTCATCGCGCTGCGCTTCGGCGAGTCGGACGCGCTCTCGCTCTCCGCCCTGATGGCGGCCGGTCTGGTGCTGTTCGCGCTGACCCTGCTGGTCAACGTGGCGGCCGGCTTCGTGATCAACCGGTCCCGCTCCGGGGCCTCCACCGCGGACTGAGGCGGCGCACCGACATGACCCATTCCGTGGAAGGGACGACCCGATGACCACGCTCGACCGCCCGCCGGTCGCCGCGCCCGCATCGACCGCCGGTGCCACCGCCGGTGCCACCGCCGGCGCCACCACCGCCGCGCCCGCCGGAGCCGCGTCGCCGCGCCCCGAGACCAGGGTGCGGCTCGGCGGGGTCACCCCCGAGGACGTGTTCACGGTGGTCGGCGCGGCGGTCGGCTCGCTGGCGCTGAACTGGATGCTGTACGAGCGGGTGCTGCCGTTCAGCGGCGTGTTCGGCTTCCTGGTCTGCTGGTACGTGCTCTTCCTGGCCGGCTACTTCACCCTCGGCCAGCTCCAGTGGGGCAAGCTCATGGTGCGCGACCGGCTGGTGTCGGTGCTGGCCTGGAGCTCCGGGCTGCTGGTGGTCGCGCTGATCGGCGACCAGGTCTACTACGTGGCGGATCGCGGCTGGGACGCCGCCCAGCACCTCAACTTCTTCACCGAGTCGATGGAGCGCACCGGGCCGCTCAACCCGATCACCTCCGGCGGGGCGCTCAACGCGATCGTCGGTTCGCTCGAACAGCTGGGCATGGCAACGCTGTTCGCGGTGCCGCTGGGCATCGCGGCGGCCGTCTTCATGTCCGAGGTCGGCGGTCGGATGGCCCGGCCGGTGCGGACCCTGGTCGAGGCGATGACCGCGCTGCCGTCCATCGTGGCCGGTCTGTTCATCCTCGGGATCTTCATCATCACCTTCGGCTTCGACAAGAGCGGCTTCGCGGCGTCACTGGCGCTGACCGTGATGATGATGCCGATCGTCACCCGGGCCGCCGAGGTGGTGATCCGGCTGGTGCCGGGCACGCTGCGGGAGGCCTCGTACGCGCTCGGCGGCAGCCAGTGGCGGACGGTGTGGAACGTGGTGCTGCCGACCGCCCGGCCCGGACTGATGACCGCGGTGGTGCTCGGCATGGCGCGCGGCGTCGGCGAGACCTCCCCGGTGCTGCTGACCTCGGGCTTCACCTCGCAGTTCAACGCCGACCCGTTCCACGAGCACCAGGTGTCGCTGCCGCTCTACATCTGGAACTACGTCAAGCAGCCCTACCCCGACATGATCGCCCGCGCCTTCGCGGCCGGGCTGACCCTGATGGTCGTGGTGCTGATCCTGTTCGTCACCGCCCGGGTGATCGGCGGCCGCAAGCCCGGCGAGCTGACCCGCGGCCAGAAGCGCCGGATCGACCGTGAGGCCCGCCGGGCCGAGGCCGACGCCCGGGCCGCCCGGCCGTCCGGCACCGTCCAGCCGGCCGTGGCGCGGACGTCGTCGACCCCCGCGCACCCCACCGTCCCGCTCTCCGCGCACCCCACCGTCCCACTCCCCGGGAACAGCTGATGACCCAACCGACCACCCTCCGTCCCAGAGGAGTTCTCATGTCGTGGGAGGCCGCAAGCCGCCCCGTGGCCCGCGGGTTCGCCCTGCTGATGTCGCTGTTCCTGCTCGCGGCGGCCCCGATGCTGGGGCCGGGATCGCGGGCGTTCGCGGCGACCGTCGCGCTGAGCGCCGACGGTTCCAGCTGGGCCGGTCCGGCCATCGACCAGTGGCGCCAGGACGTCGGGCCGCAGGGCATCCAGATCAGCTTCAACCCGATCGGCTCGGCGGCCGGCCGCAACTCCTGGACCCTCGGGCAGGACGACTTCACCGCCACCGACGTGCCGTTCCGCACCACCCAGGACTCCGGCGTCAACTCCTCGGGCCAGCAGAGCGGCACCGGCGGCGCGGAGAAGCCCACCTACGGCTTCTCCTACATCCCGATCACCGCCGGCGGCACGACCTTCATGTACAACCTGGTGGTCGGCGGCAAGCAGGTCCGCGACCTGCGGCTGTCCCCGCAGACCATCGTGGACATCTTCACCAACAAGATCACCAACTGGAACGACCCGAAGGTCACCGCCGACTACGGCAAGCAGCTGCCCAGCCTGCCGATCACCCCGGTGGTCCGCTCGGACGGCTCCGGCGCCACCGCCCAGTTCACCCGCTGGATGGAGCACACCCACAAGGACCAGTGGGACGCCTACTGCTCCTCGGTCAACGGCACCACCTGCGGTGACTACACCGAGTTCTTCCCGCCGGCCGGCCGGATGGTCGCCCAGAACGGCTCCGACGTCGTCGCCGGCTACATCAAGGCGCCCTCCGGGCTCGGCACCATCGGCTACGACGAGTACGCCTTCGCCAAGCGCAGCAACTGGCCGGTCGTGAAGGTGCTCAACCCGGCCGGCTACTACTCGCTGCCGACCGCCTCCAACGTGGCCATCGCGCTCACCGCCGCCAAGATCCGCGGCGTGGACGACAACACCCCGTCCAGCGACCCGAACTACCTGCAGCAGAACCTCGACGGCGTCTACACCATGGACGACCCGCGCTCGTACCCGATCTCCAGCTACAGCTACGTGATCGTGCCGCGGGCCGGCGCCGCGCTGCCCCCGCCGGGCCGCTTCAACAACGACAAGGGCAGCGCGCTCAGCCGCTTCCTCGCCTACGTGCTCTGCGAGGGCCAGGGCGAGGCGGACGGCCTCGGCTACTCGCCGATCCCGCGCAACCTGGTCCGCGGCGGGCTGCTGCAGACCAAGTCGATCCCCGGCAACGCCAGTCCGGTCGACCCCGACACCCTGGCCAACTGCAACAACCCGACCTTCACGGGCACCGAGCTGACCGTCCTCAAGAACGCGCCGCAGCCGAGCCCCTGTGACAAGCAGGGCGCCCCGCTGGACTGCACCGTGCAGAACGGCCAGCCGGTGAAGACCGGTTCGGGCGGGTCCGGTGGTTCGAGCGGTTCCGGCGGGTCCGGTGGCTCGGGCGGCGGCGGTGGCGGCGGCGCCGGCGGTTCGGGCGGGTCAGGCGGCACGGGCGGCAACGGCTCCGGTGGCTCGGGCGGCAACGGCGACGCCGGCGGTGCCGGTGGCGCCGCGGCGGCCGGCGACCCCAACGCGCCCGGTGGCGCCGCGGCCGGCGACCCGAACGGCGGGGACGGCTCCGCCGACACCGTCGACCCGCAGACCGGCCAGGTGGTCGCGCGCGGCCGCGGCGGCTCCACCGACGTCGCCGCCAACGTGGTCGACGTGAGCGGCAAGCCGGAGGACTGGATGCTGACCTCCCTCACCGCCCTGGAACTGCTCGCCGTGGTGCTCGTCCCGCCGCTGCTCGGCCGCCGGCTGCTGCGCCGGCGCAAGGGCTCGGGCGGTGCCTCGTGACGGCTCCCGTCCTGGAGAAGTCGCTCGCCCAGGCCCCGGCCCAGCCGCAGGCCCCGGCCCGGGCGGAGTCGCCCGCGGCCGCCGGGCCGAAGGCCGCCCCGGCGGTCAGCCCGGCCCGGCGCCGCTTCCTCCAGGGCGCCTGGGCGGTCAGCCTGGCGGCCGCGCTGGTGCTCGGCTTCGTCGGCTTCCTGTTCACGCTCTCGGACATCCAGGAGCGGCACTACCAGTCGACGGCGTACAAGACCTTCCAGGACCAGCTCGCCCGGGCGGTCGCCCCGACCGGCTCGGCCGCCGACGGCGACCCGGTGGCGCTGGTGGACATCCCGGCGATCGGGCTGCACCAGGCCGTGGTGGTCGAGGGCACCACCGGCCGGGACCTGATGCGCGGCCCCGGCCACCGCCGGGACACCGCGCTGCCCGGCCAGAGCGGGGTGGCCGTGCTGTTCGGCCGGGGCGCCACCTTCGGTGCGCCGTTCGCCGAGCTGTCCAAGCTGCGGGTCGGCGACCGGATCGAGACCACCACCGGTCAGGGCAAGGCCACCTACGTGGTCAACGTGTACGGCGACGGCGACCACCCGATCACCGACCCGGCCCGCAACCGGCTGGTCCTGGTCACCGGCGACTCCGACTGGATCCCCGGCTCCACCGTGATGATCGGCGCCCGACTGGAGGGCGACCCGCAGCAGAACCCCGGCGGCCGCCCGGCCACCGTCCCGTACGACAAGGCGCTGGCCGCGGACAAGGGCGCGCTGGCCACGCTGCAGCTGTGGTCGCTCGGCCTGCTGGGCGCGGTGGCCGGGGCCCTGCTGCTGGCCCGGTACTGGCGGCGCTCGACCGCCTACCTGAGCTCCGCGCCGGTGGTCGGCGCGCTGCTCTGGGCGGTCTACGAGAACGCCGCCGCCCTGCTGCCCAACCTCTACTGACGCGCGCCCGGAGGACCGTACCGATGACCGACACCACCCAGCAGCCGCACTCCGCGGCGGTCGACCCGGCCGCCGACACCCTCACCCTCCCGCCGGTCCCCCCGGCGGCCGACCCCCGGGACGGGGTGCTGCCCGGGCTGGAGACCCGGGACGTCTCCGCCTGGTTCGGCAGCCGCAAGGTGCTGGAGCGGGTCTCGCTGGCGATGCCGGCCGGGGAGGTCACCGCGCTGATCGGCCCGTCCGGCTGCGGCAAGTCCACCTACCTGCGGATCCTCAACCGGATGCACGAGATGGTGCGCGGCGCCGCGCTGGCCGGCGAGGTGCTGCTGGACGGGGACGACGTCTACCGGCCCGGCCGGCGCCCCGCCGAGGTGCGGCGCCGGATCGGCATGGTGTTCCAGCGGCCCAACCCGTTCCCGGCGATGTCCATCCAGGACAACGTCTCCAGCGGGCTCAAGCTGGCCGGGATCAAGGTCTCCAAGGACGAGCGCCGGGACCTGGTGGAGACCAGCCTGCGCCGGGCCGGACTCTGGGACGAGGTGTCCACCCGGCTGCACACCCCGGGCGGCGCACTCTCCGGCGGGCAGCAGCAACGCCTGTGCATCGCACGGTCGTTGGCCGTCTCGCCGGACATCCTGCTGATGGACGAGCCGTGCTCCGCGCTCGACCCGACCTCCACCCGCCGGGTCGAGGAGACCATCGCCGAACTGCGCGGGCGGCTCACCATCGTGATCGTCACCCACAACATGCAGCAGGCCCAGCGCGTCTCGCAGACCTGCGCGTTCTTCCTGGCCACCCACGACACCCCGGGCCGGATCGTCGAGGCCGGGCCGACCGAGCAGGTCTTCGGCAGCCCGCGCGACCAGCGGACCTCCGACTACGTCAACGGCCGCTTCGGCTAAGCGCAGTCGGAGTTCCGGAGCAGCCGGAGTCCTGGACCGGCCGGAGGCCTAGAGCAGCCGGAGCAGGTCCTCCAGCACCGTCGCGACGCCGTCGTCCTCGTTGCTCACCGTGTGCAGCGGCACCGCCGCCAGCACCTCGGGGTGCGCGTTGGCGACGGCGTACGCGGTTCCGGCCCAGGCCAGCATCTCCAGGTCGTTCGGCATGTCGCCGAAGGCCACCACCTCGGACCGGTCGATCCCGTGCTCGGCGCACCAACGGGCCAGCGTGCTGGCCTTGGTGACGCCGGGCGCGCTGATCTCCAGCAGCGAGATCGGCGAGGAGCGGGTGATCTCGGCCAGGTGCCCGGCGGCGGTCCGGGCCTCGGCGAGGAAGGCGTCCGGGCCCAGCTCCGGGTGCTTGGCCAGCAGCTTGAACAGGCCCCGCACCGGGCCGTCGGGCCCGAGCAGCTCCTCCGCCGGGCCGATCGCGCGGACCTCGTCGTCGCCCCACATCGGCACCGCGTACTCGGGCTCCCGGGCCCAGCCGTCCGCGTACTCGAAGGCGAACGCGCTGCCGGGCAGCTTGGCCCGCAGCGTCTCGACCACGGCCAGCGCGGTCTCCGTCGCCATCGGGAAGTACTCGATCAGCTCGCCGCCGCGGTGCACGTCCACGATCGCGCCGCCGTTGGAGCAGATCGCCACCCCGTGACCGCCGATGTGCGGGCTCAGCTGCTGCATCCAGCGCGGCGGCCGCCCGGTCACGAACACCACCTGCACCCCGGCCGCCTCGGCCGCCGCCAGGGCCGCGGCGGTGCGATCGCTGACGGTGCCGCCGGAGCACAGCAGGGTGCCGTCCAGGTCGGTGGCGATGAGACGGGGAGCGGTGCGGGGTTCGGTCACCGGTCCATCTTCGCCCATCGCGCCCGCCCGGTCACCGCCGCGGGCGGCGATGACCGTAGGGACGGGTTCCGGCCCTTCGTCCGCCGTTTCCGGCCGATTCGCCCCGCTCCGGGGTGTCGGTGCGGCCCGGCGGGCAGGACTCCGGTCGGCCACCCCGTCGGCAGGAAGAGCCATGCCCACTCGCCAACTCCGTGACGAGCCGCACCCGACCCTCCCTCCTCCGGACCCCGCCCAGGACGTCCAGGACGCCCGGGACGCCCCGGGCCCGCGGACCGCCTCCCGCGAGCCGGTCCTGCTCGGCGAGGTCCTCTTCCACACCCTCGCCGAGCTCGCCCGCCGCACCCCGGACCCGGCCCCGAGCCTCCCGGCCCAGCGCACCCGCCCGCACCCCTGACCCCGCACCCCTGACCCCCGGCCGACGTCCGACCGTGCTCAGCCGAGCTGCGCCAGGCCCTCGGTCGCGATCCGCTCGAACACCGCGAGGTCGTTGGCGTAGATCGAGTCCGGCACCGGCCAGTGGATCACCAGCTCGGTGATCCCCAGCTCCCGGTACGTCCCGGCCCAGTCCACGAAGGCGTCCAGCGACTCCAGCGGCTTCTCCGCGGTCGAGCCCTGGAGCAGCATCTTCTCCAGCGTCGCCACGTCCCGGCCCTTGGCCTCGCAGGCGGCGGTCAGCTTCGCGATCTGCGCGGCGATCACCCCGGGCGCCTGCTCCACCGGTACCTCCGCCGGCCCCTTCGGGTCGCCGTAGGTCACCCAGCCCTGCCCGTACTCGGCCGCCAGCCGCATCCCGCGCGGACCGGCCGCGGCGACGTAGAACGGCACCCGCGGGGTCTGCACGCACCCGGGGATGTTCCGGGCCTCGACCGCCGAGTAGTAGGTGCCCTCACGGGTGGTGGCGTCGTTGGTCAGCAGCTCGTCCAGCAGCGGCAGGAACTCCCCGAAGCGGTCCGCCCGCTCCTTCGGCGACCACGCCTGCTGCCCCATCGCCGTCGCGTCGTAGCCCGTCCCGCCGGCCCCGATCCCCAGCGTGATCCGCCCGCCGGACACGTCGTCCAGGCTGATCAGCTCCTTCGCCAGCGTCACCGGATGCCGGAAGTTCGGCGAGGTGACCAGCGTGCCCAGCCGCAGCCGCTCGGTCGCGCAGGCCGCCGCCGTCAGGGTCGGCACCGACCCGAACCACGGCTCCTCGCGGAACGACCGCCAGCTCAGATGGTCGTAGGTGTACGCGGCGTGGAAACCGAGGTCCTCGGCCCGCCGCCAGATCTTCTGTCCCTCGCTCCACCGGTGGATGGGGAGGATCACGGTGCTCAGTCGCATGCCGTCGACCCTAGGCCCTGTCCGGCCGATCTTGCCGGGCGCGCGACGCCGGGCATCCCGCCTGGACGCACGCCCGAATCGCCCAAGTACGTCCAGTACGAGGCC
>NZ_JBEOSV010000076.1:0-41551 GCF_040303245.1 Kitasatospora sp. NPDC096077 | reverse complement strand
TCCGCTGCCTGATCCGCCGCGCCTGGTCCCTCTACCGCTGGAACACCCGGCCTCGCACACCCCGCATCCGATGACCTACTGGCGGACGCCCTTAGCGCCCGCAGGATCAGCTCGACGTCGACAAGCGATGGCGTGACCTTGCCGGTCTCGATCTTGGAGATCTTGGACTGCGACATGTTGACACGCCGAGCAAGCTGGACTCCGGAGAGTCCAGCTCGTTTTCGGAGCTCTTGAAGGATTGTCGCCAGGTCTGAATGAGATTGACCCAGCTCCTGTGGATCAAGCGCCAATGTCCTTCACGTACTCCTCGAAGGGCACCGATTCGGCGAGCGCGATCCGCTGGTACTCGATGTACGGGCTGACGTCGCCCTCGAAGACGGTGCGGTCGATCTGCGTTCCGTCGGAGAGGTAGTTCATGAGTACGACCTCGCTCTTGTCGAACATCCAGTAGTCGGTGACGCCGGCCAACGGGTTGGGGCGATCGGTGACGTCCATGATGCGGATGTCCTCCCCGGCCCAGGCATGGGGGAGGTAGTACATGAACTCGTAGCGGAGGTACTCGGAGAGCGGGCGCGTGACGATGTGCACGCGCCCCTTGATCTTCCCCTCCCGCCGCACGCGCTTGAGGTCCTCCGTGTAGCTGTTGGAGTGTGCGTGCGGGTCGATCCGCTCACCGGCTCGGAACGCCCGCAACTCCTGGTCCTCCTGCGGGACGTTGTAGACCGGGAGCGTCTCAAGCCGCCAGGCTTCCGCTGTGAAGTCGCGGAACCTGGCCTGCCAGGCGTCACCATCCAGGCACAGGGCTGCTGCCTCGCTCATCTCAACCTCCGAAGAGTCAGTGCATGTTGGACCATGTGTGAGGGACGCTAGGGAGTTGTCCGGCAGCTGTCCACGGCACCCGGAAGGTATTCCCGTATCCGACTGGAGACCACCCCGTGGGCCAGTTGGGCCCGCTCAGCCGGGGGTCAGTACTGCCGACAGTTGATCAACTCGCGGTGCGACTCCTGTACTTCCTCAGGGAGATCGTCCGGTGAGAACCATCGAGCCTCCAGGATCTCGAACGAGGCCGGCTGCGCCTGTCCGCTGATGTACAGGGCCTCGTAGGCGACTTCGACACGCAGCTTGTAGCCGCTCTTCAGGTGCGCCAGCTCGCACACCTTCACCGTGAGTGCGGTCTCTTCCCGGACCTCACGCACGATCGTGTCCTCGAAGCTCTCGCCCGCGTTCGCGTAGCCGGTCGGGAGGCCCTATTGCCGGCCTTCCGGCCACAGGCGGTGCTTGAGCAGCAGCGCCCGGCCGTCCTGGTCGCGGACGATTCCCGTCACGCCGACCATGAACTTCGAGTGCCACAGCCACAGCACGCGCCACTGCATCGGGCCGCGGATGATCTGCCAGAGCTTCGCGGCGATCTTCTTCATGAGCCCACCTGTTTCTCTTCGGCGGGCCGGCCGCGCCGCACGCGCGGCCGGCCCGCAGGACCCGCGCGCCTGAGGGCAGCGGACCTGCCTGGCTCTCCGTCGCCCGGCGACTAAAGCTGCCGGAGTGCCAAGGCGGACCACTCCGCGATTCGTTCGCGCGCCTGTTCGTCGAACAGCGCGTGCGTTTCGTACATGGCGAATATTTCGTGGTAGCGCTGAATGTCTCGGCGATCCCGCAGGATCACGATTCCGGTCTCGGTCTCGACCGTGGACAGGCTGTGGTCGTACAGCGTGAAAGTATTCAGCGGGCTCTCCGGGATGTACTTCCCGAGCGGAATCACGCCGAGGCGAACGTTCGGGAGTCTGGACACCGAAATGAGCCGGTCCATCTGTATCGCCATGGCCCGGGCCGGCAGTACGGCCCAGCGCACCGCCTGCTCGGTCAGAAGGAAGGTGAACGCCTTCGACTCGTCGTACAGGACGGTCTGACGCTCCAGCTTCTTCGCTACCGCCTTGGTGGTGTCACCCGGAACATGCGCGAGGCTCGCTCGGATGTATTCGGGCGTGCCGAGCAAGGTGTTCAGCATGGACAGCAGGAAGTGTCGGATCTCGCTGGAGGACTGGTCGAGCGCCGCGAGTTCGACCTGCTTCTTCTCCAGCCCCTTCCGCCTGAGCGCCCGCACGTCCTGCCACTCGGTGTTCGCCACCCGAGCCAGGTCCAGTACCCGCTGTGCCAGTTCGGCCGGAACTCCGAGAGCGCGCAGGATCAGCTCGACGTCCACCAGGGACGGAACGGTCCTGCCGGTTTCGATCTTGCTGATCTTCGACTGTGTCATGCCACAACGCCGGGCAAGCCGGTCTCCAGCGAGACCGGCTTGGACCCTTATTTCTCTCAGCGTTTTCGCCAGGTCGCCCTTGCTGTGACCCAGCTCTTCCAGGTCTATTGCCACCCATGCTCTTTCACGAACTCGGCGAAGGATACCGATTCGGCGACCGCGAGCCGCCTCCATTCCTGGTACTGTCCCACTTCGCCTTCGACCAGCACGCGATCGATCTGCGTTCCGTCGGGCTCGTAGTTCATCAGGACAACGCTGGTGTCGTCGAACATCCAGAAGTCCTGATTCGGAAGCCCGGGGTTCGGCCTGTCGGTCAGATCGAGAATCCGGATGTTCTCACCCGCCATGGCGTGCGGGTGGTAGTACATGAACTCGTACCGCAGGTAGTCGCTCAGCGGCCGGGTCACGACATGGACCCGCTGGACCGTACGACCGGCGGCCGTGTGGGCCTTGAGCCGATCGGTCCAGCCAGAGGTGTACGTGCCAGCGTCGATTCGCTGCCCGTTCAGGAAATCCTGGATCTCTTCGGCTTCTCCCGCGACCTTGTACGCGGGCAGGGTCTCAAGTCGGAACGCCGACTGCGCGAAGCCGTGCAGAAGCCTCTGCCATTCCTCACCATCCAAGAGCACGAACAGCCTCCTTCACAACGTCCTCGGGCAGTTCCACGGCTCCCTCATGCGCCGGTACCGCCAGGTCCGAGTACTGGTCGCCCTGGAAAACCAGGGTGCCCCTGTCAGTGACGTAGACGTTCGGGCACTCGCCATCCTTGCAATCGCCGCTGCGGACGCCAGTGAGTCGCCTATGAGCCATCGCCAGCCCCCTTGAGTCCGGCCCTGGTTGGACCGACTGACCGAAACGGTATGGAAGGGGAGGATGGTCTGTCCACGGCACTCGGGCGGTATTCGCGTCCTGGACTAAGGATCATGATCAGGCTTTGCGGTGCGAGGCTCGCCCCTGAAGGCGGAGTTGCTTCGGTCTGGTTCCCTTCGCACAGGAAGTCGGGCGGGCCGACTTCCTGTGCGAGGGAGCGAGGGTGTCGCCCGCTCGGCGTGCGGGCGGGGCGGCACGGCGAGGCCTTACCCGAACGAGGGCGGGGATTCGGCCAGGGCGGCCCCTCGCGCAGGTGGCGCGAGGGGCCGGGGGCAGGCGTGGTGGTCGAATTCGCTCTTCCCGCGGTGGAGGCGGTGGGCACCGATGACACCGAGCACCTGTGGGAACTGCTCGGTGGCCTGGCGTACGAGATCGACACCGAGGTGCTCCGGTCGTATCGGCAGCTCCTGCGTCAGTACGCCTGAAGCTCCTTCGAGACCTGCTCGGCCAGCGCCGCTCGCGCAGAGCTGGAGCGGCGGAATGCTCGCCTCGGTGGACGGCCTGCGGTTCGTCGTGCCCAAGCGCAGCATCAACTCGGCGCCCTCACCCAAGTACTTCGGGCAGAAGAGGGGTCTGACCCGGCTCAACGCACTGAATGACCAGGTGTCGGGGATCGGCGCGATGCTGGTGCCCGGCACCCCGCGCGACTCCCTGTTCATCCTGGACACCCTGCTGAACCTGGACGGCGGGGTGCGCCCGGAGATGGTGGCGACCGACAACGCCTCGTACTCCGACATGGTCTTCGGGATCTTCAAGATGCTCGGCTTCCGCTTCGCGCCGCGCTTCCGCGACCTGGCTGACCAGCGGTTCTGGCGCGCCGACATCCCCGGCGAGCAACCGGCCAGCGGCTACGGGCCGCTGGAGGCCATCGCCCGCAACAAGGTGAACCTCAAGAAGATCCGCGAGCAGTGGCCCGACATGCTGCGGGTGGCCGGGTCGCTGATCACCAACCAGGTCCGCGCCTACGACCTGCTGCGGATGTTCGGCCGCGAAGGCCACCCCACCCCGCTGGGGCAGGCGTTCGCCGAGTACGGCCGGATCGAGAAGACCTCCCACCTCTTCGACCTGGTCGGCCCGGTGGACGACACCTACCGGCGCCGGATGAACCGCCAGCTCACCGTGCAGGAGTCCCGCCACACCCTGGCCCGCGCGATCTGCCACGGCAAGCGCGGCCACATCCCGCAGGCCTACAAGGACGGCCAGGAGGACCAGTTGGCCAGCCTCGGACTGGTCCTCAATGCCGTGGTGCTGTGGAACACCCGCTACCTCGACGCCGCCGTCGAGCAGCTGCGGGCGCTGCCCGCCGACCAGCGCGAGCACGACGTCCTGGACGAGGACGGCGCCCGCCTGTCCCCGCTCAAGGCCGGCCACCTGAACGTCCTGGGCCGGTACGCCTTCACCCCCTCCCAGCCCGAAGGCGCTCTGCGTCCGCTGCGCGACCCGGACGCGGTGGACGACGACGACCAGGACGACGAGTAGCTCCGGCGGCCCAACCGCGAGGAACGGGCGGGCTGGGGCGCGTCGTTGAGCCGGTGCGCGGGCCGAAGGGCCCGGTCGCTCAGGTTTTGCCGGGTTTGCCCGTCGAGACCAGCAGGAGGACGGACGAGCCCGGTGCCACCGGTTCTGCGCCGCCCCGGGGGGCACTGCTGATCACCTGCCCGGCGGGAGCGTTCCAGTCCGTGTGCCGCATGATCGTGCAGCTCAGTCCGAGTCCGCGCAGCAGGCTTCCGGCCTGTTCGACCGGCATGCCGGCCAGGTCCGGCAGCGCGATGCCCGCTCCCGCGGTCCGCGCCTGCCCCTGTGGCGGAGTCGCATCGGCGCTTCCGCTCTTGGGGGTGCCGGTGGCGAGCGGGGTGCACGCCGCGTTCGCCGGTGGGGACAGGGACGGGGAGGCGCCGGGCGCGGGCGGCACGGGCTTCAGCGCGAAGAACCCCACCGTGGCGCACGCCAGCACGCAGCACGCCGCAGCGGTGCCGAGGAGCGCCCGGCGGGTGCGGCTGCGGCTGACGACTCGCTCGATCGCGGCCGCGTCGACGACCGGCGCCGTCGGCCCGTCGGCGAAGGAGGCCACCGCGGCACGCAGCTCGGCTTCGAGGCCCGGCTCGAACGGGGCGGGTCCGGACGACGTGTTCCTCACTTCGTACCTCCGAAAGCGGCCGACGGGGTGTGCGGCGCCTGGGCGCCCGATACGGAATCGCGCAGTTTGGCCAGGCCGCGGGCGAGCTGGGACCTCACCGCACTCGAAGAGATGTCCAGGACGTCGGCGACCTGCCGGGCGTCCAGATCGTGCAGGTAGTACAGGACCACCACGCTGCGCATGCCCATCGGCAGCCCGAGCAGTGCCTCGATCAGTTCCGTGCGCAGATCCACCTGCCCGAACCGGTCCCGGGGGTCGGCCGTCTCGGGCACCCCCGACAGCCCGGGGCGCTCGCCCAGGCGCGACAGCCGCCGCCAGCGGTCGTTGGCCAGGTTGACCAGCACTTTGCGCACGTACGCCTCCGGCGAGTCCGCCACCGCGGCCTTCCGCCACTGTCGGCACGCCCGCTCCAGCGCCTCCTGCACCAGATCCTCGGCCACGTGCACGTCACCGGTCAGCGCATACGCGGTGCGGAACAACGCTCCCGACCGCTGTGCGACGAACTCCGTGAATCCGATGCCCGGACCGCTCCTGCGAAACCTCACCCGCCGACCTCCTCTCCTCGTCCCGTCCCGATCACTGCCCCTATGACGGCGGAACGGGGCCGAGTGCTGCACCGAGGCGTCGGCAGTGACGTGAATCACAGCTGGGGCGGAAGGGTGTCGCAGGACCTCGCGCCGCTGCCGCCCGGGGTGGGGGCGGGGCCCGGCGTCCCGCGCGGGCGGAGCGGAAGCGGGCTCGGACTCCGACCGGCCGCCCGTCGTCACGGAACGCGGGCCGGCCCTCTCCCTGGAGGCGAGCTGGCGAGTCTGGCCGTCCGGGGGTTCAGTCCTCCGGGATGCCCGGCCTGGCCGGTGGGGCTGCGGCGAAGTGGTGCTCGCGTAGGAAGTCGGACGGGCCGACTTCCTACGCGGGGGAGGGGCGTCAGGCGTGGTGGTCGAACTCGCCGGCCTTGAGCCCGTGAAGGAGGGTGGCGAGGGCGGCCGGGGTGGTGCGGAGGATGATGTCGCCTTCGTCGGACTCGCGGAGTTCGATCGAGGTGTCGGCCCTACGGAGCTCCACGCACTCGTTGTTCGCAGCGCTGTAGCTGGACTTCTGCCACTCTGACCTATGCATACGGCTTCACATCCTTCATGACGGATCGAACGAAATCACGTGATCCTTCTTCGGAGAGTGCCGTGGAGTCCAGGGCGGAGAAGATCGCCCGATGCTTGGCCAGGTCGGCTGGAGAGTCGAAGAAGAGTGCACCTTGGGCCACGTCCATCTGGATGGTGTCCAGTTCAGGTACGGGCCCCTCGGCGAAGGTGAGGTTCTCGCCGAAGCCTGGAAAGGTGTCGACGGCGAAGGGCACGACGCGGACTGAGATGCCGGGCTGTTCCGAGTCGTTGAGAAGCGATTCGAGCTGGCTCGCGAGGACGCTGGGGCCGCCGAACTGCATCCTCAAGGCTGCCTCGTGGACGAAGACCTGGACAGGAATCGCACTGGAGCTGACGACTTCCTGTCGCTTGAGTCGAAAGGCGGTCCTGGTCTCGATCTCTTGTGGCGGCAGCGGAGGGAAGATCCGAGCGAACACGGCCGACGCGTAGTCGTTGGTCTGCAGGAGGCCCGGCACGAAGGTTGTCGTGCAGATGGTCAATCGGGTGGATCGGCTTTCGAGCTCTGCCACCTCAAGGAAGTCGATCGTAAGAGTGCCGCGGTACTTCTCCCACCAGCCCTTCTCTCGCTCCGAAGCCATGTCGACAAGTGCGTTGACCAGCGGTTGGTTGACACAGTTGCAGGCCGAGGCGACAGTCCGCAGACGCTCGGGGCTGACTCCGATCTTCGCCTTCTCCATCTGGGTCATCTGCCCGGGGCTGATGCCGAGCGTGCGGGCGAGTTGGCTACTGCCGAGACCGGCCTGCTCCCGCATTCTCCGCAGCTCAGTGCCGATTCGGCGTTGGCGGAGAGTCGGATTCGAGCGAAGGGGCATGGTGTCCTCTCTACCGGTACTGGGGCCAGTGTGCCGCTCTGCCAGCATGCAGGTCCATCTGGGCTGGCTGCCACGATAGAGCTAATTTTGAGGCGAAGACCTCAAAATTCAGACGGCCTGCGCTATGGTCGATCTCACAGCGATCCGACGGATCGTCAGTAATGCGCGCTGTCCGCACCGCAGAGCAGCCATGTCCTTCTCTCCATGGCCTGGCTCACGGCGACGTTTCCGCCGGTTCTCCACCCCACCTCACGCCGGGAGATCTCCCATGCGTCAGTGCAACACGCCCACCCTTGCCCTCGCCCGCCAGTCCCTCGCGGGCGCCATGATCCGCCTCGGCTGGCCGCCCGCCGACACGTTCGACGCCCAACTCGCCCTCGGCGAGCTGATCTCGAACGCGTGGAACCACGCGAACACCCCCGCCCCCGTGGTCCAGATCCTCTCCGTCACCACCCGCACCCTCCGGGTCGGGGTCTCCGACGAGAGCCCGGTCCTCCCCTCCCTCCAACCCCTGGACCTCCTCGCCGAGTCCGGCCGGGGCCTCCACCTGGTCGCGGCCCTCACCGCCCGTTGGGGCGTCGACCGCCAGGAGCGCGGCAAGACCATCTGGTTCGAGTGCGAGCTGGGCGGTGGCCAGTGACCCGCCACCCCATGAAGCCCACCGATCCCCGGATCCGGGCCTACACCGACGATCACATCCGTACCCTGCTCGCCGAACTCCACGAGCGCGGCCGCAGGTTCGGCCTCATCTTCCCCTCCGCGACCACCGACAAGACCCTCGACGGCCGCGTCCTGGTCCGCTTCAACACGGCGCCGGCCTCGACCCTCCTCAACCTCCTCACGCTCCTCCTCGACGCCGACCGAGACCGCGAGCGCCCGTGCGATTCCTGATCGCCGTCGCCTTCGCGACGCTCCTCGCTCTCGCGATCGCGACCGTCGCCCTGGGCATCGTCACCGCCCTCCGCGCGACCCCGCCCGACGAGGACGACTGAACGAACCCCGGACGTGCGGCGGGTCGCGTGCACAGACCCGCCGTGCCGGAAACCGGAGTCGGACTCACCCCTGCCGATGGATCCGCTTCTCCACGTTCCCCCGGATCGCCCGGGACGCCGTCCCGGCCGCCGCCGCGATGAACACGAAGTTGTACCCGATCTGCAGCACCACCACGAGTCGTGCCGCCTGCCCCGCGGGCGTGATGTCCCCGTACCCGACGGTCGCCAGCGTCACCACGGTGAAGTAGAGCGCGTCGAGCCTGGTCTCCAGCCCGGCGAACTCCGCCTTGTGGGCGCCCAGCACGTAGTACGTCGCCGAGAAGATCGTCACCGCGAGGCAGATCAGGAACGCCAGCCAGTACACCGGCCGTTTCGCCGTCCCCCGGATCACCCCCGCGATCTTGCCCAGCAGCAGTGCGCTCAGCCCGGTCAGCGCCCCCGCGAACAGCGACCAGCTCAGCACCGGCCGCCGGTCGCCCAGCCACTGCAGCGGCAGCGTGAAGTACCCGGTCATGAGCAGCGCGAACGCGCCCAGCAGCCACAGCCAGGCGCGCACATCCACGGTCAGCGGGTCCTCGGACATCCCGCCCAGCCTGCCCCGCCCCACATCGAACCGCCCGCCGATGACGACCGTCCGTGTCACGCCGGACCACCGAGTCCCAGGTGGGCGCATGACCACGTCGTACAGCTCGCGGGTGCCCGCCGCGCGCTCGCCCATCCGGGCACCGGCGGCCGCACCTGCCCCGGAACACAGTTGAGCCCCCGGTGGAATCCACCGGGGGCTCAACAGGAAACTCGCGAGCCTCAGCTCGGACGACCGACTCAGGCGGTCGTCTCGGTGTGCTTCGTCTCGGTGGCCTTGGTCACGTTGGTCGGCGTGACGGCCGGACGGTCGGCCGGCTGCTGCGGCGCGGCCGTGCTCTGGGCGGTGCCGGCGTCGGTCGAGGGGTCGTCCTCGCGCATCGCCTTGGTCTCCGCCTTCAGGATGCGCATCGACTTGCCGAGGCCGCGCGCCATCTCCGGCAGCTTCTTCGATCCGAACAGCAGGACTACGACCGCCAGCACCACCAAGATGTGCCAGGGCTCAAGACCGTTCCGCAGCATCCCTGGCCACCGGTCCCTTCTTGTCTAGAGTCACGGGGGGCGCGAGCGCCCATGCTCGCCAGTATGCCTGGCCCTCACGCCGAACGGATACACCGGCCGGGAAACGCTGGCCGAAAACCAGGTGCTGTTCGAGCGGACCGCGAGTGTTCCGGGTCGGCCGACGGCCCGCAACACGGCTCCCGACGACGCCGGTGCGCTCAGTAGACGAACGGCACCAGACGCTTGGATTCCCGCTGGTACCGGGCGTACGCCGGGCCGAAGGCGGACAGCAGCAGCCGCTCCTCGGCGGCGATCCGCCAGCCGTACGCGCCGAGCAGCAGCGCGGCGACCACCAGGGCCGCCACCCACCCGGCCGTGCCGAGCGCGTACCCGATCCAGACCAGCAGGCTGCCGGCGTACCCGGGGTGGCGGATCAGCCGGTACGGGCCGTTGCGGACCACCTCCTGGGTGTCCACGGTGCGCAGGGTGCGGGTGTAGAAGCGGCCCAGGGTCTGCATGCCCCAGGCCCGCAGGGCCAGCCCGGCGGCCACCGCCGCGACCCCGAACCAGCGGGCCCAGACGGGCAGTTCGCCGACCGAGGCGCGGGCGAGCAGCACCACGACCAGTGCCGATGCCACGTAGCAGGAGAGCAGCAGCCTGGTCGAGCCGCGGTCGCGGTCGTCCGCGCGCCAGGTGCCGGCCGCGGCGTCCTGGCGGCGGCGCAGCAGCAGCTCGTAGCCGATCCAGCAGGCCAGGCCGAGCAGGGAGAGGAGGGCGGGCACGGACATACGGCGGCTCCTGACGGTCGTGGGTACCCCTCCACGGTCCTCCCCTCCGGGCGCGGCGACACGCACCCCGAGGTGGACGCACCGCCGTCCACCCCCGGGTGGACGGCTCCCGGGAGCGCCGCCCCCGATCGTCACCGGGGCACCGCCCCCGACGGTTACCGGGGCCGCCGCGCCAGCAGGTAGCCGCGCCGGGTGTCGGCCTCCTCCGGCAGGCCCTCCCGCTCCAGCCGCGCCTCGACGGCGAACCCGGCCTCGGCGAGTCGCGCGGCGACGGCGCCGGTCTCCAGGAAGTGGAAGTCCACGTCGACCCGGTGGCCCCACCACTCCTCCAGCCGCCGCACCTCCTCGCCCAGGTGGAAGGAGACCAGCAGCACCCCACCCGGCCGCAGCACCCGCCGCATCTCCACGAAGGCGGGCAGCAGCTCCGCCGGCTCCAGGTGGATCACCGAGTACAGGGCCACGGCGGCCGAGAACTCCCCGTCGGCGGCGGGCAGCGCCAGCAGGTCACCGGTACGGAACTCGACCAGAAGCTGTTCACGGGTGGCCAGCTCCACCATCCGCGGCGAGAGGTCGATCCCGACCACCCGCGCACCGCGCTCGGCCAGCCACCCCGCCACGTGCCCCGGCCCGCAGCCCAGATCCGCCACCACCCCGCCCGCGGCCTCCTCCAGCACGGCTGCCAAGAGTGCCCGGTCCACCACCTTGTGCGTCAACTCACCCCCGATCCGCCCCAGGTACTCCTCCGCCACCGCGTCATAACTCCCGCGCACCCGCCCGTGATCAGTCCCCATCCCCCCACCCTGGCACGCCGCCGACCCCGCCCGCCCGACCGGCAGCCGGGCGGGCCCGGGGCCGCAGTGTGTGCGCCGGTTCGGGACGTGACAGTCGTGACCGCCGGGCGTGCACACCCGCTCGTGCACGCCCCCGTTCGCCTGCCCGCGCCCCCTGTGGCCGGGCGAGGGGCGAACCCGGCGGTACCGTCGCCGGATGAGCGCATCGACGGGGGCGTGGGCCGCCGAAGGGGATTCCGCTGAGGCCGAGGACGAGTGGCTCAACGGCCTCGCGGACGAGGCGGAGGCCGAGGGCCTCGACGGAGCCGTCGGCCTGGACGAGATGGCGGCCATGCTGGGCATCGGTGGACCGGTGATCGATCCGTGAAACGGCGCGGGCCTTGGCCGGGCTCGACCGCGACCCTTCGCCCGGTCGGTCGGTCGCCCGGGTGCCCGGAACCGCGACGCCAGCGCTGCTCCCGGACGGCGGAGAGCCCCCGCCCGATGATGTGGGCGGGGGCTCTCGATGACTCGCGTGGATCGGGGCGTCGGCCGCCGTGGGCCGGGCCGGTCAGGCGGTGACGGGCTCCGGGGCGGCCGCGGTGGCGACCGGGAGGTGGCGCAGGAGGCGGTGGGCGAGCAGGGCGGCACCGAGGGCGAAGAGCAGGCCGACGGCGGCGGCGACGTGCAGGCCGTCCGTGAAGGCGCTGCGGGCGGCCTCCAGCAGGTCCGGGCCGAGCTGCCCCGGTAGGTGGGCCGCGACGGAGACCGCGCCGCCGAGGGTGTCCTGCGCGGTGTGGGCCGCGGTGCCGTCGACGCCCGCCGGGAGGGCGCCGTCCAGCCGGTGGTGGTAGACGGCGGCGCCGGCCGCTCCGAGCAGGGCGATGCCGAGCGAGCTGCCGAGTTCGACGGCGGTCTCGGAGGTGGCGGAGGCGGCGCCGGCCTGCTCGGCCGGGGCGGCGGAGACGACCATCTCGGCGGTCATGGTCATGGTGCCGACGGTGCCGGCGGCCAGCACGCCCGCCGCGGTGAGGATGAGCGCCAGCGGCGAGTGCGGGCCGACCTGGGTCATCATCGCGAAGCCCGTCGCGCCGATCAGGAAGCCGCCGCCCATCAGGGCTGCCGGGCGGACCTTGCCGGCCAGGGCCGAGCTGATGCCGACGGCCGCGCCGACGCCGAGGCTGGGCACCAGCGACCAGAGCGAGGCGGTGAACGGGCTCATGCCCTTGACCAGCTGGAGGTACTGGGAGGTGAAGAGGGAGAAGCCCATCATGGCGAACATCGCGAGGGTGTTGACGCTGATCGCTCCGCTGAAGGTGCGGATCCGGAACAGGCTGAGGTCGAGCAGGGGGTTGGCGGCGGTGCGCTGGCGCCACACGAAGGCGAGGGCGAGCAGCAGTCCGGCCGCCGTGGCGAGGGCGGGCAGCGTGCTCCAGCCGTCGACGGCGAGGGTCTTGACGCCGTAGACCAGCGGCAGGATCGCGGCGAGCGAGAGCACGGCGCCGAGCAGGTCGAAGCGGCCGGGGGCGGTGCCGGTGTCCGCGCCGGCGCGGTACTCGGGCAGCAGGACGGGGGCGGTGAGCAGCACCAGGACCATCACCGGGACGGCGACGAGGAAGGCCGAGCCCCACCAGTAGTGGTCGAGCAGCAGTCCGCCCGCGACCGGGCCGAGGGTGGCCCCGGCGGTGAGGACGCCGCCCCAGGCGCCGAGGGCGACTTGCCGCTGCTTGGCGTCGTGGAACATGTTGCGGATCAGCGCGAGGGTCGAGGGCATCACGGTGGCCCCGGCGATGCCGAGCAGGGCGCGGGCGGCGATCAGCTGTTCGGCGCTGCCGGACCAGGCGGCCAGCAGCGAGGCGCCGGTGAAGCCCGCGGCGCCGACCATCAGCAGCCGGCGGCGGCCGATCCGGTCGCCCAGCGCGCCCATGGTGATGAGCAGCCCGGCGAGCAGGAACGAGTACATGTCCATGATCCACAGCTGCTGGGTGCCGCTGGGCGCCAGCTCGGTGGAGATGTACGGGACGGCGAAGAACAGCACGCCCATGTCCATGGACAGGACGAGCGTCGGGAGCAGGAGGACGGCCAGGCCGATCCATTCGCGACGGCCTGCGCGGCCGGTGGTTGCGGTCATGGGGAAGACAGTACGGGCGTGTCAGACGCTTGTCTAGTACGAGCGTCCAACACGAATGTCCAACACGTTCGTCCAAAACAAAAGTCCAAGACGCATGTGCAAGACATCCGTCCAGACCTTCCGTAGGATCGGGAGCATGGGAAACCGCGAAGACCTGATGGCCGGCGCCAAGCGCTGCCTGTACGAGAAGGGCTACGGACGCACCACGGCCCGCGACATCGCGACGGCCTCCGGCGTCAGCCTGGCCGCGATCGGCTACCACTTCGGCTCGAAGGACTCGCTGCTCAACGCCGCGATGATCGAGGCGATCGGCGAGATGGGCGAGGCCCTGGGGGCCGTCGTGTACGGCGCCAACCAGGTTTCGGAGGATCCGGAGGTGCGCTTCGCGGCCGTCTGGAACGGCCTCCGGGACGTGTTCGTCGAGCACCGCGGCCTCTGGGCGGCCCAGTTCGAGGCACTCGCCCAGGCCGGGCACAACCCCGAACTGGCGCGGGCCTTCGAGGAGGCGCAGAAGGAGGGCCGGCTCGGCCTCGCCGCGGTGTTCCAGGGGGTGACCGAGGTGCCGGACACCGAGGAGGAACTCGCCCGCGGCACCTTCTACCAGATCCTGCTGGCCGGTTACGTCGCCCAGTGGCTGGCCGCGCCCGAACTGGCGCCGAACGGCTTCGAGTTCCTCCGCGGGCTCCGGCTGGTCAGCGGCAGCGTGCTGGGGACCGAGGTGCCGTAACGACGGGGCACCGCGCCGGTCACGCCGTGACGGCCGTCAGCAGCACCACCGAGTCGACGTGCGCCAGCAGCCCGTGCCGCTCCTGCGGTACGGGCTCCAGCGTGCCGACGGACAGCTCCAGCCGGCGCCCGGCGATGGTCAACGAGACCCGCCCGCGCAGCACCTGGACGCTCCCGGCGCTGGGCGGCGCGTGCTCGTCCAGCGCGGTGCCGGCGGTCAGCGCGATCACGGTCTGCCGCAGCACCCCGTCGTGCAGCACCAGGTGGGCACTGCGCCCGTGCGGGCTCTCGGCCGCCAGCGCGGCGTGCTCCACGGCGAGCCGTTCGAGATCGGGCATCGCGCCGCCTCCTCCTCAAGCCGTGTGCCCAGGTTCGCGGACGCACCGGCCGCGCGCACCCCGAGAGCCGCCGAAGGCGGGCTCACGCACTCCGAACGCACTCCGAACGCACTCCGAAGGGCCCCGGTCCGGGCCGCCCGAGGTGCAGCCCCCACCGACTGCCCGCATCGTGGAGGCATGGCGACCAACCAGAGGATCTTCGGCGGTATCCAGGTCAACCGCTCGCTGCTGGCCGGCGGCGTGGTACTGACCGGCATCGGCTCGGTGCTCGGCGCGGCCGGGGCGGCGCTGGTCTGCGCGGCGCTGTTCACCGCGGGCCGCGACTGGGTGCGCAGCATGGAGACCCCGCCGACCACGCTCGCCCAACGGGCCCTGCACGAGGCGAAGGTGGCCTCCTCGGCCGGCTGGGAGGCCTGGCGCGCGGAGCACGGCTCACCCAACTGAGCGAACCGGCACCGCCGGAGCCGGCAGCAGCCGTCCGCAGCCAGCCGCAGCCGCAGCCGCCGGACCCGGCCGCAGCCGCCGGGCCGAACGGACGCGGCGGGCCGCCATGGGGGTGCGGCCCGCCGCAGCTTCGCGCGCCTGCGGCCCTACAGGCCCAGCGACTTGGCGATGATGCTGCGCATGACCTCGCTGGTGCCCCCGTAGATCCGGAACACCCGGTTGTCGGTGTAGAGCCGGGCGATCGGGTACTCCAGGATGTAGCCGTAACCACCGTGCAGCTGCAGGCACTTGTCGATCACGGTGGAGGCCGACTCGGTGCAGAACAGCTTCGCGGCGGCCGCGTCCGCGACGCTCAACTCGCCGTCCTGGTACAGCTCCAGGGCCCGGTCCACCATCGACTGCTGCGCCAGCACCTGGGCCTGGCAGTCGGCCAGGGTGAACTTGGTGTTCTGGAACTCGGCCACCGCCTTGCCGAACACCTTGCGGTCCTTGACGTACTGCACCGCGAACCGCACCGCCGCCGCGGCCGCCGCGTACGCGCCGACGGCGATCGCCAGCCGCTCCTGCACCAGGTTGTGGGTCAGGTAGGAGAAGGCCCGGCCCTCCTCGCCGAGCAGGTCTGCCACCGGCACCTTGACGTCGACGAACGCCAACTCGGCGGTGTCGGACGTCCGCAGGCCGATCTTCTGCAGCTTGCGGCCGACCGAGTAGCCCGGCGAGGTGGTGTCGACGCACAGGATGGACAGTCCGGTCCGGCGGTTCTCCGGGTCGTACGGCGCGGTGCGGCAGACCACCAGGACCAGGTCGGCCAGCACCCCGCCGGTGATGAAGGTCTTGGCGCCGTTGAGGACGTAGTGGGTGCCGTCCTCGGAGAGCCGGGCGGTGGTGGTGATGCCCGCGAGGTCGGAGCCGGCGCCCGGCTCGGTCATCGCGATCGCGGTCATGATGTCGCCGGAGACGAAGCCGGGCAGCCAGCGCCGCTTCTGCTCCTCGTTCGCGTACTCCAGCAGGTACGGCAGCACCAGCCCGGTGTGCACGCCGGAGGAGCCGAAGCTCACACCCGCCCGGGCGGCCTCCTCGGCGATCACCGCCTGGTACTTGAACCCGCTCTCGCCGGCGCCGCCGTACTCCTCCGGCACCTCGATGCCGTAGACGCCGAGTTCGCCGAGCTGGCGGTAGAAGTCGCGGGGCGGGTGGCCGTCGGCCTCCCAGCTCTCGTAGACCGGGACGACCTCGTTGGCGATGAAGTCCCGGATGGTCTCCCGGAAGGCCTCGTGGTCCTCGTTGAACACGGTGCGGCGCACGGCGGCGCTCCCTTCGACGGTGCCGGCCGGCGGGCCGACGGAGGCGGAACGTACCAGGTGGTGGCCCGACAAGTTAATCCCGGGTAGCTTCGGCTGTCCAGCGTTCCGGAGCCGGGGAACGACCCGGGGAGGACCTCAGGACGACCCGGGGAACAGCTGAGGGAACAACCGGGGGAACGGCCCCGAGGGCCTGCTCCGCACGGCGACCAAGTGAATTCTTGCTAGCCTGCGGACGGGCCCGCCAGGAGCCCGGGGACAGAACGGGAGGGGAGCAGATGGTGGTCCGAAGGCCGCCCGGCCGGCGCGCCCAGATCCTCGCCGTGGCCGCCGACCGCTTCCACCGCAGCGGCTACCACCAGGTCTCGATGACCGAGGTCGCCGCCGGGGTCGGCATCACCGCACCCGCCCTCTACCGGCACTTCCGCGGCAAGCCCGAACTGCTCGACCGCGCCGTCCGCTCCGGCCTGGAGGCGCTCTCCGACGCCCTGCGCTCGGCCGCCGACACCGCCGAACTCGGCTCCGCCCTGGCTGCGGTGGCGGTCGCCCACCGCCCGCTCGGCACCCTGGTGCAGCGCGACGCCCGGCTGCTGCCGCCGGACCGCCGGGCCGCGCTGCGCCGCGAACTCCGGGCGGACGTCGCCCTGATGGTCACCGTACTGCGCGCCGAACGGCCCGAACTCACCGTCCCGGACGCCGAACTGCTCTGCTGGTCGGCGCTCTCCGGCTGCGCCGGGCTGTCCTACCAGTCGGCCGCGCCGCAGCCCCGGCGGGCCGAGCCGCTGCTGCGCGAACTGGTCGCGGCCGTCCTCGCGGTGTCCCTGGACGGCACCACCGCCGGCCCGACGCCGACGGCCGCACCGGCACCGCGGCCCAGGCCCCAGGCGCGCCGGGAGGAACTGCTCGCGGCGGCCGTCCGGCTGTTCCACCGGCGCGGTTTCGACAACGTCAGCACCGACCAACTCGGCGCCGCCGTCGGCATCTCCGGGCCCAGCGTGTACCGGCACTTCGACAGCAAGGCGCACCTGCTCGCCGCCTCCCTGGTGCGCAGCCGGGAGCGGCTCTGGCACGAGGTGGACGGCGCGATCGCGGCCGCCGCCGGATCGGCCCCCGCCGGCGAGGCGGCCGCGCTGGCGGCCGGGCTCCGCGCGTACGTCGACTTCGCGCTGCGCAACGGCGACTACCTGGGCGCGATGCTCAGCGAGACGGATCGGCTGGCCCCGCCGGACCGCCGCGTCGCGGTGGACTTCCGGCGTGACTTCCTGCGCACCTGGGTCGGACTGCTGCGACAGGTGCGCCCGGAGGACGACGCGGTGGCCGCCCGGATCCGGGTGCACGCACTCTTCTCACTGGTCAATGACGGGGTGCGGAACGCCCCGCACAGCGCCCGGCCCGACCTCGGCGACTGCCTGCGGCGGATCGGCCGGGCGGCACTGGGAGTTGCGGAACTGCCCGAACCACCGGAGCCACGGGAACCGCCGGAGCTGCCGTAACCACCGGAGCTGCCGTAATCGCCGGAGCTGCCGTAATCGCCGAAACCACCGGAGCAGCGCAGCGGGCCGGGCACCCGCCCCCGGGTCGACAGGGGGCGGGCACCCGGCCCGCGGGGTGACTGCCGCCGGACCGGAGGCCCGGCGGCAGCCCGGTGCAGCTAGTAGAGGACGTGCGGGTAGTAGACCCGGGCGTCGAAGTTGCCGTTGCCCTGCACGGCGCCGATGCTGCCCCCGTTGCCGGCCGAGGCCAGGCCGTTGTTCTGGTTGCTCGCCCCCGAACCGGTCGCGGTCTGCTGGGTGTTGACCACGTTGCCGTGGACGGTGCCGATGACGTTGCCGGAACCGACGTTGCTCACCACGCTGCTGTTGGAGTGGTCGATCGAGCCGGCGTCGTTGTCGGCGTGCGCGGTGGCGGCACCGACGCCGACGAGGAGGAAGGCCCCGAGGGCGGTGACGGCGGCGGCTGCGCGGAAACGGGACACGGTGGTCTCCCTGAACTGGAAGTGCGAATGTGGCGCGATCCGGAGTGGCCGCTCCGTCGCGCCGTTGCCTGACGTCGCACACTCAGCATTCACCAGCGACGTGGACGAACTCCACCAAACGGGTGGCATTTCCCTCGATGGTGGGGGACCGGTCAATTCCGGTTGACCAGATTGACGAGAATCCGTCATTCCGTCAGGTCGGATCGCTCGCCGCAGTCGGCCCGGCAGCTCGGAAGACTGATGTATAGAAAGAAATGGTCGACAGATTGTCGCACTGGCACACTGAGGACCCATGTCTGAAGGTGTCCCGACCGAACCCACCCCCGCCGAGCCCGCCCCGACCGAGGACCTGCGCACCACCGAGGTCGATCTCGGCGGCCTGGTGAACGTCCTCGCCACCCATCTCTACTCCACCCCGCTGGTCGCGTTGCGCGAACTCGTCCAGAACGCCCACGACTCGCACACCCGGCGGCTCCTGGAGGACCCGGACGGCGACCACCGCCCGCGGATCCGGGTGCGCGCCGACGCGGTCCGGCGGACCGTCGCCATCGAGGACACCGGGGCCGGCCTCACCGAGCCCGAGATCCACGCCTACCTCGCCACCGTCGGCACCGGCTACACCCGGATGCTGCGCGAACTGACCGGCAACCAGGAGCTGATCGGCGCCTTCGGCCTGGGCTTCCTGTCCGCCTTCTCGGTCGCCGACGAGGTGACCGTCACCACCACCTCGCACCGCGAACCGCAGCACGGCCACCGCTACCGCAGCCGCGGCGGCGAGCAGTACCAGGTCGAGCCGGTGCCCGCCCGGCCGGAGCCCGGCACGGTCGTCGAACTGGCCCTCAAGGCCGAGCACGCCCACCTCGCCGACGAGCAGGCGCTGCGCGAAGTCCTCGGCCGCTACTGCGTGCTGCTGCCGATCCCGGTCTTCGTCGGCGAGGACACCGAGCCCGTCAACGCCGTCCGGGTGCCCTGGCGCCAGCAGGTGCCGGGCGACCAGCACGCCGCCCGGATGGCCTTCGCCACCGCCTTCGGCCGCCGCTTCGAGCCGCTCACCGCCTTCCCGGTCCAGCCGACCCAGCCGGCCCGGACCCAACCGGTCGACGACGGGAGCGACGGGCCCGGCGGCGACGACAACACCGCCGGAACCGACGCGATCGGCCTGCTCTGGGTCCAGGACGGCGGCACCTACGGCAGCAGCGACAACCGCGACCTCGCCGTCTACCTGCGCGGCATGCTGCTCGCCGAGGACGCCCGCGACCTGCTGCCCAGCTGGGCCGGATTCATCGGCGGCGTGATCGAGTCCAACCGGCTCACCCCCACCGCCAGCCGCGAGGACCTCCAGCGCGACGAGCACTACCGCGCGCTCCAACGGGCGCTCGGCGACGCCATCGTGGACGGCCTCTACGAGACGGCCCGGCTGCGCCCCGCCGTCTGGCGCCGCATCCTCACCCGGCACGGCCAGGACCTGCTCGGCGCGGCGCTCTGCGACGAGCGGCTGTTCACCCTGCTCGCCGACGACGTCCCGGTGCCCACCTCGCAGGGCGACCTGACGGCCGGCGGCCTGCGGGCGGCCGGCGGCGGGGCGGTGCACGTCGCGCTCGGCAGCGGCGGCGGCTTCGAGGAGATGCTCTACCGGGTGATGCGGGTGCCGATCGCCCGCGGCGACCGCTACGCCGTCCTGCCGTTCCTGCGCCGCTACGCCCAGTTGCGCGGCTGCCGACTGGTCGAGCTCGGCAGCGAGCAGGGCAACCGCGAACTGTTCCGCGACCCGGAGCGCCCGCTGCCCGCCGAGGAGTCGGCCTGGCTGTCCGGCGCCCTCGCGGACGAGGGCGAGCAGCTCGTCCCGGCCCGCTTCGACCCGCCCGGCCTGCCGCTCGTCCTGGTGCCCGACCGCGAGGCCGAGCTGAAGGCCCGGATCGAGGACGACCAGGCCGACGCCCGGATCCCGTCCGCCGCGCTGCGGCTCGCCCGGGCCTTCACCGCCCGCACCGACGGCCGGGTCAAGGCCCGGCTCTACCTCAACCTGGACTGCCCGGCGGTACGGGACCTGCTGGCCGCCTACCGCACCGGGCACACCGGCAGCGCCACCGCGGCCGGGCTGCTCCGCTCGCTCAAGGTGATCATGGCGGCGGCCGCCACCGGCCCCGCCGAGGGCGACCTCGGCGCCGCGCTGGCCGGCATCGGCACCGCCGTCTCCGCCCTCACGGCCGCCGTCCCGGTCGGCCTGCCGGACGTCCCGGACAGCCCCGGCGCCCTCCCCGGCGCCCTCCCCGGCGACCCCTCCGGTGACTCCTCCAGTGGCCCCGGGGAAGCGTGACGGACGGACTGTCAGTGGTTCGCGATAGACAACTCATCAGCACGACGCAGGGGAAACGACCATGACCACCGACATCTGGGCCTGGGTGCGCGACACCCACCAGCAGCTCCACACGGCCGGCCACGCCCGACTGGCCGACGCCATCTACGAGCTGCCCGAACACGCCACCGAGGGCCGCAACGAGCAGCTCGACGCCGCCTACCCGGAGGCCCTCGCCTCCGCCCGCGCCCTCGGTCTGCCCTGGGTCGAGGTCTACCTGCGGCACTGGCGGATGCAGAACCTGCTGAACAAGCGCCAGCAGGGCGAGTCGGTCATGCCCGAGGTGGTCGACCTGCTGGAGTTCGCGCACCGCGAGGAGACGGCCGGCTGCCCGCAGTCCGTCTGCGTGGTGCAGGACTTCGCGATCTGCCACGCCCGGGTCGACGGCCCGGGGTACGTCCCGGAGCGCCTGGAGGTGGTCGGCGAGACGCTGGACCGGATCGAGCCCGGCCGCGCCTGCTTCGACTGCCTCTCCCGCGAGTACTCCGACGCCCTGGAGGACGACGACCGGCCCGCCGACGCGCTCGCCCACCTGGACACCGCCGCCGCCCGGATGCAGGCCGCGGGCCAGCAGGTCTCGCTCCGCTTCCACCGCGCCCGGGCCGGCACCCTGCACCTGCTGGGCCGGCACGAGGAGGTGCTCGCCCTGCTGGACACCACCGAGCGGACGGCCAAGGCCCGGAACGAGGAGCTCGACGAGAGCGACCGGCGCTGGGGCGCCCTGCTGCGGGCCCGCGCGCTCGCCTCGCTCGGCCGGACGGCGGAGGCGCTCGCCCTGCTGCCCGCCCAGGCCGAGGCCGAGCGGCACGCCGACCTGCGCGAGGCCTGGACGCGTACGGTCGAGCTGCTGGTCGCGGCCGGCGCCCGGGAGAACGACGCCGAGCTGGGCGCCGCGGTGGCCCGCTGGGTCGGGTACCTGGACGGCACCGGCTCGCACCGCCCCTGTGTGGACCTGCTGCTGGCGGCCGGCCGGCTGGCGCTCGCCCGCGGCGCCCGTACGGTGGCGCTCACGCTCGCCGCGTCCGGGGAGCGCAAGCTCGGCCGGCTGCGCCGCACCGAGGGCGTGGTCGAGCAGGTCGCCGCCCTGCGCGCGGCCGCCGAAGCGCTGCCGGTCCCCGAGCTGCCGGTGCCGCCCGGCGAACTGACGGCGTACCTGGCCGAGGCCGAGGTGCCCGTCGAGACCGGCGCCGACCTGCTCTCCGTCGCCCTGGACCGGTACCGGGGTGAGCAGGCCGGCGCCACCGAACTCGCCGTGCTGCTGGCCAACGTGCTCGGCGGCCTCGGCCACGCCCGGGCCGCCGCCGACCTGCTCTGGCAGCGGCTGGAGGCCGACCCGGGCAGCGAGACACTGACCGGCACCCTTGGCCAGGCCCTGATCGAGGCCGGTGACGCCGAGGGCGTCCGCCGCCTCGCCGACCGGCTGGCCGCGACGGCCCCGGCCGACGGGCACTGGATACGCGCCCGCTGGGCCGCGGCGGAGGGCCGCTGGGCCGAGGTGCTGGAGCAGTGCGGGGCGATCCTGGCGCTGGAGGCGAGCCGGATCAACACCCGCCGGCTGGCCGCGGCCGCCGCCACCGAGCTGGGCGACCACGCCACCGCGCAGCGCCTCTACCAGGAGCTGCTGGCGCACGCCCGGCCCGCCGAGGAGGTGGGGGAGGAGCAGCTCCACCTGACGGTCCAGGAGCCCGACCTCTGGCACCTGATCACCGCCGCCAGCGCCAACCGGGACTGGGCCGTGGTCCGCTCCACCGGTGCCCGGATCGGCATCGAGTTCGACGAGCCCGAGGGCCCGGTGGACGAGGAGTGGCAGCTGATCACCGTCCGCGCCACCCGTACCAACGGTGCGACGGCCGACCTGCCCGCGGTCCGGACGGGCCCGGCCACCGCCCGGATCCTGCCGGTCCTCGGCGCGGACCTCACGCTCAACCACGGTGACGTGGTGGTCTTCTCCCCGGCCCTGCTGGAGCGCCCGCCGGCCGAGGACGCCCCCGAGGAGGAGCGGGCCGGCTGGCGCCCGGTCTTCGCCCTGCTGACCCTGCTCGACCCGGCCGGCTACACCAGCTACTGGGTCGACGGCGCCTGGCCCGGCGACGAGACCTGGGCCGGGTTCCGGGACGCGCTGCGCGAGGCCGGCTTCGCGGTCTGGGCGTACAGCGGGGAGCAGTACCGGGTCACCGATCCTGCGGAGGAGGGCGGGGACCTTCCCGGCATCTACGCCGCCGTCGGCGTCCCGCCGACCGCCTCGGCCCAGGCGGCCGACGCCCTGCTGCACCGGCTCACCGCCGACTGGGCGCACCCGCTGGCCTGGCTCGACCTGGCCGAGGCGGCGGAGGCGGACCTCGCCCCGCACCGGGAGGTGGTCGAGCGCTACGGCCTCTGAGCCGAGTGCCGCGGGCGCCGCGCTGCGCGCTTCGGCCGCCGCACCGAACGCTTCGGCCGCCGAGCCGCGCGCTTCGGCCGCCGCACTGCGTGACCCCGGTGGTTCCCCGGCCGTACCGGCGGCCGGTCGGGGAACCATCCCGCTCCCCGACGAGTCTTTGTCATTGCTTTACCCTTGCATTGCCAAGACTCGACCTCCAGGAGCGCCCGCACCGTGACCAGCCTCGCCCTCGGCCCGTCCTGGCTCGATCCGACCACCCTGATCTCCACCTTCGGCCTGATCGGCATCCTGGCGATCGTCTTCGCCGAGTCCGGCCTCCTGATCGGCTTCTTCCTCCCCGGCGACTCGCTGCTGTTCACCACCGGCCTGCTGGTGGCCGGCGGCACCTACCTGCACCAGCCGCTCTGGCTGGTCTGCACGCTGATCGTGCTGGCCGCGATCGCCGGGGACCAGGTCGGCTACCTGTTCGGCCGGAAGGTCGGACCGAGCCTGTTCCGCCGGCCCGACTCCAAGGTGTTCAAGCAGGAGAACGTCGAGAAGGCCGCCGCATTCTTCGACCGGCACGGCCCCAAGGCGATCGTGCTGGCCCGCTTCGTGCCGATCGTGCGCACCTTCACCCCGATCGTCGCCGGGGTGAGCAGGATGAACTACCGCAGCTTCGTGATCTTCAACGTGGTCGGCGGGGTGCTGTGGGGCGGCGGGGTCACCGTGCTCGGCTACTTCCTCGGGCAGATCCCCTTCGTCCGGGACAACATCGAGGCCATCCTGGTCGCCATCGTGCTGGTCTCGGTGGTCCCGGTGGCGGTCGAACTGCTCCGGGCGCGCCGTTCCGGAGCGGCCCCCACCGCGGACCACCGCGCCGGGTAGGCGCCCGGGGGCGGCACCGCCTGACGTCTCGTACATGTGCGTCCGGCTGTTCGATCAGGCAAGGTGTAACCCGAGATCGAACGGTGGCCGGCGGCCACCAGGGGCGGCAAGGAGCGGAAGTGCCGAAGCGGGGCCGACCGGGTGCGGGCAAGCGGGCGAGGGGAGGCCGGGCGGTTCGCCAGATGCGGCAGACACCGCCGAAGCCGGTGCACCCCGCCGAGGCGCCGCCCACCGAGGGCCTGCTCGGCCACCCGGCCCCGGTCGTCGACCCGGTCACCGTGGTCCCGCTCGTCCCGCCCGTCCCGGAGACCAAGGGCCTGCTGGCCCCCGAGCCCGAACCGACTCCGGCGCCGGCCCCCGCGCCGGCGCCCGCGCCGGCCCCCGAACCGTCCCCCGAAAAGGGACCGCGCCCGCAGCCCGAGCCGGGGCCGGGACGGCGGTCCGGACCGCCGCTGGAGCCGCACCCCGAGCTGACCGTCGACGTACGCCCCCGCGACGCCCGGCCCGAGCAGCCGCGCCCGGCCCGGCGCCGCTCGGTCGCCGAGGACACCCTCACCCCCGAGGAGTGGCGCGCCGCCGGCTACACCCCGCCCACCGGCATCCCGATCCCCGAGCTGACCGCCGGCGCCCCCGGCGAGGCGCCCTGGCCGGACCGGATGCGCACCCTGCTGCGCACCCCGATGTCCGAGCGCCCCGCCTTCGAGCGGACCGCCCGCGAGATGCACCCCTCGGCGGCCGTCACCCGCAACGTGCCGCGCATCCTCGACCTGACCCTGCGCATCGGCGAACTGCTGCTGGCCAGCGGTGAGGCCGCCGAGGACGTCGAGGCGGCGATGCTCGGCATCGCGCACGCCTACCGGCTGGACCGCTGCGAGCCGCAGGTGACCTTCACCCTGATCGGCATCTCGCACCAGCCCTCGCTGGTCGAGCCGCCGGTCACCGCCGACCGGGTGGTGCGCCGCCGCACCTCCGACTACACCCGGCTGAACGCGGTCTACCAGCTGGTGGCGGACATCACCGCGGAGAAGGTGACGGTCAACGACGCCTACCGCCGACTGGCCCTGATCCGCCGCAACCGGCACCCGTACCCGGCCTGGTTCCTCGCCCTGACCACCGGCCTGCTGGCCGGCGCGGCGACCTTCCTGGTCGGCGGGCGGTTCGACGACAAGGCCTGGCTGGTCTTCGCCAGCGCCTTCGTCGCGGCCGTGCTCGGCGACCGGCTGGCGTCCGCGCTGGCCAAGCGCCGGCTGCCGGAGTTCTACCAGTTCGTGGCGGCCGCGATGCCGGCCGCCGCCTCCGGGATCATCCTGTCCTTCAACGACTGGGGCCTGCGCGGCTCGGTGGTGATCACCGGTGGGCTGTTCGCCCTGCTGCCCGGGCGCGCCCTGGTGGCCGCCGTCCAGGACGGCCTGACCGGCTTCTACATCACCGCCGCGGCACGCCTGCTGGAAGTGGTCTACCTGGTCGCGGGCATCGTGATCGGCGTGATCATGATCCTCTACCTCGGCGTCGGCTTCGAGGCGAAGCTGAAACCCGACGAGAGCCTGGTGGGCATCAGCTACCCGCCGGTGCAGATGATCGCCGCGATGGTGCTCACCCTGGCCTTCGCCACCCTGCTGCAGACCGACCGCCGCACCCTCGCGCTGGTCACCCTCAACAGCGGCATCGGCTGGGCCAGCTACGGCGCGCTGGTCTACAACGCCCACGTCAACCCGATCGCCGCGACCGGCGTGGCGGCCGGCCTGGTCGGCCTCTTCGGCCAGCTGATGGCGCGCTACCGCAACGGCTCGGCGCTGCCCTACGTGACCGCCGCGATCGGCCCGCTGATGCCCGGTTCGGCGCTCTACCTGGGGATGCTCGCCTTCGCCCAGGGGCACTCCAGCGCCGGCCTAGTGTCGGTCTTCCGGGCGGCGGCGATCGCGATGGCGCTGGCCGTCGGGGTGAACCTCGGTGGGGAGATAGCCCGGCTCTTCCTGAAGCTGCCGGTCGGCGCCGAGCTCCCCTCCCTCTACCCGGCGATGCCGCGCCGGGCGGCCAAGCGCACCCGTGGGTTCTGACCGCGCGTTGGGTTCCTTAGCGGGCCCGGTGTTGGGCCGGTATTGGGGCCCGGGCCATGTCACGGCAGGCAGGACGCAGGACCAGGAACGAAGGTAAGACCCATGACGACACTGCTGGACAGCTACCGCGAGCACATCGTCAACGCGCACAAGCAACCGCTGTTCCTGCTGCTGGTCGGCTTCATCACCTCCTTCGTCTTCATCCGCTTCAGCGTGCGGATGATCCGGGCCCAGGTGCGCTGGTGGCCCGGCAACGTCACCCCCGGCGGCCTGCACATCCACCACATGGTGTTCGGCCTGGGCTTCCTGCTGGTCGGCGGCATAGGGGTGTTCGCCACCTACGGCGGGACCCCGTGGATCGACGTGTTCGGGCTGCTCTTCGGCATCGGCTGCGGTCTGGTGCTGGACGAGTTCGCGCTGATCCTGCACCTGGACGACGTCTACTGGAGCGAACAGGGCCGCAAGTCGGTGGACGCGGTGATCTTCGGCATCCTCTCCACCGCGCTGCTGCTGATCGGATACGTGCCGTTCGGCGCGCTGCCCGGCGAGGACACCCGGTGGGGCCTGATCACCATCATCTCGGTGAACGCGCTGGCCTCGGTGATCACCCTGTTCAAGGGCAAGGTGTGGACCGGCCTGCTCGGGATCATGGTCCCCGGCCTGTCCTGGATCGGCGCGATCCGGCTGGCCCGCCCGAGCAGCCCGTGGGCCCGCTGGCGCTACACCACGCGCTCCCGCCGCCGGGCGCGTGCGCTGCGGCGCGAACGCCTGCTGCACCGGCGCGCGGACCGCGCCCGCACCTGGCTCTTCGACCTGATCGCCGGCGCGCCCGACAAGGTGTCCGCCAACCACCCGGCCGCCCACCGGGTCGCCGAACGGATGGCCGCCCGGGCCACCGCCCACCTCGACGCCCACGCCGCCCGGGGGCTGGCCCGCCGTCAGGCCCGGCTCGCCGACCGCCGCTCGGCCGCGGTGGCCGCCTCGGCGCCGCGCCCGTCCGCACCGCACCCGCAACCGGCCGAGGGGCCCTCCGGCGCGGCCCCGGACCGTTCGGCCGGGGCCCAGCAGCGCCGCCGCGCGGTCCGTGCCGGGCGCAACCGGACGTACGCCGTCGGCCCCACCGGCCAGGAGCGCCGTCCCGGCCGACACCCTCACCTGCGCACCCGGACCCGCCGGATCCATCGTTAGATCCGCCCCTTCCGGCCTTGGTTCGTATACCGTGGGCGTCCGCGCGGAGTTGACGTGCGATCGGATCATCTGATGGTCACCCGACCGGCGGAGCGCGTTCCAGGTGTGAAAGCCGCCGGAGTTGAGAACATGAGCGGCGAGTGACCGTTCTGTCACGTGATGGGATGATTCGTCGGATCCCGGCCGCCTCGGCCGTAGCACCCGCCGCCTCGACCGCAGCCCCGGCGGCCCCGGCGGCCGCGCGCCGCCCGGCATCCGCCGCCGTCCCCTCCGGACCGTGAGAAGGGATGTCTCGTGGCGCGCAGGATCCTGCCGACCCTCCTGTTGTCCCTCACCGCCCTGCTCGGGCTGCTCCCCGCCGCCCAGGCCGCCCCGGCGGCCCCCGACCCGGCGGCCGGGCCGCCCCGCACCGGCCAGGAGCCGTACCCCTCCGCCGAGGAGATCGACCGCTCCCGCGCCGAGGCCGACGGCAAGGCCGCCTCGGCGGCCACGCTGGAGACCGCGCTGACCGCCGCCCGGGCCGAACTCGACCGGGCCGGCCGCGGCGCCGAACAGGCCGTCGAGGCCTACAACGGCGCCCAGCTCGCCCTCACCCGGGCCCGCACCGAGGAGACCGCCGCCAACGGGCGCGCGGCCGCCGCCGAGGCCGCGCGCGCCACGGCCGCCGAGGACGCCGCCCGGCTCGCCGCCGAAACGTACCGCCAGGGCGCAGGCGCCGAACTGTCCGCGCTCAACGCCCTGCTCGGCGCCCACGGCCCGCGCGAGGCCGGCGACCGCGCCGCCGTGATCGGCGTGGTCAGCGAACGCACCCGGCAGATCCTGGACGCCGCCACCTCCACGGCCGCCGCCGCCCGCAGCGCCTCCGCCGCCGCCCAGGCCGCCACCCGGACCGCCGAGCACGCCGCGACCGAGGTCGGCGCCGCCCGGACCAGGGCGCAGCAGCGCCTCACCGCCCAGCAGGGCGAGGTCGCCGCCGCGGCCGCGCACCGGGAGCGGCTGCTCGCCGAACTGGCCGCCGCCCGGAACACCACCGTCGAGCTGGAGCGCCAGCGCCGCGAGGCGCTGGAGGCGATCGCCGCCCGCGAGGCGGAGGCGGCCGCCCGGGCCGCCGCCGAGCAGGCCGCCCGCGAGGCCGAAGCCGCCGCGGCCGCCGCGGCCAAGGCCCAGGCGCCACCGCCGGCGGGCCGGCCGTGGTCCGCCGAGGGCGCGGCCGCCGCCATCGCCTTCGCCAAGTCCAAGATCGGCCTGCCCTACATCTGGGGCGGCGAGGGGCCGGAGGGCTACGACTGCTCGGGGCTGACCATGATGGCCTGGCGCGAGGGCGGCCGGCAGCTCAACCACTTCGCCGCCGACCAGTACGCCCAGTCCGCCCCGGTCAGCTACCGCCAGCTGCGCCCCGGCGACCTGGTCTTCTGGACCGACACCGGCCGCGCCGCGGACATCCACCACGTCGGCCTGTACATCGGCGACGACCAGATGATCGAGGCGCCGCGGGTCGGCATGCCGGTGAAGCAGGCCAGCCTCTGGATCATGGGCACCCCGGACTACTACGCCCGGCCGTAGCCGTAGCCGTAGCCGTAGCCCGGGCACGGGACCCGTCGATGTCGGAGGCGCGGGCTAGCGTGGCCGCTCCGACCACTCCCAGGAGGAACCGTGCGGCTGCGGAACATCGAGGCGGGCGACGTCGACGCGTACGTCCGGATGAAGTGCGACGAGGTGATGATGGCCGAGCTGGGCGGCCCGCTGCCCCGGGAGAAGGTCGAGGCCCGGCTGCGCAAGGACCTCGCACTGGCGGCGGCGGACGAGGCCTGGATCAAGGTGATCGTGCCGGACGGCGACACCGACACGGCGGCCGGCCTCGTTGTGCTCTGGCAGGACGAGGCGGACGGCGTCACCGTCTCCGAGATCGGCTGGATGGTGCTGCCCGAGTACCAGGGCCGGGGCCTCGCCAAGGCGGCCACCCGCCGGGTGCTGGACGACGCGGCGGCGGACGGCCGGTGGGGCGAGGTGCACGCCAACCCGGGCGTCACCAACGCCCCCTCCAACGGGGTCTGCCGCGGGCTCGGCTTCCGGCTGCTCGGCGAGCGGGACCTCGACTTCGACGACCGCGTCCTGCGCACCAACCACTGGGTCGTCCTGCCCGGTCGGCACGACGGATCGGCCACGGAATAATCGGATGCCCCCGCCCGGCCACCGCCGTACCGTGGCCGGATGGGCAACGAGATCGATGACACGGCCGTCGACACCGTGGACGGACTGCAGGTCAGGGCCGTCTCCGTGGACGAGGTCGAGGAATGGAACCGGGCGCTGAACTTCGGCTTCCTGCGCCCGCACGCGGGCATCGCGCCGGGGCTGCGGCGGCGGCAGTGGGAGCCGGGGCGGATGCAGGCCGGCTTCGACGGTGACCGCCAGATCGCCACCTTCCGCAGCTTCGACGTCGAACTGACCGTTCCGGGCGGTGCCCTCGTCCGGGCCGACGCCCTCACCAACGTCACGGTCAGCGCCACCCACCGCCGCCGGGGCCTGCTCAGCGCGATGATGCGCCGGGACCTCGAATCCGCCGCCCAGCGGGGCTGTGCGGTCGCCGTCCTGATGGCGGCCGAGTACAACATCTACGGCCGCTTCGGCTTCGGCCCGGCCACCCAGGGCTGCGGTTGGACCGTCGACCTCTCGCGCACCCGCGGGCTGCGCGAGGGCCTGCCGGGCGTGCCCGGCGGCCGGGTCGACTTCGTGACCCTGGCGGAGCAGCGCGAGCTCGGCGCCCCGCTGTACGACCGCTGGCGGCTCACCCAGCCGGGCGCGATCGCCCGGGACGACATCTGGTGGGAGCGCACCACCCGGGTGATCGAGGTACCGGGGGACGACTTCAAGGAGCCGTTCGTCGCCGTCCACCGGAACGCCGACGGCGAGGTCACCGGCCTGGTGGTCTACCGGATCGACAACAAGTGGGACGGCGCCGTCCCCGACTCCACGCTCACCGTGGAGGAGCTGATCGCCCTCGACCTGCCGACCGCCGTCGAACTGTGGCGCCTGGTGCTGAGCGTCGACTGGGTGCGCAGGGTCGTGGTGGAGGGCGTCGCCCCGGACGACCCGCTGCCGCTGCTGCTCCAGGACCCGCGTGCGGCCACCCCGGACAAGGGGAACGCCGACGCCATGTGGCTGCGGCTGCTGGACGTCGAGGCCGCCTTCGGCGCCCGCTCGTACGGGGCCGCCGGCCGGGTGGTGCTGGAGGTCGAGGACCACCTCGGCTACGCCTCCGGCCGCTTCGCGATCGAGGTCGCCGAGGACGGCACCGGCCGCTGCGTCCGGACCACCGACGACGCCGATCTCGCCCTCGACGCCTGCCGGTTGGGCTCGCTCTACCTGGGTGCCGAGACGGTCCCGCGGCTGGCCGCGGCCGGACTGCTCACCGAGCTGCGCCCCGGCGCGGCGGTCGCCGCCGACCTGCTGCTGCGCACTCCGCTGCGGGCCTGGACGCCGACCGAGTTCTGAGCCGTCCGAGACCGTCCGGGTTCTGAACCGTCCGCCCGGACGACGGCCGGGGCCGGCCCGCACCGCGGACCGGCCCCGGCCGTTTTCCGACTCCGGGTCGTTTTCCGACTCCGGTCCGCCGGGCGCTACTTGACGGCGGTCTTGCCGATCGTGGGGAGGATGAAGTCCTGGATCAGCCCCTTGGCGTCCCGCACGATCGGTCGGAACACCCGGTAGCGCGACAGGTTGATCACCCGGGCCGCCATCGGGGTCGAGCGCCGGACGAACTCCCTGGTCCGCTCGGTGTCCTCGGTCCGGTCGAAGACCCAGTAGAGCACCACGACCATCAGGTGCAGCCAGAGCACGTCCGGCAGCAGTTCGACCAGTTCGGCGTCCAGCTTGGGCGCCAGCTCCGAGCCCTGGAGGACGTCGCGGAACAGCTCGACGGCCGTCGCCCGGGCCGGGTGGGACTCGTTGGAGAACGGGCTCAGCGAGCTGGTCGGGTCGGCCGCGGTGCGGAAGAACTGTGCGGCGAACTCGTGGTACGGCGCGGCGGTGTCCAGCCAGGAGGTCAGCGCGATCTCCAGGCGTTCGCCGAAGTCCCGGGTGCCGGCCATGCGGGTCCTGGCGTCCGCCGCGTGGTCGTGGGTCATCCCGTCGTAGAACCCCTGGATCAGGAATTCCTTCGCCGAGAAGTAGTAGTAGGCGTTGCCGACCGACACGCCCGCCTCGGTGGCGATGGCGCGCATGGTCGTCTTCTCGTAGCCCCGCTCCTGGAACAGCCGCATGGCCGTCTCCAGGATCAGGGCCCGGGTCGCCTCGCTCTTGTCGGTCTTGGGCCGGGCCCGGCTGCCGGGCATGGGCCCGCCGTCCGTGCCGGGTGCGGCCGAGGCGTCGGCCGCACCCTTCTCGCCGTCCGTTCGGTTCGTCGCTGCCAGGTCGTCCACGAGCACGAGCCTAGCCGGAGACGACGCTCCACCCGGTGTCGGTGCTGTCGGTGCTCGTGGCACCGGATGCCCCCTCCGCATCCGGTGCCACGCTCACCACCCCCGTGATTTCGAACGCGTTCAAAACGTTGTCGAAACTGTAGACCTTGTTGCTGAACATGTTCAACTCCATCTCTGTGGGAGGCTCGTCACATGACCGGAATAGGGCGGACGATCATTCGGCACGGCGGCGCGCAGGACGCCGTGCCCGTCGCGGATCTGCACACCGACAGCTGGAGCACCAGCTATCGCGGGATGGTCCCCGACGAGGCGCTCGGGGACGGACTGGCCGCCCAGCGGCGCGAGCTGTGGGAGCTGCGCCTGACGGTCGACTACGGGACGCCGGAGAACACGCCCGTGCTGCTGATCGCCGAACGGTCCGGCGAAACGGTCGGATTCGTCTACCTGGTGCCGCAGCCCGACGGCGGGGTGCTGGTGGACAACCTGCACGTCCGCCCGGGCCTCACCGGCGGGGGCATCGGTCGGGAACTGCTGGCCGCGGCCCGCGCCGAGGTCGCCGAGCGGCACCCCGGCGCGGAGCTGCGCCTGGAGGTGCTGCGCGCCAACACCCGCGCGATCGCCTTCTACGAACGCGAGGGCGGGGTCCGGATCAGGGCGCAGGAAGGTGTCTTCCCGGGCGGCCACCTGCTGCCCGAGTACGTGTACGCCTGGCCGGCGCAGTCGGGGTCGAAGTCGGTATCGGTGTCGAAGTCGGGAACGGGGTCAGGGTCGGAGTCGAAGTCGGGCCGCGCCGCCGGTCAGTCGACGTCGTAGACCGTCACCGGCACGCCGCGCGCCGTCAGCCGGTCGGCCACCAGCGGCTCGACCTTCTCCCAGCGCCCGCCCGCCAGTCCGCAGCCGATCCGCGGCATGTGGACGGACGCGCCCAGTTCGAGCGCGCGCCCGCCCAGGGCGGCCAGCGCGGTGTCGATGGCCTCGTACCGCACCGGCACTCCGGTGGAGCGCCCGGTCCGGATGCCGCGCTGGCCGACCAGGTTGGCCACCCAGACGTACGGCTCGACCTGCACCAACTGCAGGGCGCCGAGGCCGAAGTCGTTCTTCGCCCGCTCCCGGTGCCAGCGTCGGAACGCGGACTCGGGTTCGGGCCAGCGTCTGGAGAGCGCGAGCACGAAGCCCTTTCCCCAGCCGCCCAGGTCGTTGCAGACGTGCGCGATCACCTTCACGCCCTTGCCCTGGGGCGTGGTGGCATCGCCTCGGACGTAGGTGATTTCCGCCATGCCCTAGAAGTTAGACGGAGGCACTGACAACCCGCTCGGTATTTTCCCGCGCCCCGGGGCCGCTCCCGGTGCCGCCCCCGGGTGTGCGCAGATGGCGGCGTCCGGTCAGCGCGATCAGCAGGGCGAGCGCGGCGGCCCCGGCGGGCAGCACGTAGCCGGTGCCGGGCGGGGTGTGTTCGGCGAGCGTCCCGGCGAGCGCCGACCCGGCCGAGATGCCGACCACGATGCCGGACACCGCCACCGCCATCCCCTCGTTGAACTGCCGCTGCGGCAACAGTTCCTGGACCAGCGTCATGCCGGTCACCATGGTCGGCGCGGTGGCCGTCCCGGCCGCGAACAGCACCGCCCCGAGCAGGGCGAGCCCGGCCCCGCCGAGCCCGGCGGCCAGCGGCAGCAGCAGGACCCCGGCCATCGCCGCCGCCCCGAGCAGGAAGCGCGTCGCGGGCGCCCGACGCGGGGTCAGCAGGCCGAACAGCAGCCCGGCGACGCAGGATCCGGCCGCGACCAGGGCCAGCAGCGGACCGGCCGCCGCCCGGTGGCCGAGCGCCTCGGCGTAGGCGACGGTGGTGACCTCGTTCGCGCCGAACACCATGCCGGTGGCGAGGAAGGTCAGCGCCAGCACCCGCAGCCCGGGCACCCGCAGCGGCGAGCCGTGCTTCCCGCCGTCCGGCGACCGTCCGTCCGACGACCGTCCGGCCGACGGCGGTTCGGCCAACAACCTGCCGGCCAACGGAGGTTCGGTGCGCCGCTGGGCGGCGAACAGCAGCGCGCCGGTGGTGCCGAGGGCGCCGGCGGTGAGCAGCCCGGCCTCCGGGGCGAGCCCGGTGCAGAGCAGCATGGCCAGCACCGGTCCGGCCATGAAGCAGAGTTCGTCCAGCGCCTGTTCGAGGGAGTTGGCCAGGTGCCGGGCGGCCGGGTCGTCCCGGTGCAGGTGGGCCCAGCGGGCCCGGGCCATCCCGCCCAGGTTGGGCGCGGCCGCGGCGGCCGCCCAGCAGAGGTACAACGTCCAGTCCGGCGCGCCGAGCCGGACGCAGAGCAGCAGGGCGGCGAGCGGGACGGCGTTGTACAGCGCGGCCGGCACCGCCACCCGGGCCTGCCCGTACCGGTCCACCAGCCGGCCGAGCAGCGGCATCCCGATCGCGCCGGTGACCAGTCCGGCCGCCGAGACCGTTCCGGCCAGCGCGTACGAGCCGCGCCGCTCGGCGAGCAGCACCACCAGCGAGACGCCGTTCATCGACAGCGCGAGCCGGCCGAGCAGCCCGGCCAGGGTGAAGGCGGCGGCGCCGGGGGCGGCGAACAGCCGGCGGTAGGAGCGGTAGGAGGCGAGCAGGGCGCGGGTGGGCAATCGGGCTCCTGGGGCACCGGACGGAAGGGGGATGCGGCCACCCTCGCCCGGGTCGGCGGCGGGCGTCCAACACCTGTTCCGCCGGATCCACAACGCGGTGTTGTTAATCTGCCGCCCATGCCCCGTGACCTGCACCCCCGCCTGCTCCGCGGCTTCGTCGCGACCGCCGAGACCCTGCACTTCGGCCGGGCCGCCCAGCGGCTGTACGTCGCCCAGCAGGCCCTCAGCCGGGACATCCGCTCCCTGGAGGAGCTGCTCGGCGACCCGCTGTTCACCCGCACCACCCGCAGCGTCGAACTCACCCCGGCCGGACACCGGTTGCTGCCGAGGGCGCGCCGGCTGCTCGCCCTGCACGGCGAGATCCTCGCCGAGGCCGGCCGCGGCGCCGGGGTCGTCGCCCGGCCGCTGCTGCTGGACCTCAACAGCGACGTCACCGGGCCGGACCTCACCGCCGACCGGGTGCTGGGGCGGGCCCGGGCCGCCTGGCCGGAGGGGGAGCTGCTGGCCCGCTTCCACGGCGGGCTGGCCGCGGCCGCCGCCGAACTGCTGGCGCACCGGCTGGACGCCTCGTTCGGTCGCTTCGCCGGTCTGCCCGATCCGGTGCGCGGTCAACTCGCCCAGCTGCCGGTGCGGTTGGAGCGGATCTCGGTGATGATGGCGGACAGCCATCCGCTGGCCGGCCGCCCGGTGCTGCGGCTCGCCGAGCTGGCCGGGCACCCGGTCGACATCTGCGCGGGCAACCCGGCCACCACCGAGTGGGCCGACCTCGGGGCCCGGCTGCTGCGCGAGCACGGGCTGCGCGCGGCCGAGCCGTACGTCCCGCCGGTGGGCCTGGACGAGACCGCCCGCTACCTGGCCCGGCACGGCGATCCGATGCTGACCACGGTCGGCGGGCCGAGGATCCCGGGGGCGGTGAACGTGCCGCTGGTGGAGCCGGTGCCGCTGTGCCTGGTCAGCCTGGTGCACCGGCCGGGGGAGCGCCACCCGGGGCTGTCGGCACTGGCCGCGGCGGCGGGTGAACTCGCCACGGCCGAGGGCTGGTTGGACCGCCCGGCGGGCAGCTGGCTGCCCCCGGCGGACGCGGCGCTGGCCTCGGCCGTACGCAACACCGCCCCTGCCTCGGGGGGATAGGCAGGGGCGGTGGGCTCGGGGGCGGCCGGGTCAGGCCGCCTTGACGGCGGAGATGTCGAAGCTGAGCTTGACCTTCTCGCCGATCAGCACGCCGCCGGTCTCCAGGGCCGCGTTGTAGGTGAGGCCGAACTCGGTGCGGTCGACCACGGTCCGGCCCTCGAAGCCGACCCGCTCGGCGCCGTAGGCGTCGGTGGCGCTGCCGGTGAAGTCGAGGTCGAGGACCACCGGGCGGGTGGTGTCCTTGATGGTGAGCTCGCCGTGCATCCGGTAGGAGTCCTCGCCGCGCTGTTCGGTGGAGGTGCTGCGGAAGCGGATCTCCGGGTAGGTCTCGGTGGCGAAGAAGTCGCCGGTGCGCAGGTGCTCGTCGCGCTGGGCCTGGTTGGTGTCGACACTGGCGACCTTGATCACCAGGTCCGCCGAGGAGTTGGCCGGGGTGGCGCCGTCCAGGTGCAGCTTGCCGTCGTACTCGGTGAAGCGGCCCTTGACGTTGGTGACCATGGCGTGACGGACCGAGAAGCCGATCTCGCTGTGGGTGGCGTCGATGGCCCAGTCGCCGGTCAGGTGCGACAGGTCCGGGCCGGCCGGGGTCCGGACGGCGGCCGGGGCGGCGGTGACGGTCTTGGTGCGGTTGAACAGGCCCATGGCTCCTCCTCGGGTTCGAAGCCATTTGTTTAGGCTTCAACTTCTTGGCTCCACCGTACGACGATTTCGTTCAAGTTTCAACCACATCTCCCGAGGTTCGCCCGAACGGCTCAGCGGCCCGGCCCGACGGGCACTGTCCGACCACCCGGCTAGGCTGCGAAGGACGGTCCCCACCTGCCCCGAAAGGCCCCCCATGTTCGTCCTGCACGCACTCTGGCGGGCGGACGGACGGCTGGCCCTCTGGGCCGAGGACGCCCGCACCCACCCCGGTGCCACCGAGCCCCACCCCGACCGGCCCGCCCCGCGCGCCCACCCCTACGCCTGCCCGGCCGACACCCTGGCCGCCGTGCTCGGCGGCATCGGGCCCGGCCTCGGCTGGCTCGCCGGGCAGGCCCCCGAACGCTGGGCCACCCTGCCGCTGCCCACCGTCGGCACCCTGCCCGCCCCCTCGCCCGACCTGCCGGTCGCCCCGCCGCGCGGCGGCGCCGTGCTCACCCCCTGGCGGGTGCCCACGCTGCTCTTCGACGCCGCGGCCGCCGCCCAGCTGCTCGGCGAGGTCCACGACCCGCACTGGGCCGTCACCGACACCGACCTGCCCGGCACCGGCCGGGTCGAGGTGGTGTACGGCCCCTCGCTGCGCTGGCTCACCGGGGTGCACGACCTCGCCTGGCGGGCCGTCGGCCGGGGCCGGGTGCTGCCGCTGCCCGTCCTCGCCGACGGCCGCCCGCAGGCCCGCTGGCGCCCCGACCCCACCCCGTCCGACCGCCGCGAGGCCGCCCGGCTGGCCGCCGGCTGCCCGCCCGTCCTGCTCGGCGAATGGCCGACCGGCGCCGACACCGACACCGGCGCCGACACCGGCGAGGCGCTGCTGGAGGCCGCCCTGGCCGCCCTGACGGACGCCGAGGCCCGGGCCGCCCTGGCCGACACGCCCTTCCCCGCCCCCGGCGAACCGGTCGCCGACCGCTGGCTGCACGCCCTCGCCACCCCCACCGGCGAGCTCGACGCCCCGCCCGAGGAGGTCGCCGCCCTGGGCCGCCGGATCGCCGACTGGTACGCCGCCGCCGAGCCCGCCGACCCCGCGCTGCGGCTCTGCTTCCGCCTGGTCGAACCGCTCGGCCCCGCCGACGACGACCCCGACGGCCGCCCCTCCGACGACGCCTGGCGGCTGGAGTTCCTGCTCCAGGCCGTCGACGAACCCTCCCTGCTGGTCCGCGCCGCCGACCTCCACGAGGGCGGCGCCGCCCACGCCACGCTCGCCCGGAAGACCGACCGGGCCGCCCCCGCCGACACCCTGGTGGCCGAACTCGCCCGCGCCGCCCACCGCTGGCCCGCCCTGGACGGGCTGCGCCACCGCTCCCGCCCGTCCGCCCTGCCGCTCGACCGCACCGGCGCCCTCGACTTCCTGCGCACCGCCGCCCCCGCCCTCGCCGAGGCCGGCTTCGGCGTGCTGCTGCCCGCCTGGTGGCGCCGCCGCCCCCGGCTCGGACTCGCCCTGCGCGCCACCACCCCACCCGCGCCCGGCACCCTCGCCGTCACCAGCCGGATCGACCGGGACGCCGTGGTCGCCTTCCAGTGGCAGGCCGCCCTCGGCCCGGACGGCACCCCGCTCACCGAACGGGAACTCGCCGAACTCGCCGCCGCCAAACAGGGCCTGGTGCGGGTCCGGGGCACCTGGCTGGAGGCCGACCCGGCCCAGATCGCCGCCGCGCTCGCCTTCCTCGGCGAGCAGCGCGACGGCCTGCTGGCCGCCGCCGACCTGCTGCGGCTCGCCCTCGACCCCGAGGCCACCGTCGCCGGCCTCCCGGTCACCGGCGTCCAGGCGGACGGCCCGCTCGGCGACCTGCTCGCCGGACGCGCCGCCGCCCCCGAAGTCCCCGCTCTCCCACCGGACTTCCGCGCCGAACTGCGCCCGTACCAGCAGTGCGGCCTCGCCTGGCTGACGACCATGTCCGGGCTCGGCCTCGGCGCCGTCCTGGCCGACGACATGGGCCTCGGCAAGACCGTCCAGACCCTCGCCCTGCTCGCCGCCGAACGAGCCGCCGGGCCGACCGCGCCCACCCTCCTGGTCTGCCCGATGTCCCTGGTCGGCAACTGGCAGCGCGAGGCGGAACGCTTCGCCCCCGCCCTGCGCCGGCACGTCCACCACGGCGCCGACCGCCTCGGCGCCGGTCGACTCGCCGACGCCGTACGGGACGTGGACCTGGTCATCACCACCTACGGACTGGTCCAGCGCGACCTCGCCGCGCTGCGCGCGATCCGCTGGCGCCGGGTGGTCGCCGACGAGGCGCAGCACATCAAGAACAGCGGCACCGCCCAGGCCCGGGCGATCCGCGCGCTGCCAGTCACCCGGCACCGGATCGCCCTGACCGGCACCCCGGTGGAGAACCGGCTCGCCGAGCTGCACGCCGTACTGGACTTCGCCAACCCCGGCCTGCTCGGCCCGGCCGAGCGCTTCAAGGAGCGCTACGCGATCCCGGTCGAACTGCACCGCAGCCCCGAACGCACCGCCGAACTCCGGCGCCGCACCGCCCCGTTCGTGCTGCGCCGGCTCAAGTCCGACCCGGCGGTGGCGGCCGAACTGCCCGCCAAGCAGGAGATGACCGTCTGGTGCAACCTCACCGCGGAGCAGGCCGGCCTCTACCAGGCGGTGGTCGCCGACCTGCTCCAGCGGGTCGAGGGCATCCGGGGCGTGGAGCGGCGCGGTACGGTGCTGGCGGCGATCGGCAAGCTCAAGCAGGTCTGCAACCACCCGGCCCAACTGCTGCACGACGGCTCGCCGTTGGGGGAGCGCTCGGGCAAGGTGGCCCGGCTCGCCGAGCTGCTGGAGGAGGCACTGGCGGAGGGGGACCGCACCCTGGTCTTCACCCAGTACGCCGAGTTCGGCACCATGCTCCGCCCGTACCTGGAGCGCCGACTCGGCGAGGAGGTGCTCCACCTGCACGGCGGCGTCCCGCGCGCCCGCCGGGAGGAGCTGGTCGAACGCTTCCAGTCCCCGGACGGTCCGGGGGTCTTCCTCCTCTCGCTCCGGGCCGGCGGCACCGGCCTCAACCTCACCGCCGCCAACCAGGTGATCCACCTGGACCGTTGGTGGAACCCGGCGGTCGAGGAGCAGGCCACCGACCGCGCCTTCCGGATCGGCCAGCGCCGCGACGTCCAGGTCCGCCGACTGGTCTGCGTCGGCACCGTCGAGGAACGGATCGACGAACTCCTCACCGCCAAGCGGGCCCTGGCCGACACCGTGGTCGGCGCGGGCGAGCGCTGGCTGACCGATCTCCCCACCGAGGCCCTGCGCGAACTGGTCGCCCTCACCCGCGAGGACGCCGTCGCCGAGGAGGACGCATGACCGACCAGCGGCCCAAGCCTCCGACGGTCAACGTCGCCGCCTACTGGCGCGGCGACTTCACCCTCCGGCCCGAACCCCCGGACGACGAACCCGACGAGCCCTCGCTGCGGCGCCTCGGCCGCTCCGGCATCACCGTGCACGGCCGCGACCTCGCCGCCCTGCTCGCCCCCGCGTACGAAACCTTCCGCTCCTGACCACTACCGTGCGGTAGCGTCCCGAACGTGACCGACGCCGCCGAGCCCGACGCCCCCGAGACCGCCGCCCTGGAGCCCGACACCCGGCTCGCCGACTTCGAACAGCACCGGCGGACGGTCTTCGGCATCGCCTACCGGATGCTCGGCAGCGTCGCCGATGCCGAGGACCTGGTCCAGGACACCTGGCTGCGCTGGAGCCGGGTCACCGGACCGGTCGCCAGCCCCGGCGGCTACCTGGCCCGTACGGTCACCAACCTCGCCCTCAACCGCCTCGACTCGGCCGCCGTCCGCCGCGAGTCCTACGTCGGCCCCTGGCTGCCCGAGCCGCTGGTCGCCGCCCCGGACTCGACCGAGGACGTCGAGCGCGCCGAGACCGTCTCGGTCGCCCTGCTGGTGGTGCTGGAGAGCCTCTCCCCGCTGGAACGGGCGGTGTTCGTCCTCAAGGAGGCCTTCGGCTTCTCCTACCAGGAGATCGCCGAGGCGCTGGACCGCACCGAGGCCGCCTGCCGCCAGGTCGGCAGCCGCGCCAGGGCACATGTGCGCGCCCGGCGCCCCCGCTACGACGCCCCGCCGGAGCTGCGCCGCCGGGCCACCGACCAGTTCCTGGCGGCCTCCGTCGGCGGCGATCTCAACCGGATGCTCGAACTCCTCGCCCCCGACGTCACCGCCTGGAGCGACGGCGGCGGCGTGATCCGCGCCGCCCTCCGCCCGGTCACCGGCGCCGACAACGTGGCCCGCTTCCTGCTCGGCGTGCTCCGCCAACTCGGCGAGACCGCGCAGGTCCGGCCCGTCCTGGTGAACGGCCAGCCCGGCCTGCTGGTCACCGTGGACGGCGCCGTCGACTCCGTCTCGGTCCTCGACTTCAGCGAGGGCCCCGACGGCGAACCGCTGGTCTCCGCCGTCCGCGTCGTCCGCAACCCCCACAAGCTCGGCCACCTCGCTTGACCCTCGACCAGGTCGAGCCCCGAGAGTCATCGGCATGGAGAGCGACCTGCACAGCATCGGCGAGCTGGCCCGCGCCAGCGGCCTGGGCGTCGGCACCCTGCGCTACTACGACGGCGCCGAGGTGCTCACCCCCGCCTGGGTCGACCCGCAGACCGGCTACCGCTGGTACCGGCCCGGCCAACTCGCCGACGCCCGGCTGCTGGCCCGGCTGCGCCGGGTCGGCCTGCCGCTGGCCGACATCCGCGCCGTCCTGTCCGGCCACCAGTCCCACCGGGTCCTCGACACCCACCTGCGCCGACTGGAGGACGGCCTCGCCGACGCCCGCCGCGAGCTCTCCCTGATCCGCACGATGATCGAACAGAGGGAGCACCCGATGACCACCACCCCGTCCGACCTGCGCCTCACCGTCCGCGCCGACGGCCTGGCCGCGGCCCTGGACGCGGTCCGCTTCGCGGTCGGCGCCGACCCCGAACTGCCCGCCCTCGCCGGAGTGCTGTTCGAAGCGGACGGCCCGGTGCTGCGCCTGGTCGCCACCGACCGCTACCGGATGGCCCTCGCCGAACTGCCCGCCCTCGGCGCCCCCCAGCAGCCGGTGCCCGGCACCACCGTCCCCACCGCCCTGGTCGACGCCCTGCGCACGCTGCTCCCCGACGACGCGACCGAGGTCGCCCTCACCCTCGGCGGCGGCACCTTCCGCGCCGAGACCCCCGACCACCGCATCGAGGGCACCACCCCGGACCTCGACTACCCCGACCACCGCGTGCTGACCCGCCTCGACCCCCGGCACCGGATCACCCTGCCCGCCGCCGACCTGCGCGCGGCGATCGAGACCGGCGCCACCCACACCCTCCCCTCCGGCCCGCACGGCGCCGACTGCCAGGTCACCGTCCTCACCCTCACCCCCGACGGCGGCCTCGCCGTCGCCGCCGACCCCACCCCCGACGACGTCCACATCGCCCTCAACCGGGACTACCTCCTGGACGCCCTCGACGCCGGCCGCCCCGACCAGCTCCTGCTCGAACTCGGCGGCCCGATCGCCCCGCTCGCCATCCGCACCCCCGGCCGCACCGGCACCTTCTCCGTCCTGATGCCGATCCGCCTCCCCGAACCCGCCTGAGCCGAGGCCTGCGAGGATCCTCCGGATGAGGACCGAACACGAGATCCCGACCCCCGACGGCGGCCGACTCTGGGCCGACCGCCGGGGCGCCGGAACCCCCGTCGTCCTACCGTCGCCACCCACCTCACCGCCGCCATCCCCGCCGCCACGTCCCACCGGCTCCCGGACGGCTCAGCGCCCTCCTCCTCACCCACCTCGCCTGACCGCCACCACCACCCCGGGGCGCGCGGGCCCCGCCCCGCGCGCCCGAGGCACCCCAACCCGCACCCACCCACCCCCAGCACCCCCATCCACCTCCCACCTCCCACCTCCCTCTCCCAGGCGAGAGGGACGCGCTGCGGGAGGGGGCGGTGGAGGGGGTGGGTGCGGAGAGGGGCGTGACGGGTGATTTTCAGACTGCCAACGGCGGTCGGGCACCGTCGGACAGGGTCGGCAGTCCGAAAATCACCCAGCCCCCGGAGCACCCCCCCCCCCCCCCCCGCGCCGGGGGGCGCCCCCCGGCCGGGCGCGCGG
>NZ_JBEOSV010000075.1:0-41825 GCF_040303245.1 Kitasatospora sp. NPDC096077 | reverse complement strand
CCGCTGCCTGATCCGCCGCGCCTGGTCCCTCTACCGCTGGAACACCCGGCCTCGCACACCCCGCATCCGATGACCTACTGGCGGACGCCCTAAGGCTGCGACCCCACCGCACGGCCCGGCCAACCTGGACTGGGCGACCGAGTCCTTCCGGCTCGCCACCTCCGGGGTCCGGGCGGACACCCAGATCCACACCCACATGTGCTACGCCGAGTTCGGCGCGATCATGACCGCGATCGACGAGCTCGACGCGGACGTCATCTCGCTGGAGGCGACCCGTTCGCACATGGAGGTCGCCGGGGAGCTGGCCGGGGCAGGCTACCCGCGCGAGGTCGGCCCGGGTGTGTGGGACATCCACTCCCCGCGCATCCCGAGCACCGAGGAGGCCGTCACCCTGCTGCGAACGGTGCGACTGCGCCCAGCGCGCCAGACCCCCGGCGGGCGACCGCCTGCTGGTCGACCCCGACCGCCGCTCCCTGGTGCCGTACCCAGTCCTCGGCGAGGGCCTCGACGCAGGCCCGCAGGAGAACGGGTAGGGCCTTTGCGGCAGCCGGGCACGGGCTCGGCCCGCCGGGCCGAGCGCTGCGGACTCGCTGACTTAGGTATACCTAAGTTCCCCCTGAGGCACAACATCTGGGATGCGCGTGTCGCATCGGATCTAGATGTAGTGTTGCGGTGCTGGTGGTTCACCGGGCGCCCCGTGCACTCGGTGAGGCAAGAGGGAACCCGGTGGAAGTCCGGGACTGCCCCGCAGCGGTGAGCGGGAACGACCGCCGTCATACGCACTGGACCCGAGCCGGGTCCGGGAAGCGACGGCCAGTAGGTGCCCTCCGATCGGAGGGCGGGCCCGCGAGTCCGAAGACCTGCCACCGGTGCGCGCGCCGGATGGCGGCGTGCGCGCTCCGAGGCCCCGAGGGAGGGCCGCGTGGCCGTCGTACGGGCCCTCCGGTCCGGTGCGCCCCTGTTCTTCGGCGCATCGCCACGGAGACGCCGCTGCGCGCTGCCGCCCTCCCCGCCCCGGAGCCCGAAAGGGAGCGAGCCCAGAGGAGGCGGCGGACCGGTGAGTGGTCTCGTGTATTTCTCCAGCGTCTCGGAGAACACCAAGCGTTTCGTGGAACGGCTGGGACTGCCCGCCGTCCGCATCCCGCTGTCCCCGCACCGCGAGCCGATGCCGCGGATCACCGGGCCCTATGTGCTGATCGTGCCCACCTACGGCGGTGGCGAGCGCGCCGGAGCCGTCCCCAGACAGGTGGCCCGCTTCCTGAACGACCCGGCGAACCGCGCCCTGCTGCGCGGGGTGATCGCCTCCGGCAACACCAACTTCGGCGCGGACTACTGCCTGGCCGGCCGGGTGATCTCGGCCAAGTGCGGCGTACCCGAGCTGTACCGATTCGAACTGTTGGGCACGGAACACGACGTCCGTGCCGTGAGGGAAGGACTCCGGACGTTTTGGACACGACACTCGTCGACACCGAGGACCGCGGCATGACCGCCGCCCCCGCCCCGGCCGCCCCCGCCCCGGCTGCCCCCGCCGACCCCAGGGAGTCGGTCGGCACGCGCAAGGACTACCACGCGCTCAACGCCATGCTGAACATGTACGACTGCGACGGCCGGATCCAGTTCGCCAAGGACCGCGAAGCCGTCCGTCAGTACTTCCTCCAGCACGTCAACCCCAACACGGTGGTCTTCCCGACCCTGGAGGAGAAGATCGCCTACCTCGTGGAGAACGACTACTACGAGGAGGCCCCCATCCGCCGCTACCCCTGGGAGTTCGTCAAGGGCCTCTACCGGCAGGCCTACGCCCACCGGCACCGCTTCCGCACCTTCCTCGGCGCGTTCAAGTACTACACCTCCTACACGCTCAGGACCTTCGACGGCACCCGGTACCTGGAGCGCTACGAGGACCGCGTGGTCGCCACCGCCCTGTACCTCGGAGCGGGGGACGAAGCACTCGCCGCGGGACTGGTCGACGAGATGATGACCGGCCGCTTCCAGCCGGCCACCCCCACGTTCCTGAACGCCGGCAAGGCCCAGCGCGGCGAGCTCGTCTCCTGCTTCCTGCTCAGGGTCGAGGACAACCTGGAGTCGATCGGACGCGGCATCAACTCCGCCCTCCAGCTGTCCAAGCGGGGCGGCGGGGTCGCCCTGCTGCTGACCAACCTGCGGGAGCAGGGCGCGCCGATCAAGAAGATCGAGAACCAGTCCTCCGGCGTCGTCCCGGTGATGAAGCTCCTGGAGGACTCCTTCTCCTACGCCAACCAGCTCGGTGCCCGCCAGGGCGCGGGAGCCGTCTACCTGCACGCCCACCACCCGGACATCCTGCGCTTCCTCGACACCAAGCGGGAGAACGCGGACGAGAAGGTCAGGATCAAGAGCCTCTCCCTGGGCGTGGTCGTTCCCGACATCACCTTCGAACTCGCCAAGCGCAACGAGTCCATGCACCTGTTCTCGCCCTACGACGTGGAACGGGAGTACGGCAAGCCGCTGTCCGACCTGTCCGTCAGCGACCACTACCGGGAGCTGGTCGCCAACCCGCGCATCCGCAAGACCACCATCAGCGCCCGCGAGTTCTTCAAGACCGTCGCGGAGCTCCAGTTCGAGTCCGGCTACCCGTACCTGCTCTTCGAGGACACCGTCAACCGGGCCAACCCGATCCCCGGCTGGATCAACATGTCCAACCTGTGCTCGGAGATCCTCCAGGTCAACACGGCGAGCGAGTACGACGCGGCCCTGGGCTACACCACGGTCGGCCGCGACATCTCCTGCAACCTCGGATCCCTGAACATCGCCGCCGCCATGGCCTCGCCGGACTTCGGCGGGACGGTCGAGACCGCGGTGCGCGGCCTCACCTCCGTCTCCGACCAGTCGAACATCGACGCCGTCCCCTCGGTCGCCCGCGGCAACGCCGCCTCCCACGCCATCGGCCTGGGCCAGATGAACCTGCACGGCTACCTCGCCTCGCAGCGCGTCCACTACGGCAGCGCCGAGGGCGTCGACTTCACCGACGCCTACTTCCGCACCGTCGCCTACCACGCCCTCAGCGCCTCCCGGAGGATCGCCGCCGAGCGCGGCACCGCCTTCGAGGGCTTCGAGGAGTCCGCCTACGCCGACGGCAGTTACTTCGACAAGTACACCGAGCGCGCGTGGGAGCCGGCCACCGAGCGGGTCCGCACGCTCTTCCGGGAGGCGGGCGTCCACCTCCCCACCGTCGAGGACTGGCGCGAACTCCGGGCCGCCGTCATGGAGCACGGCATCTACAACCAGTACCTCCAGGCCGTGCCGCCCACCGGGTCCATCAGCTACATCAACGACGCCACCGCCTCCATCCACCCCGTCGCCGCCAAGGTGGAGATCCGCAAGGAGGGAAAGCTCGGACGCGTGTACTTCCCGGCCCCGGGTATGGACGACGACAACCAGGAGTACTTCCAGGACGCGTACGAGATCGGCTACGAGAAGATCATCGACACCTACGCGGCCGCCACCCAGCACGTCGACCAGGGCCTCAGCTGCACGCTGTTCTTCCGCGACACCGCCACCACCCGGGACCTCAACAAGGCGCAGATCCACGCCTGGCGCAAGGGCATCAAGACCCTCTACTACATCCGGCTCCGCCAGGAGGCCCTGGCGGGCACCGAGATCGAGAACTGCCTGTCCTGCACCCTGTGACCCAGCCCGCCACCGACCCCACGGAAGCACCCGCCATGACGACCACCCCCACCCGGCCGGCCACGCCCTCGGTCACACCCCCCTCCTACCGCCACGACCCCGGCGCCCGGCTGCGCCCGGTCAACTGGAACCGCGTAACCGACGAGAAGGACCTGGAGGTGTGGAACCGCCTCACCGCCAACTTCTGGCTGCCGGAGAAGGTCCCCCTCTCCGGCGACCTCGCCGCCTGGCAGCAGCGCCTCAGCGCCGAGGAACGCACCCTGACCATGCGGGTGTTCACCGGTCTGACGATGCTCGACACCGTGCAGGCCACGGTCGGCGAGATCGTCCAGATCCAGGACGCCCGCACCGAGCACGAGGAGGCGGTCTACACCAACATCGCCTTCATGCAGTCCGTGCACGCCCGCAGCTACTCGTCCGTGTTCTCCACCCTCGCCACCACCCCGGAGATCGACGACGCCTACCGCTGGGCGGTCGACAACGACGTCCTCCAGCAGCGCTGCAAGGCCGTCCTCGCGCACTACTACGGCGACGACCCGCTCAAGCGCAAGGTCGCCTCGACCCTGCTCTCCTCGCTGCTGCTCTACGCCGGCTTCTACCTGCCGCTGCACTTCTCCACCCACGCGCTGCTCACCAACACCGCCGACATGGTGCGCCTGATCCTGCGCGACAAGGCGGTGCACGGGTACTACTCCGGCTACAAGTACCAGCGCGGCCTGGAGCGGCGCTCCGCCGCCGAACAGGCCGGGATGCGCCGCTTCACGGACGAACTCCTCGACGAACTCTACGAGTTGGAGCTGCGTTACTCCGGCGAGCTGTACCGGCCGCTCGGCCTGATGGACGACGTCGCCGTGTTCGTGCGCTACAACGCCGACAAGGCCCTGATGAACCTCGGCTACCCCGCCCGCTTCGGCGCCGACCGGACGGCCGTCAACCCGGAGATCCTGGCCGCGCTCTCGCCCGGCGCGGACGAGAACCACGACTTCTTCTCCGGCTCCGGCTCCTCCTACGTGATGGGCAAGGCCGAGGACACCTCCGACGACGACTGGGCCTTCTGAACAGGCCGGGAGGGTAGCGGCGACGCCCGCCGACCGGCTGTGGCCGGTCGGCGGGCGTCGCCGGTCCGGTCAGTCCCGGGCCCCGCTCCAGGCCGCCCAGAGCCGCGCGTACCGCCCGCCGGCGGCCACCAGCTGCTCGTGGTCCCCCTGTTCGACGAGTCGTCCGTCCTCCAGCACCAGGATCCGGTCGGCGCGCACCGCCTGGGTCAGCCGGTGCGCGACCACGAGCGAGGTGCGACCCGCCAGGGCCCGCTCGGCTGCGGCCTCCAGGGCACGCGACCCCGCGCTGCCCGCCTCCGCCGTGGCCTCGTCCAGGACCGCCACCGGCGGGTCGGCGAGCACCAGCCGGGCGAGGGCCAGCTGCTGGGCCTGGATCGGGGTGAGCCGGGTGCCGCCCTGTCCCACCTCGGTCGCGAGCCCCTGCGGCAGGGCGGCGGCCCAGTCCCAGGCGTCGACCGTCCCGAGCGCGGCGCGCAGTTCCTCGTCGTCGGCCTCGGGCCGGGCGAGCCGGAGGTCCTCGGCCAGCGTTCCGGCGAACACGTGGGTCTCCTGGTTGACCAGGGCCACCATCCGCCGGATCCGGCCGTCGGTCAGTTCCTCGACCGGGCGGCCGTCGATCAGTATCCGTCCGGCCGAGGGCGGGTGGACCCCCGCGACCAGCCGGGCCAGGGTGCTCTTGCCGGCCCCGGTGGTGCCGACCACAGCCACCCGCTCGCCGGGGGCCAGGCTCAGGTCCACCCCGTGCAGCACCCGGTGGCCCGGGAGGTAGGCGTGACCCACCCCGTGCAGTTCAACGGCCGCCGCCTTCCGCGGGCCCGCGGCGGAGCCGGGCCGCCGGGGCGCGGTCGGTTCCGGTGCCCCGCTCCGCGGCAGCAGGGCCAGCCCGACCACCCGGTCGGCCGCCGCCGAGGCCGACTGCACCTCGTCGACCGTCGACAGCAGGCCGTTGATCGGATCGAACAGCCGCAGGAAGTAGAGCGCGGCGGCGCTGGCGGTGCCGACGGCGATCGCGTCGGCCCGGACCAGTACGAAGCCGACGGCCAACAGGCCGGTCAGGCCGGTGAGTTCAGCGCCGTTGAGCTTCCCGAAGAACCGGGTCCCGATGTGGGTCGAGCGCAGCGCGAGGTCGCGGGCGGCGGCGGAGCGCCGCTCGACCTCCGCCAGCTGCCGGGGGCCGAGACCGAACGCCCGGACGGTGTGCGCGCCGTTCACCGATTCGAGGATCTGCTGCGCCTGCTCGCCCTGGGCGATCCGCTCCTGGCGCCGGACCGGTCCGGAGCGGCGGCGCAGCCAGCGCACGGCGTACACCTGCAACGGGACGGCGGTCAGGGCGGCCAGGGCGAGCCGCCAGTCCAGCAGCAGCAGGGCGACCAGGGTCAGGCCGATCTCCAGCAGCGCGCCGATGAGCTGCGGCACCAGGGTGCGCACGGCCTCGCCCAGGACGGTGACGTCCCCGCTGACCCGGGCCACCAGGTCGCCGCTGCCGGAACGCTCCAGCCGGGCCAGCCCGGTGTTGAGCGCGCTGCCCAGCGCGCTCTCCCGCAGCCCGGCCAGCACCTCCTCACCGCGGCGGGCCACCAGCGCCGCGCCCCAGCCGGCGAACAGGGCCTGGGCGAGGCAGGCCGCGCCGATCAGCACCACCGGTCCGGTGACGGCGGAGGTTTGGTGGCCGCCCGCCACGACCACGTCGACGAGGTGCCCCAGGGCGCGCGGCACCACCAGTCCGGCCAGCACCCCGGCCACCACCAGGAGCAGCGCGGCCGCCGACTGCCAGGGGCGGCGCAGCACCCGGGCGAGGACCTCGGCCCGGGTCTGGGCGGCCGTGGCGGTGGGGAGCAGCTCGGGGGGCGGCGCCGGGGCCGTCCGCTCCAGGCGCTCGTCCGAGACCTGGGTCATGCCATCACCGCCGTACGGTAGGAGGGTTGGTCGATCGTCAGCTCGCGGTGCGTCCCGGTCGCGGTCGGTACGCCGTCGTCCAGGAACACCACCCGGTCGCAGGTCTGGAGCAGGATCGGGCTGGTGGTCACCAGGAGGGTGGTGCGGTCGGCCCGCATCGCGCGCAGTCCGTCGGCGATGTCGGCCTCGGTGGCGGCGTCGACGGCGGTGGTCGGTTCGTGCAGCACCAGCACCGCCGGGTCGGCGGCCAGGGCCCGGGCCAGGGCGACCCGTTGGCGCTGGCCGCCGGAGAGGATCCGGCCGCGTTCGCCGATCCGGCTCCGCCCGCCGTCCGGGAGCACCGAGAGCACCTGGTCGGCGTCGGCCGCGGACATCGCCCGGGCGACCAGTGCCGGATCGGCGGGCGCGTCGAGCGGACCGCGGACGTTCTCGGCGACGGTGAGGTCGAAGAGGTCGGCCTCGTGGTCGGCGACGAGCAGCACCCGGCGGGCCTCGGCCAGGCTCAGTTCTGCCAGCGGGACGCCGTCGAGTTCGACCTGCCCGCGTTCGGCCGGCCGACGGAGCGCCAGGACGTCGAGGAGGGCGGCGGCGACGGCCGGGTCGGGGGTCACCACCCCCACGGTCGTGCCGGGCCGGACGGTGAGGTCGAGGTGGCGCAGCGGCCCGGCGCCGAGGCCCGCGAGGACCAGTGCGCCGTCCGGCCGTCCGGCCGCGGTGCGCGGTCCGCCGGCCACCGCGTAGGGTTCGGCCAGCAGCGCGGCCATCCGGGCGGCGGAGCCCCGGGCCTTGGCCCGCAGGCCCATCGCCATGCCGAACCGGGTGCTGGGGCCGACCAGGAACTGCGCCAGCCCGACCGAGGCGACGAACTCGCCCACCGAGATGGACCCGTCGACGGCCAGTCGGGCCCCGGACCAGGCCACCACGGTGAGGAAGCAGCCGTTGAGCAGCAGGGTGAGGCCCTGGTAGCCGGCCTCCCAGCGGGCCGCGCGCACGGTGGCCGCCAGGGACGAGCCGCTGGCCACCCGGTACCTGCGCAGCGCGGCCTCCTCGGCGCCCAGGCCCTTGACCACCCGCAGCCCGCGGACCAGGTCGGCGGCGGTCCCGGTGGCCCGGGCCACCTCGGCCTGTTCGGCGCTGCTCCGGGCGGTGAGCGGCGCGGCCAGCAGCCGGGTCGCGGCGAGCAGCGGCACCAGGCCGACCAGGACCACCAGGCCGAGCTGCACGGAGGTCAGCAGCAGTGCCGTCGCGCCGAACGCCAGGGCGGCGGCGGCGCCGGCCCCGATCGCCCAGGCCCGGTTGCCGAGGCCGATCCGCAGCGCGTCGGCGGTCGCGGTGCTCAGCAGGGTGCCGGAGCTGCCGGCCTGGGCGGCGAAGCCGCGCGGGTCCAGGATCCGGGTCACCGCCGCCACCCGGAGCTCGTGCGCGGCGTCCTGGCTGGCGTGCCGGTTGCACCGTCCCGCCAGTCGCATCGCGGTGCTGAGCGCCAGGAACAGCAGCGCCAGCAGGGCGATCCAGCGCAGCAGGTCGGCCGGTCCGCCGCCGTCGATCGCGTGGTCGACCACGGCGCCGACCATGACCGGCACCGCCGCCTCGGCCGTCTGGTGGAGGGCGGTGAAGACCATCGCCCCGGCGATCCACCGGCGCTGGCGGTCGAAGACCCAGCGCCGTACGTCGCGTTCGGTGGCCCGGTAGCCGGGCCCCAAGGCGTCGGCGGACGCCTCGTTCTGTTCGTCCTGGGGCACGGGGCCCACTCCCCTCGTCCGTTCGTGTTCGGTGGTCCGGTTGGAGCCGCGGGGTCAGCGGGAGGACCGCCACTGCGCGGCCAGCAGGAAGGCCAGGTAGACGCCGCCGAGCGCGCCGGTCGCCACCCCGACGGGCAGTTCGCTGCTCAGCACGTGCTGGGCGGCGAGGTCGCCGAGCGGGACCAGCAGGGCGCCGGTGAGCGCGGCGGGTCCGAAGCCGGCGCCGGGGGACCGGGTCAGCCGGCGGGAGATCTGCGGGGCGGCCAGCGCCACGAAGCCGATCGGGCCGGCCGCGGCGGTGGCCGAGGCGACCAGTCCGACGGCGAGCGCCATCAGGGTCAGCCGGGTCCGTTCCACCCGCAGGCCGAGGGTGTGCGCCGAGTCGTCCCCCAGCTCCAACTGGTCGGCCCGGGGGCCGAGCAGGAGCAGCGGCGGCAGCAGGAGCAGCAGGGCCAGGGCCAGCGGGCCGGCCTGCTGCCAGCCGCGGCTGTTGAGGCTGCCGGTGAGCCAGATCTGCGCGGTCAGCGCGTCGTTGAGCGAGGCGCGGGTGAGCATCCACTGGTTGAAGGCGGTGAGCATGCCGGTGACGCCGATGCCGATCAGGACCAGCCGGAAGCCCTGGATGCCGCGGCCGCGCAGGGCCAGCAGGTAGACGGCCGTGGCGACGGTCAGTCCGCCGGCCAGCGCGCCCAGCGCGACCTCGCCGGGGCCCCCGTGGGCGAGCACCAGGACGGCGACCGCGCCCGAGGCGGCGCCGGTGCCGAAGCCGATCACGTCCGGGCTGCCCAGCGGGTTGCGGGTGACGCCCTGGAAGACGGCTCCGGAGGCGCCGAGGGCGAGGCCGACCAGGATGCCGGTGGCCAGCCGGGGCAGGCGCAGCGAGTCGACGACGAACCGGGTGCCGGGGTCACCGCCGCCGAGCAGGGCCCGGACCACGTCGGGGACCGGTATCCGGTAGTCGCCGGTGGTGAGGGTGACCACCGCGACCGTGAGGATCGCGGCCAGCAGAGCGAGGGACACCAGCACCGCGCGTGGGCGTATTCGGACGGAGAACCACGCGCCGAGGCGCAGCACCCGGAAGGCGGGCCTGACCGCGGGCCGGACCGGGCGCAGCGGCGGGGCCTGGAGGAGGTTCACAGCCGGGCCACCTTTCCGCCGCGGGCCAGGGCGATGAACACCGGTGCGCCCAGGAAGGCGGTGACCAGGCCCACTTCGACCTCGTTGGGCCGGGTCACCACGCGGCCCAGCACGTCGGCGCCGATCAGCAGGATCGGCGCCAGCACCGCGGAGAAGGGCAGCACCCAGCGCTGGTCCGGGCCGGTGAGGAAGCGGGCCAGGTGGGGGACGACCAGTCCGACGAACCCGATCGGCCCCACCGCGGCGGTGGCCGCCCCGCACAGCAGGGTGATCGCGGCCATGGCGAGCAGCCGGGTACGGGTCGGGTGCGCGCCGAGCGCGCGGCCGGCCTCCTCCCCGAGGGCGAGGGCGTTCAGCGGCCGGCCGAGGGCCAGCGCGAGCACGGCGCCCGCGGCGATGAACGGCAGCAGCTGGACCACGAGGTCGGTGCTGCGCCCCACGACCGAACCGACGTTCCAGTAGCGGAACTGGTCGAAGGTGGCGGGCCGCAGGAGCAGGATCGCCGAGGTGAAGGCGGTGAGCGCGGCGGTGACGGCGGTGCCGGCCAGGGCCAGCCGGACCGGGGTGGCCCCGGAACGGCCGATCGAGCCGAGCAGGTAGACCAGGACGGAGACCGCGGCCGCGCCGGCGAAGGCGAACCAGACGTAGCCGAGCGGGGAGCGCAGGCCGACGAACCCGATGCCGACGGCGACGGCCGCCGAGGCACCGGAGTTGACCCCGAGCAGGCCGGGGTCGGCCAGCGGGTTGCGGGTCAGGGCCTGCATCAGCGCCCCGGCGAGGCCGAGCGCGGCGCCGACCACCAGGCCGAGCTCGGTCCGCGGCAGTCGTTCGTGCCGCACCACCAACTGGTCCTGCCCGCCGGTGAAGTGGAAGACCGCGTCGAAGGCGGTGTGCAGGGGGATGGACTTGGCCCCCACGGCGAGCGAGAGCAGGACGGTCAGGGCGAGGACGGCCGCACAGCCGGCCAGGGCCGCGAACCGGGCCGCGGTGGAGCGGCTGCGCCCGACCCTCACCGGGTCAACGGGCTTGGCAACGGTGGTTTTTGGGGGGGAAGTGGTCCGTAGCACGGAGAGTTAGGCTAGCCTACCCTTACCGCTTCGGCAATAAACGGGCCAGGCCATCGTGGCACGAGCCGACGAACGAAGAGAGGGCTATGCCATGAATCGTGACAGCCGGATCCTCCGCAGATCCCTGGGAGCCGTCGCAGGCGGCCTGTTGGCCCTGGTCCTGGTCGGCTGCGGCAGTGGCGCGACCAAGGGCGGAGGGGACGCCACGGCGGCCGGGCAGGCCGATCCGGGCGCCTTCCCGGTCACCGTCGAGACCCAGTTCGGCAGCGCCACCATACCCAAGGCCCCTCAGCGGGTGGTGGCCCTCGGGTGGTCCGACCAGGACGCGGCGCTGGCCCTGGGGGTCAAGCCGGTGGCGATCGTCAAGACCGAGGACAGCTTCAAGAACGGGGTCGGCCCCTGGGCCGAGCAGGCGCTCGGGGACGCCAGGCCCCAGGTGCTGGACACCACGGACGGCTACCCGATCGAGAAGATCGCCGCCCTGCGGCCCGACCTGATCCTCGCCGTCCAGTCCGGGATGACATCGGCGGACTACGACAAGCTGTCGAAGATCGCCCCCACCGTGGGGTACCTGAAGGGCCGCACCACCTACGGGACGCCGTGGCAGGAGCAGACCGAGCTGATCGGCAAGGCCCTCGGCCGCGGCAAGGAGGCGACCCAGGCGATCGCCGCGGTCGACCAGAGCCTCGCCCAGGACGCCGCCAAGTACCCGCAGCTGAAGGGCAAGAGCTTCGTCTACGCCTACCCGCAGCCGAGCAACGGCCGGATGGTGCTCTACACCGACGCGCGCACCAAGGTGCTGGAGCAGGTGGGGCTGACCCTCGACCCGGTGGTGAGCAGTGCGCCCAAGCTGAACAGCTTCTCGAACGCGCTCAGCATGGAGCACCTGGGTTCGCTCACCTCGCAGGCACTGCTGGTCTGGTACGGCACTCCGGAGAACCAGCAGCAGCTGGAGTCGAACCCGGTCTTCAAGGGCCTGCCCGCGGTCACCTCCGGCGCCTACCTGCCGGTGAACCGCACGCTGGCCCAGGCCAGCAGCGCGCCGAGTGTGCTGAGCATCCCGTGGTCGGCCGACCAGATCCTGCCGGCCCTTGCCAAGTCTTTGCACTGATCCTTCGGCCGCCCTCCGGCGGCCGTGGTTCCGGTGCTTCGTCGACGGACCGTGCCCTGTTTCCGGGGCGCGGTCCGTCGAGGCGTTTCCGGGGGGCGCGTCGAATGGCCGGAAATGGAACGGGTGATCCAGCAGGGAACACTTGACGAGTCCTCAAACCAAGGCAAGGCTTACCTAAGTCCCCGGTCGACGGCGGTACGCCCGCTGCCCGGACTCGAACTCTCCCGCCCCGTTGCCCGCCGGAGGAACCCCATGCCCCTGGACCTTGCCGACCTTCTCCCCGAGCTCGATCCGAGCGACCCGAACAGCACGGTGAAGGCGTTCGCCGCCAACTCCGCCTTCCGGGCCGCCGAATGGGAGGAGCTGACCACGGAGGAGAATCCGTACCGGCGCCCGGTCCGCCCGGACGACCTCGACTGGCTCGACTACGGGAAGCCGATGCCGGCGGCCAAGTCGCTGAAGCTGAGCGCGCTGCTCGGCCACCGGATGCTGCGCAACGTGTACGACACCGGCCTGCTCTACCTCCCGCCGGTGCCCGGCCCGGCCGCCGTCGACGACGGCGCGGCCTTCTACGGCGCGCGGAACCGCGTGCTCGGCGCGCTGGCCGGGCCCATCCTCGAACGCCACCTGTTCACCCTGCTGGACGGCGAGTACAAGCCGCTCGACAGCGCCGACCCGGAGGTCCTGCGCCGGGAGATCCGCGACTACCACGAGAGTCGGGTGGCGCAGCCCGGAAGGGCGCTGGCGGTGGCCGGTGCCACCAAGGACCGGAAGGCCTCCGCGACCTTCCTGCTGCTCCAGCTGAGCGCCTTCCTGCCCGCGGCCCGCGCCGCGGTCGGCCGGGCCGCCCTGGGGGAGTACGACGAGGCGCACCCCGGTGCCCGCGTCCAACTGCTCGATCAGTACCGCAACTGGGCCGACGCGCAAGGGCGTTACCGGACACTGCTGGAGGCCGCCGGACTGCGGCCCGGCGCCGCCGCCTACTGGCAGCTCTACCTCGGCACCTCGCTGGGGCGCGGCAACCTGCTGCACCACCTGTCCGGTGACCGGGAGAAGTACCCCGAGTTCCTCGGCGCCCTGCTGCACCAGCAGATCGACGAGGCGGCGGACGGGGCTCGCTTCGCAGCCGTCCTGGAGGACGGACTCGGCCTGCGCACCGACCTGTTCGACGCCCTCGACCCACTGTCGGCGGACCGGCTCGACGCCCGGCTCGACAGCCTGCTGACCCCGCTGACCGCGCTCCACGGCCCGGAGGCGGTCCACCGCTTCCACCGCGGTTTCTCGGACGCCCGCTGGTTCGCCGCCCTCTGGGACACGGACCTGGCCGACCAGCTCGCCTGGGCCGACAGCATCGAACTGCACCGGGAGAAGGCCGAGCGGATCAGCCGTCACATCGACGACAGCGGGATCGAGGTGGACCTCGACACCTTCGTGGAGAGCCACGAGGAGACCTCCACGACCCATGTGCACAACGAGCACCGGCTGGTGATGGTCGAGCGCGGCCAGATGCACTTCTGGAACAACGTCACCCACAAGATCGCGTTCGGCGAGGGGGACAAGGTGCTGATCCCGGTGTCCCGCCTGCACGGCTCGACCGTGCTCTCCGGTGAGTGCACCTACCACCAGCCGATCATCCCCGAGGAGATGTACCGGCAGTTCTGACCGCCGGACCACCCCTCCGTCGGCCCGGGACCCGCGCCGTCCCGGGCCGGCCCACGCCGTGCCGCGCGGATCCGGCCGCGCCCCGCGCATGTCGCCCTGCCGTCCTACACCGAACGAGGACCCCGGGCGCCGTCGTGTGCCCGGGCGTCCCGGGATGGAGTTCCCGCCGTGACCCCCCTCGACCCATCCGGCGACCCCGTCGGCCCCCTCAGCGCACAGGCCCTGGCCGCCTGCACCATCGGCAGCACCCCGGAATGGGGGCCTCCTGTCGCGAGAGGCCTGCTGGAGACCCTGCTCGCCGCCGATCGGCCCTTCCCCTGCACCTTCGCGGTGTCCGCCGCCAAGAAGCAGGCCCTGCGGTTCGGCTACCTGGAGAGCGTGCACGACGACGGCACCTGGGGCCCGCTGGTCGACATCCTGCTCGACTACCTCGACTGCTACCGGGAGTTGGGCAAGGACACCTCGCTGGTCGTGCTCTTCCGCCCCGACGACCGGCTGCTCTCCCTGGACGCCTACTTCGAGCGCTTCTGGTCCGTGCTCCAGTTCCTGCACGAGAAGGACGCCCAGCCCTGGCCGGCCGAGGTGCCCGCCGACCCCGAATCGCTGTGGTGGGAGTTCAGCTTCGCCGGCACCCAGATCTTCGTGGTCTGCAACACCCCGGCCCACGTGACCCGGCACAGCCGGCACGCCCCCGGCTTCATGATCACCTTCCAACCCCGCTGGGTCTTCGAAGGACTGGAACCCGACACCCCGCGGGGCGCCCGGGCCCGGAGCGTCATCCGCAACCGGATCCGCCGCTTCGACGGCATCGAACCCGCCCCGGAACTCGGCAACCACGGGGAGGAGGGCAACCGGGAGTGGCGGCAGTACTTCCTGCCCGACACCCCCGGCGGCACCGTGCCCTCCTGCCCCTTCCGGGCCCGCCACGAACCCTCCACCGACGACCGAGGCCCGGAGAGCGACCGATGAGCCAGACCGACCACGCCCCCGGCGCCCCCGCCGCCCCGCCAGCCGCGGAGCCGCGATCGCTCACCGGCGCCCAGGCCGGCATCTGGTACGCCCAGCAGCGCGATCCCGGCAGCGCCGCGTACCTGTGCGCCGAGTACGTCGACCTCGTCGGCCCGCTCGACGTGGACCGGTTCGCCGCCGCCCTGCGGCAGACCCTCGTCGAGGCCGAGACGCTCTGGCTGCGCTACGCGGAGTCGGGCCCCGACGCGCTGCCGGTCGCGCTGCCGGCGGCCCCCGCCGAAGGGCGGCCGGAACCGGACGTGATCGACCTGTCCGCCGCGCCGGACCCGCGCGCCGCCGCGCGCGCCTGGATGCGTGCCGACCTGCGGCGACCGCTCGACCCCGGCACCGGACCGCTGTTCGGCACCGCCCAGCTCCGACTGGCCGTCGACCGCCACCTCTGGTACCTGAAGTGCCACCACATAGCCCTGGACGCGTACGGCTTCGGCCTGCTCCAGCGACGCCTCGCCGAGCTCTACTCCGCCCCGGCGGACGGGGAGCAGCCGCCCGCCCGCTTCGCCCCGCTCGCCGACCTCCTCGCCGAGGAGGACGAGTACCGCCGCTCCGCGCAGCCCGACCGCGACCGCGCCTACTGGCGCGAGCGGCTGGCCGGCCTGCCCGCCCCGCTCACCACGGCGGTCGGCAGCGCCCCGCCCGGCGAGCCGCTGGTGCAGGTCCGCGGCGTCCTGCCCCCCGAGACCCAGCAGTCCCTGGCCGCCGTCTGCCGCCCGCTGCGGGTCACCCGCGCAGAGGTCCAGCTCGCGGCCGTCGCCGGCTACCTGCACCGGGCCACCGGGCGTACGGACATCACCCTCGGGCTTCCGTACGCAGGGCGGTTCGGCTCCGTCGCGGCCAGGGTGCCCGCCCACACCGTCAACGTGCTGCCGCTCCCGCTCACCGTCACACCCCGCACCAGCGCCGCCGAACTGGTCGCCCAGGTGTCCCGCCGGCTGCGCGAGGCCCGCCCGCACGCCCGGCTGCGGGGCGAGGAACTACGGCGTGAACTGCACCTGGCCGTCACCGACCGGCTCACCGGCCCGCTGGTCAACGTCGGCCTCAGCCGCCCCGCGCTGGACTTCGCCGGGCTGCGGGCCGAGGTGCACCCGCTCTCACCGGGCCCGATCGAGGACCTCGCCGTCAGCTTCCGGGACGACCCGGACGGCCTGGCCACCACGCTGGACCTCGACGGCAACCCGGCCCTCCACACCGGGGCGGCGCTCGCCCGTCAGCACGCCCGGCTGCTCGGATTCCTGGCCGCCTTCACCGCCCGGCCCGAGCGCCCGATCGGCGAACTGGACGTCTTCGCCGAGCACGAGCGGGCCGCGGTGCCCGAACTCGCCGCAGGCGAACGGGAACGCGCCCCCCAACACCCCGGTCCGACCGTCCCCGAGCTGTTCCGCGCCCAGGCCGCGGCCCGCCCCGAGGCCGTCGCCCTGGTGGCGGGAGAACAGCGGCTGACCTACCGCGAGCTGGCCGAACGCGTCGCCCGGCTCGCCGCCCTGCTGCGCGAACACGGCGCCGGACGCGGCCAGTTGGTCGCCCTGGCACTGCCGCGCTCGGCCGATCTGGTGGTGGCGGTGCTCGCCGTGCTGAGCGCGGGCGCGGGGTACCTCCCGGTCGACCCGTACCAGCCGGCCGCCCGTACCCGAGCCGTGCTCCGGGCCGCCCGCCCGGTGCTGCTGATCACCGACCGCGACCACGAGAGCGGCCACCCGGGCGGCGCCGCCGCCGACGACCGGGTGCCGCTCCTGGTCCTCGACGCCCCCGCGACCACGGCCGACCTGGCCCGGAGGCCGGCCACGGCACCCGCCGTCGAGGGCGCGGCGGACACGGACTGCGCCTACGTGCTGCACACCTCCGGCTCGACCGGGGAGCCGAAGGGCGTCGTCCTCGAACACCGCAACGTGGTCCGCCTGCTGCGCACCACCGCCGCCGCCTTCGACTTCGGGCCCGCCGACACCTGGACGCTCTTCCACTCCTACGCCTTCGACTTCTCCGTCTGGGAGCTCTTCGGCGCCCTGCTGCACGGCGGCCGACTGGTCGTCGTCCCCTACACCGTCAGCCGCTCCCCGGAGGAGTTCCTCGACCTGCTGGTCCGCGAGGCCGTCACGGTGCTCAACCTCACTCCGTCGGCCTTCGAGCAGCTCGTCCACGCCGACCGCGAACGCGCGGAACCCGGCGGCCTGCCGGCACTGCGGCACGTGGTCCTGGGCGGTGAGGCGCTGCGCCCGGCGGCGCTGCGCGAGTGGTACCGGCGGCACGACGACACCGCGCCGCGGATCACCAACATGTACGGCATCACCGAGACCACCGTCCACGTCACCGTCCGCCCGCTCACCCGGGCGGACGCCGAGCCCGGCGCCACCGGACTGATCGGGGCGCCCCTGCCCGACCTGCGGGTCCGCCTGCTGGACGCCGCCCTGCGCCCGGTACCCCCCGGCGAGGTCGGCGAGATCCACGTGGCCGGGCCCGGGCTCGCCCGCGGCTACCTGGGCCGCCCCGCGCTGACCGCCGAACGGTTCCTGCCCGACCCGTACGGGCCGCCGGGCTCGCGGATGTACCGCAGCGGGGACCTGGCCCGGCGCGACGCCGAGGGCCGGCTGGAGTACCTCGGCCGCTCCGACGACCAGATCAAGGTCCGCGGCTTCCGGATCGAGCCCGGCGAGGTCGTGACCGCCCTGTCCGGGCACCCCGCCGTGCGCGAGGCCGCCGTGCTGGCCAGGGACGACGGCGGTGACGTACGCCTGGTCGCCTACGTGGTACCGCGCCGCGGCGAACGACTGGAACCGGCCGACCTGCGCCGGCACGCCGGCGCCGTGCTGCCCGAGCACCTGCGCCCCACCGCCGTGGTGGTGCTCGACGCCCTGCCGCTGACCGTCAACGGCAAACTGGACCGCGCCGCACTCCCGGACCCGGCGACCAGCGGCGCGGCCGACGGCCGCGCCGCCAGGGGCCCGCGCGAGCAGGTGCTCTGCGAACTCTTCGCCGACCTCCTGGGCGCCGACCGGGTCGGCCCGGAGGACGACTTCTTCGCCCTCGGCGGACACTCGCTGCTGGCCACCCGGATGGCCGGCCGCATCCGCGAGACGCTCGGCGCGGCCGTCGGCGTACGGGACCTGTTCGAGGCCCCGACCCCGGCCGCCCTGGCCGCCCGGCTGGACCGCGCCGCCGCCGAACGGCCCCGGCTGACCGGCCGTCCCCGCCCCACCCGGATCCCGCTCTCCTACGCCCAGCGCGGCCTCTGGTTCCTGCACCGGATGGAGGGGCCGAGCCCCACCTACACCATCCCGCTGGCCCTGCGGCTCACCGGCCCGCTCGACGTGCCCGCACTGCGGCTGGCGCTGAACGACCTGGCCGCCCGGCACGAGAGCCTGCGCACCCTGCTGGTCGCCGACGGCGACGAGCCGGCGGCCCGGGTGCTCCCGGTCGAGCAGGCGGAGGTCGAACTCGACCTGGTGCCGGCCCGGTCCGGGCACCGGAGCGCCGACCTGGCCGCGGCCACCCGGCACGCCTTCGACCTCGCCGGTGAACTCCCGCTGCGCGCGCGGCTGCTGCGCACCGGCGAGGCCGAGCACGTGCTGGTCCTGCTGCTCCACCACACCGCCGGGGACGACTGGTCCCAGGACCCGCTCGCCCGCGACCTGGCGGCCGCCTACGGCGCCAGGCTGGGTGGCGCCGCCCCCGAACTGGCCCCGCTGCCGGTGCAGTACAGCGACTACGCGCTCTGGCAGACCGAGTTGCTGGCCGGTGACGGCCCGCTGTTCCGCAGTCAACTCGCCTACTGGGAAGAACGGCTGGCGGATCTCCCGGACCACCTCGAACTGCCCACCGACCGGCCGCGGCCCGCGGTGTCCGGCCACCGCGGCGCCACCGTCCCGGTGCACCTGGACGCGGAACTCCACCGCGGCCTGCGGGCGCTGGCCCGCCACAGCGGAGCCACCGCGTTCATGGCCCTGCAAGCGGGCCTCGCCGCCCTGCTCACCCGCCTCGGCGCCGGAACGGACATCCCGCTCGGCTGCCCGGTGGCCGGCCGCCACGAGGGCGCACTGGACGACCTGGTCGGCCTGTTCGCCAACACCCTGGTGCTGCGCACCGACACCTCCGGCGACCCGACCTTCCGCGAACTCCTGTCCCGGGTCCGGAGAGGGGACCTGGCCGACTTCGACCACCAGGAGATGCCGTTCGAGCGCCTGGTGGAGCAGCTGCGCCCGGTCCGCTCGCCGTCGCGGCACCCGCTGTTCCAGGTGATGCTCTCCTACGGCTCCGGCCGCCGCCCGGTCCGCCTTCCGGGCCTGGAGGTGACCGCCCTGCGCCCGCACAACGGCTCGGCCAAGTTCGACCTCACCCTGTCGCTGGCCGACCGGCCGGAGGGCGACGGGATCGACGGGTTCCTGGAGTACGCGCTCGACCTGTTCGACGAGCCGGGCGCACGCGTCCTGGTCGAACGGCTGGTCCGGGTGCTGCGCCAGGCCGTGGACGCGCCGGACCGCCGGATCTCCACGCTGGAGGTGCTGTCCGAGGCCGAGCACCGGCGCATCGTCAGGGACTGGAACGCCACCGACGCACCGGTCGACCCGCGCAGCTTCCCGGAGATGTTCGAGGACCGGGTCCGCGCCGCCCCCGACCGGCCCGCCCTCGTCGCGGACGGCCACCGGCTGACGTACGGACAGGTCAACCGGCTGGCCAACCGGCTGGCGCACCGGCTGACCGCCCTCGGCGTCGGTCCGGAGCGGACCGTCGGAATCCACCTGCCGCGCTCCGCGGAACTCGTCATCGCCCTGCTCGCCGTCCAGAAGGCCGGGGGGGCGTTCGTCCCCCTGGACCCGGGCTGGCCGCAGGCCCGGATCGCCGGGATCGCCTCCGACGCCCGCCTCACCGCGGTGCTGACCACCCCCGGCGGAGCGGCCGCGCTGCCCGACGGCCCGGCCGCCGTCGAACTCGACCTGGCCGGGCACCGCTCCGGCGGCTGGTTCGCCGACCTGCCGGACCACGACCCCGGGCTCCCCATCGACCCGGAGGGCCTCGCGTACGTCATCTACACCTCCGGTTCCACCGGCACGCCGAAGGGCGCGATGATCCGCCACCGGGCGATCAGCAACCGCCTGCCCTGGCAGATCGGGCTGCTCGGCCTGACCGCCGATGACCCGGTGCTGCACAAGGCGCCGCTGACCTTCGACATCTCGGTCAACGAGATCTTCCTGCCGTGGGCCGCCGGGGCCCCGCTGGTGGTGGCCGGGGCCGGCCGGGAAGGCGACGTGGCGCACCTGCTGGAACTGATCGAGCGGGAACGGGTCGCCTTCGTCTACCTGGTGTCCTCGATCCTCGACATCATGCTGGAACGCCCCGACGTCGGCCGCGCCGCCGCCTCGCTCAAGCACCTGTGGTGCGGCGGCGAGGTCCTCACGCCCGAGCTCTTCGAACGGTTCCGTCACCGGCTCGGCTCGGCCACCATGTACCACGGCTACGGGCCGGCCGAGACCACCATCGGGGTCACCTGCCAGGTGTACCGGGGCGCCGCGGAACGGGGCATCACGATCGGCCGCCCCAACCCCAACACCCGGGCCTACGTCCTGGACCCGTCGATGCGCCCGGTGCCGGTCGGCGTCGCGGGCGAACTCTACCTGGGCGGCGTCCCGTTGGGGCGGGGCTACCTCAACGACCCGCGCCGCACCGCCGCCGCCTTCGTGGCCGACCCGCTCTCCGGCGAACCCGGTGCCAGGCTCTACCGCAGCGGGGACCTCGCCCGCTACCGCGCCGACGGCGACATCGAGTTCCTCGGCCGGGCCGACAACCAGGTGAAGATCCACGGGGTACGGGTCGAACTGGAGGAGATCGAGTCGGTCCTGAACCGGCACCCCGCGGTCCGCCAGGCGGTGGTGCTGGTGCTGGTGCTGAACGGCGGACCGGGCGGGGACCGCCTGGCGGCCTGGTGCACGCCGGACCGCACCCGGGCACGCCCGGAACCGGCCGAACTGCGCGACTGGATGCGGACGGTGCTGCCGGAGTACCTGGTGCCCCGCGAGGTGCGGGTGGTGGCGGCGCTGCCCCTGATGAGCTCCGGCAAGGTGGACCGCAGGGCGCTGGCCGACCAGGCGCTGCGGGCGGACCGTGACGACGCCCCCGGCGCGGTGGACGAGCGAGCCCCGGCCGAGGGCACCGAGCGACTGATCGCCGAGGTCTGGACCGAGGCGCTGGGCCGGGACCGGATCGGCGCCGACGCCAACTTCTTCGACCTCGGGGGCCATTCGCTGCTGCTCGCCCGGGTGCAGACCGGGCTGCGGGCCCGGCTGGGGTGGGACGTGCCGGTGCTCGACCTGTTCACCCGCCCCACCATCGCCCAGCTCGCCCGGCACCTGGACAGCCGGGCGGACCGCGCGCCCGAGTCCGTTACCGGCCCCGGCAGCCGGGAGGCCCTCGACGTGCTGCTCCCGCTGCGCACGGAGGGCGGGCTGGAGCCGCTGTTCTGCGTCCACCCCGCTTCCGGGCTGAGCTGGCCGTTCGCCGGCCTGCGCCCGCACCTGGACCCGCGCCGGCCGCTCTACGGCCTGCAGAGCCGGACCCTGCTCGGCCGGCCGGTGCCCGGCTCCCTGACGGAGCTGGCCGACGAGTACGTGGAGCGGATCCGGGAGGTCCAGCCCGAGGGCCCCTACCACCTGGTCGGCTGGTCCTTCGGCGGGGTCGTCGCCCACACCATGGCGACCCGTCTGCAGCAACAGGGCGAGCGGGTGGCCCTGTTGGCGATGCTCGACTCCTATCCGCGCTACCCCTGGCGCAAGCTGGCCCGCGACCACCGCCAGCAGGCCCTGCGCTCGCTGCTCTACATGTCCCACTACGACCTGGACCGCCTGGACGGCAGCCCGCTCGACCGGGCCGCGGTGCTGCGGATCATCGCCGAACAGGGCGGTGTGCTGGCGGAGTTGTCGGAGGAGACGCTCCAGGGGGTGATGGCGGCGTTCGTCTCCTCGGCCGAACTCCAGCAGGGCGTCGAGCACCAGGTGTTCCACGGGGACCTGCTGTTCTTCACCGCGACGGTCGACCCGATCGATCCGGGGCTCTCCCACCGGGACTGGAAGGCCCACGTGGACGGGGCGGTCGAGAACCACGGGATCACCTGCGAGCACAAGGACATGACCCGTAGCGGACCGCTCGCGGAGATCGGCCGCCGGCTGGACCGGCGCCTGCGCGACCTGGCCGGAGCGGAGGGCTGATTCCCCGTCCCCCGCTCCGTCCCCGCCCGGTGCCGGTGTGCGCCGGGCGGGGACGGCGGTCCGTCGGGGGGCTTGCCCCGGCCCGCCCGTCCGCACTATGTTAAGGCCTTAACTAAGGGTCGCCTTATCTCAAGGGGTGTGGGTCTCGGCATGGAGCACGGAAGCAGTCCCTCGCGCACGAGGGGACACGAGGGACGGCCCCCGCGCATCACGCTCGCCGGGATCGAGCGGGTCGGCCGGGAGATCGGCCTGGCGGACCTGACCCTCCAGGGGGTGGCGTCCCGTCTCGGTGTCGCCTCCGCGGCGCTGTACCGGCACGTGGACGGCAAGGCCGGGCTGGACCGGCTGATCGGCGAGAGCATGCTCGCCGAACTCCGCGTCCCGAACCTGCCCGAGGACGTCGGCGCGCACCTGCTCCGGTTCGCGCTCACGCTGCGGGAGTTCGTCCTCGCCCGGCCGGGCATGGCCCGCTACCTGCAAGAGCTCTTCCCGCGGGGCACCGCGGGGGCCGCGGTGCTCGCCGGCGAGATCGAGGCCCTGGTCGAACGCGGCCACACCCCCGACACCGCCGTGGTCGTCTGCACCTCGGTGGCCGGGTTCGCCATCGCGCAGGCGGCGGCCCAGGAGCGGCAGACCGCCTACCTGGCGGGTGGGCGGGGCGATCACCGGATGGAGCGCCAACTGGCCGATTCCCGTGCCCTGCTGGCCTCGGAGGGGGTGCTCGCGGCGGCCCACGCGAACCTGCCCGAGGTCTCCCCGGAGGACTACTTCCGGCTGGTCGTCACCGCGTACATCCGCGGCCTCACCGACGCGGCGCCGCCGGGGCGCCCGCTGGCCGAGGTGACGGCCGCGCTGGACGTCAGGCTCCCGGCCGAGGGGAGGACGCTGTGACCCGTGGATTCCAGGGCGCCGTCCTGCGGGGCTTCGGCGCGCGCGACCACCAGGCGACGGTGGTGGAGAAGATCCGGCTGGCGCCGCACTTCGTGCGCGTCCGCCTGGTCTCGCCGACCCTGTTCGAGGAGGTCACCGCCGGCCCGGCCGCCTGGCTGCGGTTCTGGTTCCCGGACCCGGACGGCGGGGCCACCGAGCACCAGCGCGCCTACACCATCACCGAGGCCGACCCGGAGAAGGGCGCCTTCGCGGTGGACTTCGTCCTGCACGAACCCGCGGGACCCGGCTCGCGCTGGGCCGCGACCGTCCGCCCGGGGGCCCGGGTGCCGGTGATGTCACTCGGCTCCACCACGTTCGAACCGACGGATGAACCACCGGCCGGATACCTGCTGTTCGGGGACGCCGCGTCGATCCCGGCCGTCAACTCGATCCTGCGGGCCCTCCCGCACGACGTCGCGGTGGAGCTGTACCTGGAGGAACACGTCCCGGACGACCGGCTGATACCGCTGGCGACCCATCCGCGGCTGCGCTCGCACTGGGTGCCCCGGGACGGCGGGGCGGGGCTCGCCGCCGCGGTCGAGGCACGGGACTGGTCCGACTGGTCCGCCTGGATCGCCGCCGAGCAGACCACGTTCAAGCTGGTCCGCACCCGGCTGCGGGAGGAGTTCGGATTCCCCAAGTCCGAGCTGACCGGCCGGGCCTACTGGATCCACGGCCGGTCCATGGGCAAGCTCCGGGACGACCCGGCGGGCGGGAAAGCGGCACTGCCCGAGATCGCCGCGGCCCGCCCGCCGACCGGTGACGAACTCGCCGGTGACGAACTCGCCGACGGCGGGCCGACGGCCGCCGGGCCGGCCGCGCCCCGGGAGCCGGCCGTCCCGGCGCAGCCCGGCGCCCCGTCCACCCCCGCGGCCCCCGCCCGCTGGCGCTCCCAGGCGGCCGGGCGGCTGCTCGCCCCCGTGCGCGGGGCGCTGCTGCTGGCCGGACTGCTGCAGGTCGTCGTCACGGTCCTGCAACTCGCCCCCTTCGTCCTGCTGACCGAGCTGGCCCGGCGGCTCCTGGACGGCGCCGACGACGCGCGGCTGCGGGCCGTCGGCCTGCTCGCGCTCGGCCTGCTCGGTGCCGGCACCGTGCTCGGCGCCGCGCTGACCCTGTGGCTGCACGCGGTGGACGCCCGGTTCGCCCGTGACCTGCGCACCCGGCTGCTCGGCAAACTCGCCCGGCTGCCGCTCGGCTGGTACTCCACGCGCGGATCGGCCGGGACCAAGAAACTCGTCCAGGACGACACCCTGTCCCTGCACTACCTGGTCACCCACGCCGTCCCGGACGCGGTGGCCGCGGTCGTCGCCCCGCTGTCCGTCCTCGGCTACCTGTTCGCCGTGGACTGGCGGCCGGCCCTGGTGCTGCTCGTACCGGTCCTGGTCTACGTCGTCACCATGGCGGTCATGATGGTGCAGTCCGGTCCGCGGATCGCGCAGGCCCAGCGGTGGGCCGAGCGGATGGGCGGCGAGGCCGGCGCCTACCTCGAAGGACAGCCGGTGGTACGGGTGTTCGGCGGTGCGGCGGCCTCCACCTTCCGGCTGCGACTGGACGAGTACCTGGCGTTCCTGGGGGACTGGCAGCGGCCGTTCATCGGCAAGAAGACCTTCATGGACCTGGTCACCAGGCCCGCGACCTTCCTGTGGCTGATCGCCACGACCGGAACCCTGCTGATCGTCACGGGCCGGATGGCCCCCGTCGACCTGCTGCCGTTCCTCCTGCTCGGCACCACCTTCGGCACCGGGCTGCTCGGGATCGGCTACGGGCTCGGCGGACTGCGGGACGGCATGCTCGCGGCCCGCGGCATCGCCGTCACGCTGGACGCGGAGGAACTGGACACCCGCCCCGGTACCGGCACCGCCGACCAGGACGGCCCGCCGGGCACGGTCGTGTTCGACCGGGTCGCCTTCGCCTACCGGCCCGGCGTGCCGGTGATCCGGGACGTCTCGCTCACGCTGCGGCCCGGCACGGTGACCGCCCTGGTCGGTCCCTCCGGCTCGGGCAAGTCCACCCTCGCCGCCCTGCTCGCCCGGTTCCACGACGTGGGCGGGGGCGCCATCCGCGTCGACGGGTGCGACATCCGTTCGCTGACCGCCGACGAGCTGTACACCCGGGTGGGGTTCGTCCTCCAGGACGTCCAGCTGGTCCGCGGCACCGTCCGGGAGAACATCGCGCTGGCCGTCCCGGACGCCTCCGCCGAACGGGTCGAGGCGGCGGCGCGCGCGGCCCGGATCCACGACCGGATCACCCGGCTCCCGCAGGGGTACGACACCGTGCTCGGCGACGGGGCGCAGCTGTCGGGCGGCGAGCGGCAACGGCTCACCATCGCCCGCGCGATCCTCGCCGACACCCCGGTCCTGGTCCTCGACGAGGCGACCGCCTACGCCGACCCGGAGTCCGAGTACCTGGTGCAGCGCGCCCTCGACCGGCTCACCCGGGACCGCACGGTCCTCGTCATCGCCCACCGCCTGCACACCGTCACCGGCGCCGACCGGATCGCCGTCATGGACGACGGCAGGGTGGTGGAGGCCGGCACCCACGACGAACTGCTCGCCGCCGGTGGCCGCTACCACCGCCTCTGGCAGGCCGACGGTGCGCGCTCCGTGCCGGACGGCCCCGCCTCCGGGCTACCCGGAGCCGGGCGACCCGACGACGGGTACCTCGGGACCGCTACCGAAGGAGCCATCCGATGATCCGACCGCTGCTGCGGCTGCTGCCGGCGGAGCGGCGTCCGGCGGTCACCGCCTACGGCGCGCTCACCCTGTCCTCGGTCCTGCTGCGCGCGGCCGGTGCCGTCCTGCTGGTCCCGCTGGTGCGGGAGCTGTTCGGCCCGCGCCCGGTCGGCGCACTGCCCTGGCTGGGCGTCCTGACGGCCGTGACCGCGGCCGGCTGGGCGGTCGACACGCTCGCGGCCCGGCGCGGCTTCGAGCTGGGGTTCGGGCTCCTGGAGCGCGTCCAGCACGACGTCGCGGACCGCCTGACCGAGGTCCGGCTGGGCTGGCTGGCGGGCAACACCGCGCAGGCCCGCGCGGCGATCGCCTCCGGCGGCCCCGAACTCGTCGGCCTGTTCGCCAACCTGCTCACACCGCTGGCCGGTGCCGTCCTGCTGCCCGCCGCGATCGCCCTGGCGCTGCTCCCGGTCGCCTGGCAGCTCGGACTGGCCGCGGCCCTCGGCGTCCCGGTGCTGATGGTGGCGCTCTGGGCCTCCGGACGGATCAGCCGACGGGCCGACGCGCTCGCCGCCGACACCAACAGCGCCCTGACCGAGCGGCTGATCGAGTTCGCCGGAACCCAGCAGGCCCTGCGGGCCGGCCGGCGGGTCGAACCGGCCCGCAGCCAGGTCGGCCGGGCCCTGGCGGAGCAGCACGGATCCACCATGCGGCTGCTGCTGCTCCAGGTCCCGGGCCAGCTGCTGTTCGGTCTGGCGGGCCAGGTCGCCCTGGTGCTGCTGGCCGGCACGGCCGCCGTCCTGACGGTGCGCGGGGACCTGACGGCACCGGAGGCCGTGGCCCTGATCGTCGTCGTCGTGCGCTACCTGGAGCCGTTCACCGCGCTCGCCGGGCTGGCGCCCGCGGTCGAGACCGTCCGCGCCTCGCTCGCCAGGGTCCACGCCGTGCTCGCCGCACCGACCACGCCCCAGGGCAGCGCGGCCGGACCCGGCAGGGCGCCGAGGATCGAGTTCGAGGACGTCGACTTCCACCACGAGGACGGTCGGCCGGTGCTGCGCGGCCTGAACCTCACTCTGGAGGCGGGCACCACCACCGCGGTCGTGGGCCCCTCGGGATCCGGCAAGAGCACGGTGCTCGCCCTGCTCGCCGGACTCCTGTCGCCGACCCGCGGCCGCGTCCTGGTCGACGGCGTGGACCTGGCCCACCTCGACGGCGCCGGGCGGCGCGCGCTGACCAGCATGGTCTTCCAGCACTCCTACCTGTTCGACGGGACGATCCGGGAGAACGTCCTGGTCGGTGATCCGGGAGCGGAGCACGGACGGCTGGACCGGGTGCTGGGGCTGGCCCGGGTGGACGAGATCGCCGACCGGCTGCCGGCCGGCCTGGACACCCGCGTCGGTGAGGGCGGCACGGCGCTCTCCGGCGGCGAGCGCCAGCGGATCGCCATCGCCCGGGCCCTGCTGAAGCCCGCTCCGGTGCTGCTCGTGGACGAGGCCACCAGCTCCCTCGACACCGAGAACGAGGCCGCCGTCGCCGCCGCGCTGACCGCCGGGGCGGGGACCCGGACCGGGGTCGTCGTGACCCACCGGCCGGCCACCGTCCGCACCGCCGACCGGGTCCTGTTCCTGGAGGACGGTTCGGTGGTCGAGGACGGCACGGTCGAGGGTCTGCTCGGGGCGGGGGGACGCTTCCACCGGTTCTGGCAGCAGCAGGAGGCCAGCGCCGGCTGGCGGCTGCGGGCCGAGCAGGCCGGAGGGCGGTAGCGCGGTGGACGGCGCGCCCGGGGCCTCCGGTGACGCCGTAGGCCTTCTGAGGGTGTCCTGGTGACGGACGGTTCCGGCGCGGGGATGCGTACGGGATGTTGTCGCATCGTCAGATCGCCTCACGAAGATTGCTCTTGACGACGGCCGGGTTGTCGTTCCTCGGACTCACGGGTTGCGGCCGTGGAGGACCTCGGGACGCGGGGGCCGTGAGCGGGCCGGCGCCCGCCGTCTCCGGTGGGCCGCCACCGCCTCCGGCGATGCCCGCCCCGGCCGTCGCCACTTCGGCCGTCGCCACTCCGGCTCCGAGCGGCTCCGCCACCGCCGGCTCCGCCCCGGCCCCGCCCGTCGCCCAGCGACACCTCACGGCGGAGGAGACCAGGCCGGTGAACGAGCTCGACGCCGGCCGCAAGGTGGTGGCCATCACCGTCGACGACGGTCCCCATCCGAAGTACACCCCGGCCGTGCTGGCCCTCCTGGAGAAGCACGGCATCCGGGCGACCTTCTTCCTGATCGGGGAGAACGCGGCCGAACACCCCGGGCTGGTGAAGGAGATCGCGGGCCGGGGCCACCTCATCGGCAACCACTCCTGGAGCCATCCGAACCTGCGCGCCCTCCCCGAGGCGAACATCCGCGACGAGCTGACACGTACCTCCGAACTCCTCGCCGGGATCACCGGCAAGGAGCCCACCTGGTTCCGCTCCCCGGGCGGGGACTGGCCCGCCAAGACGCTCAAGGTCTGCGCCGAGCTGGGGATGCGGCCCATGGGCTGGTCGGTCGACCCGCAGGACTGGGCGGAGCCCGGGACGGACGTGATCGCCCGGCGGCTCATGTCGGAGCTGAGGCCGGGGGCGATCGTGCTGACTCACGACGGGGGCGGGGACCGCTCGCAGACGGTGGCGGCCCTCTCCGAGTTCCTGCCCGCACTGATCGACTCCGGATACCGGTTCACCGCACCGCCGGGGTGACGGCGGGCGTCCGAACGGTCCTCCCCGCGGCCGCGGGGGCGTCCCGGACACCGTCCGTCATGTCCGTGCGTGCGGCCGTCTGCCGGGTTGCGGTCAGATCCGGCCGGCCCGCCGTTCGGCGACCAGCAGCCGGAGCAGGTAGCCGCCGCCGAGGACGCCGGTGACCACGCCGACCGGCAGCTGGTGTCCGCCGACCAGATGCTGGGCCGCCCAGTCGGCGGTGACCAGCAGGGCGGCACCGGTCAGCATCGAGACGGCCGGGTTGGGGCCGGGGGAGCGGGCCAGCCGTCCGGCGAGCTGGGGCGAGGTCAGGGCCACGAAGGAGACCGGGCCGGCGGCGGCCGCCGCGAGCGCGGACAGCAGCACGGCGGAGCCGAGCAGCAGCAGGCGCAGCGGTCCGACCCGGATGCCCAGGGCCATGGCGGTGTCATCGCCCAGTTCGAGCATGCGCAGTGGCCGGGCACAGCCGCACAGCACCACCGGGGTCAGGACGGCGAGGGCGACGGCCAGTGGCAGCGCCTCGCCCCAGCCGCGGCCGTCCAGACTCCCCGTCAGCCAGAGGAGCGCCCGGGCCGCGTCCGTGAGTCCGGCCCGGGTGAGCAGGTAGCCGCTGATCCCGGTGAGGACGGCGGCGGCACCGATGCCGACCAGCACCAGCCGGCCGCCGTGCAGGCCGCGTCGCCAGGCGAGCGCGCAGACGGCCGCCCCCGTGAGGGTGCCGCCGGCCACGGCTCCGCCGGCCAGGGCCGCGCTGCCGCCGCCCGCCACCACCACGAGCAGGGCGCCGACGGCGGCCCCCTGGGTGAACCCGAGGATGTCGGGGCTGCCCAGCGGATTGCGGACCAGGGACTGGAGGAGCGAGCCGGCCAGCCCCAGGGCCGCGCCGACCAGCAGGGCGGTGACCACCCGGGGCAGGCGCAGCTGGTTGACGATGAAGTCCTCGGCGGGCGAGCCCTCACCGGTGAGTGCGCGCAGCACGTCGCCGGGTTCGAGCGAGTAGCTTCCGCTGCCCAGGCTGAACACGCTCACGACGGCGGCCAGCAGGGCGCAGCCGGTGCCCGCCACCAGGGCGCGCGGCTGGTAGCGCAGCGACCGGCCGGTGGTACCGAAACGGATCGAGGTCATGCCCGGGCCACCTTCCCGCGGCGCGCGAGGTGGAGGAAGAACGGCCCGCCGAGCACCGCGGTCACCACGCCTACGAGGAGTTCGCCCGGCCGGGCCACGACCCGTCCCAGCACGTCGGCACCGAGCAGCAGGACCGGGGCGAGCAGCGCGCAGTACGGCAGCAGCCGGCGCAGGTCGGGTCCGGTGACGGCACGCACCAGGTGGGGCACCATCAGCCCGACGAAGACGATCGGTCCGCAGGCGGCCGTCGCGGCCCCGCAGAGCAGGGTGACGGCCGCGACGGCCCCGGCCCGGACGAGCCCGGGCCGGGTGCCCAGGGCCCTGGCCTTGTCGTCGCCGAGGGCCAGGGCGTTGAGCGGCCCGGCCAGCGCGAGCGCCAGCAGCAGGCCCGCCCCGATGAACGGCAGCACGGTGAGGACGGTTGCGGGCTGGGCGTCGGCCAGCGAGCCGACCGTCCAGAACCGCATCCGGTCCAGCGTCCTGGTGTCCAGCAGCATCACCGCGCTGACGTAGGAGTACAGCGTGGCGTTGAGTGCGGACCCGGCCAGCGCGAGCCGGGCGGGAGTGGCCGCCCGGCCGCCGCCGACCGCGTACACGGCGACGGACACGACGGCCGCACCGGCGAGCGCGAACCAGACGTACCCGCCGACGGTGGCGATGCCGAACAGCGAGGAGGCGGTGACCACGGCCGCCGAGGCGCCGGCGTTGATGCCCAGTAGTCCGGGGTCCGCGAGCGGATTGCGGGTCAGGGCCTGCATGACGGCGCCGGACAGGCCGAGGCCGCAGCCGACCAGCAGCCCGAGCAGGGTGCGCGGCAGGCGCATCCGGTGGACCACCGCGTAGTCGGTGGAGTCGTGGTCGAGCAGCCCGTGCCAGACCTGGCCGGGGGTCAGCGGCTTGGCTCCGACGGCGATGCTCAGCACCAGGACCGCGAGCAGGAGCAGGAGGGCGGCGAGCAGCCCGCCGGCCCACCGGGCGGTGCGCCGCACCGGTGTGTCGGCGTCGGCGTCGTCCGCGCCGGGGCGGACAGGACCCAACTGCGGTGGTCTGGCGATGGACACGGTTGGTGGGCTCCGGGGTCGGGTGCGGGGTCGGGTGTGGGGGAGGGGACGACGTCTCTGGACAGGAGTGAAAGTTAGGTTAGCCTATGCTTAGTTCGATGTCGTTCGGTTCCGGCAGAGTGCCGCGCTTCGCGCCGCCGGCCCTGTCCCTCCTTGAAAGCGAACACCTGTGACACGCCCCACAATCACCAGTCGTCCCACTCGCCGCGGCCTGCTCGCCGGCGGTGGTGCCACCGCGCTCGGCGCACTCCTGGCCGCGTGCGGCGGCAGCGGCACGAAGAGCCGGGCCGGCGCGTCCGACGGCGTGAAGGCCGGCCCCTGGTCGTTCACCGACGACCAGCCGAAGCGGCTGTCGGCGTTCAACCCGCCCCAGCGCGTCGTCGCCTTCACCGGTGCCGCCGCGGCCCTGGTCGACTTCGGTCTGGGGCGGCAGGTGGTCGGCGTCTTCGGCGAGACCAGGGCCGCCGACGGCAGGGCCGACCCCCAGGCCGGCGACCTCGACGTGAACCAGGTGACCGTCATCGGCAACGCCTACGGCGAGTTCGACATCGAGAAGTACGCGGCGCTCCAGCCCGACCTCCTGGTCACCCACATGTACGACCCGGGGGCCTTCTGGTACGTCCCCGACGAGAGCAAGGACAAGATCCTCAAGATCAACCCGAACGTCGCGGCGATCGGGGTGGCCCGGGTGCCGATGACCGAGCCGATCGAGCACTACGCCGATCTGGCCGCCTCGTTGGGCGCGGACCTGAACGCCAGGAAGGTCACCGACGCCAAGGCCCGCTTCGAGGCCGCCGCCGAGAGCGTGCGGCAGGCGGTGAAGGCGTCCGGCGGGATCAGGGTCCTGGCCTGCTCCGCCAGTGCCGACCTGTTCTACGTGTCCAACCCGAAGGTCTCCTCCGACCTGATGTACTTCGCGCAACTCGGCGTGGACATCGTCGTCCCGGACAAGCCCGGAGCCGGGGGCTACTTCGAGAGCCTCAGCTGGGAGAACGCCGGCCAGTACCGGGCCGATCTGCTGCTGCTCGACGAACGGGGCACCTCGCTGCAGCCCAAGGACCTGACGGGCAAGCCGACTTGGGCCGAGCTGCCCACGGTGAAGGCGAACCAGATCACCCCCTGGAGCGCGGTGCCGCGCTTCTCCTACACCGGCGCCGCACCGCTGCTGGAACGGCTGGCCCAGGCGATCCGGTCCGCCCGGAAGCTGGGCTGACGACCCGATGGACACCCGACCGACCCGCATCCCGCGGCCCGCCGCAGGGGCGCCGGCCCCGGCCGCCGACCCGGCCGCCGTCGCCGGACAGTTCCGCTTCTTCGACGCCCACGTGGTACGGACCCGCCGGCTCGGCCCCACCTTGCTGCGGGTGACCTTCGGCGGCGACCGGCTGGCCGGCTTCGCCTCCGGCGGCCGGGACCAGAGCTTCTCCCTCTTCCTGCCGCGCCCGGGCCAGCCGGCCCCGGTCCTGCCCGACCGCACCGGCGCGGGCTGGTACCAGGCCTGGCAGGCCGTGCCGGAACACGAACGGGCGGTCATGCGCTCGTACACCATCCGCGCGCAGCGCTACCAACCCCTCGAAGTGGACGTGGACTTCGCACTGCACGGCGCCCGGCCCGGGCAGCCGTCGAACGGCGCCGGCCCCGCCGCGACCTGGGCCGCCCGGGCCGAACCCGGCGACCGGGTGGTCCTGCTGGGGCCGACGACGGCGGACAACCGCAGCGTCGGCTTCCGGCCGCCGGCCGACACGGACTGGGTGCTGCTGGCCGCGGACGAGACCGCGTTGCCCGCACTCGGCGCGATCCTGCGCTGGCTCCCGACCGGGGTCCGGGGCCGGGCCTTCGTCGAAGTCCCGTACCGGCAGGACATCCAGGACCTGCCGAGCCCGGCCGCACTCGACGTCACCTGGCTGACCAGGGAGGGCGGGTCCGCGCTGCCGGGCGAGATCCTGGCCGGGGCGGTGCGCGCCGCGAACCTGCCCGCCGGCGTGCCGTACGCCTGGATCGCGGGGGAGTCGGCGATGGTCCGGGGCCTGCGCCGGCACCTGGTCCGGGAGCGCGGTTACGACCGTGCCCGGGTCGAGTTCTCCGGCTACTGGCGACGCGGCGCCTCGGAGGAGCAACTCCGCTCGGAGCGGAGCACCGTGGGCGACGCGGACTGACGGGCACGAGTGGAGCGAGCGGTCTTCCAGGCTCACCCCGCCGGACACCGGGCCGCCACCGCACCGCAGTGGACCGGCCGACCCGACCGCGCCGTGGCAGACCCCGGCGGACCGGGGCCGGCCGGGGCGCGGCGAGGGCGCCGTGGGCGTGGTGCACGTGCCCGGCGGCCGCGCGCACCGGGCCGGGTGGCCGTAGCGTCGGTTACCGGTCCGTCACGAGAGAGGGAGAGGGCGGATGCCCGCCGCAGCGCTGTTCGACGTCGGCGGAATTCCGCTCGGGTCCGGGCGTGACCAGTGGCACGATCATGGCTGACGGGACGGGGGTCGAGCCCGAGCCCGAGCCCGGACGCGGACCCGGACCCGGGTACTCGGTCTCGGTGGAGTTCTACGACCTGCTGCAGGCCGAGACCGACCGCCTCCAGGCCCGGAGGCGCTCGTCGTCGCCACCCTCCCGCCGCCCGTGCGGCGCGCCACCTGGAGGGCCGTCGCCCGGGCGCTGACACCGGGCGTGGGGGGCCTGCACGTCGTGCGGACCCCCCACGCCGACCTCGTGGCGGCCCGGCGCACCGCGAGCTGACCGCGCCACGTCCGCCGCGAGGGCGCCTGACCGTCCGGGGCTGTCAGTGCTCGACCGCGTCCTTGATCTTCTCCCCGGCCTGCTTCAGATCGCTCCTGGCCTGCCGGCCCTTGCCCTCCGCTTCCATCCTCCGGTCGCCCCGGGCCCGGCCTGCGGCCTCCTTCGCCCTGCCCGTGGCCTTCTCCGCCATGTTGCGGACCTTGTCCGTGGCACTCGTCACCGTCACTCCCGTCGGCTTGCGACATCAGGACACCTGGCGCCTGCCCGAGGATTCCGGATCCATGCACCGGAACCGCCGCTCACCGGGTGGGCGGAACCGGGTCGAGCCCGGTGTCGTGGTGCGCGCTCCCGCGGGTGGGGGCAAGATCGGCGGATCAGCCCGGACAGGACGGGCCGATCCCATGTCGCGCTTCGGCGCGACGCATACGGAAAGGTTCTGCTGGTGGACCCGCAGCCTGCCACAGCCGTCGGCTTCCTGGGCTCCGCCGGGCGGCCCGAACGCCTCCTGGTCACCTGGGACCGCCGTCGTGCGGTCAGCTCCCCGCTGGACGACGAGCAGGCGCTCGCCGTCGCCGAACACGTGGCGGAGCGCCTTCCTCCGGTGCGGGCCGACGACGGGCGACGCCAGGTCGTCCACTGGCTGCGGCCGCCGCTGGACGTCGTCCTCGCCCCTGACGGTGACGGTCCGCCGCGCCTCGTCCGCCTCTGAGCAGGACCTTCGGTGGGCGGTCCGGCTGTCCACGCCGGGCCGGCAGGACGTGCTCGGCGTACGTGTCGAGGAAGGCCGTCCGGTCGGGGCCGATCCGGTTGATCCGGCCGACTCGGACCACGTCGTGGACGGAGCGACCCGCTTGTGGTTCGCACTCGCTGTCAAACGCGGCCACGGCCGCCGGGTGGCCCTGCGACTTCTCCACGAGGACCACTGACGGTCGGGCGTCCGGCTGTCCGGGCCCGCCACGGCAAGCCGCCCCGGTACTGCTTGCCGTGGCGGGCTCCGCTCAGTCGTGCAGCAGTTGTGTGCGGATGCCCGCGATCACGATGTCCAGTTCCAGCCGGAAGGTCGCGTCGCGCTGGTCCTGGGGGATCAGCGCGGCCTGGCGGGCCTGTTCTTCGAGGGTGTAGCCGTTGACGAAGCTGGTGACCACGTCCGCGCCGAGGTGGGCGGCCGGGGCATCGGCTCCGGCCGAGCGCAGGGTACCGATCAGGGCGCCGAAGTAGGCGACGGCGTTGGGCGGCGGGGCGGTGAAGGAGACCACGAGCCGGGCGCCGTCGCGGTGGGCGAGCATGGCCGCGCGGGCCCGGGTGGCCAGTTCCCGGAGGCGGTCGGGCCAGGCCTGTTCGGTGGCGGGGGCGGTGTCCGGGCCGCCGGTGGGCGGCTGGGTGAGCATCTCGCCGATGATCCGGTCGGCCAGCGCGTCCAGCAGGGCGGCCTTGCTCGGGTAGTGCCAGTACAGGGCGCCGGCCCGGACGCCGAGCCGTTGGGCCAGGCGGCGGGTGGTCAGCTCGTCGAGACCGTCCTCGTCGAGCAGTTCCAGTGCACCCTGCAGTACGTCGGCCTGCCGAAGCGGCATCGGGTGTCCCCTTTCGTAGCCCATTCCTGTCAGCGGAGGCATCTTGCCACTTGAACACCGACCAAGTAAGTTGAACAGTGACCAAGTGAACGGTGTTCAAGTCAGTTTCCACGGGGGGATCGACATGCGTGTACTGGTGATCGGCGCGGGAATCGGTGGGCTGTGCCTGGCGCAGGGACTGCACCAGGCCGGGATCGACGTGCGGGTCTACGAGCGCGAGGAGAACGTGCAGGCCCGGTACCAGGGCTTCCGGATCGGCATCGGCGGCCGGGGGCTGGACGCGCTGCGCGCATGCCTGCCGCAGCGCCTGCACCCGCTGCTGGAGGCCAGCACCGGGGAGCTCTCGGGTGAGCGGCGGGTGGTCGACGAGCAGTTGCGCGAGATCCGCCGACTCGGTGCGCTGCACGGGGGCATGGCCACCGACCGGCACGTCCTGCGGCACCTGCTGCTGGCCGGGATCACCGACCGGATCGAGTTCGGCAAGCGGCTGGTCCGCTACAGCGAGCAGGCCGACGGCACCGTGCGGGCCGAGTTCGCCGACGGGACCGCCGCCACCGGCGACCTGCTGGTGGGCGCGGACGGCGGCAACTCGCCCGTGCGCCGACAACTCCTGCCCGACGCCGAGGTGGTCACCCTCGACGGCAGCGGCCTGCTCGGCCGCACGCCGCTGACCGACCGGTTCGCCGGCCTGGTCCCGGGCTTCGGCACCCTGGTCCACGGCCCCGAGGTGCGGATGCTGCTCGGCAAGATGGAGTTCCGCCGCCCGCCGCACCTGGCCGCGGCCGAACTGGCCCCCGACGTCGAACTGCCGCGAACCGGCAGCTACCTGCGCTGGGGAGCGTTCCTGCCCGAGTACATCAAGCCGCTGCCCGCCGACTGGCCGGGGGTCCGTGACCTGCTGCTGGCCGGCATCGCCGACTGGCACCCCGACCTGGTCGAGCTGGTGCGCCAGTCGGATGTGGTGAACAGCTCGGTGCTGACGGTCCGTCACGCGAAGCCGGTGCCGCACTGGGGCACCCGCCGGGTCACCCTGCTCGGCGACGCCGTCCACGTCATGCCGCCGAGCGCGGGCATGGGCGCCAACACCGCGTTCCGGGACGCGGAACTCCTCTGCCGCGTGCTCACCGCGGTCGAGCGCGGCGAGGCGGAACTGCTGCCCGCCGTCGAGCGCTACGAGCGGGAGATGCTCGAATACGGCTTCGCGGCGGTCGCGGAGAGTCTGGAGCAACTGCCGGCCTTCGCCCCGTCGGTCATGGCGGGTGCGGCACCGGCGGACGGAGCGGGCGCACACTGACGGGCGACAGCGAACCGTGGAGGGGGCTGTCCGCGGTGCGCCGGGCAGGTTGAACTCGATGCTCACGCCCGGTAGTCGGGGTCAGATCGGTACCAGTTGGTCGTAGCTGTAGAGGGAGGTCATGTCGAGGGCGCGGCGCGGTGTGGGCGGGTCGTCGACCGGATAGCCGTCGAAGGGGAGTACGTCGTCGATCCGGATACCGCTGTACACGGGTGGGGCATCCATGCCGGGGAGGTAGCTGCGGCCGTTCTTGCTCATCCAGCTTTCCCAGATCCGGTCCACGTTGCAGTGGTGCAGGAAGAAGACCGGGTCGTTGGGCGAGCTGATCGGGATCATGTCGCGGCCGATCCAGTCGTGGACCCGGTTGTGCATGCTGGACTGACCGGCCGGCAGGAACCCTTCGAGCCGGTTGCGGAAACCGGCCGAGTTCACGTCGAAACCTACTGAGTCGTACGTCGGGTAGCTGGAGAGGACCTCTTTCACATTCGTGCTGTTGGGCAGGCTGTTCGCACTCTGGTAGAACTGCCGCTCCAGCCCCCGCCGGACGGAGTCCCAGGCGCCGAGGCCGTCGGCTTCGACGATGACCCAGAAGGGTCGGGGGTTGTTCTGGGCGCGGAACGGGCCGCTGTTGACGGGTATGCCTGCGTGCCCCATGTAGGTGTCGCCCCAGACCGCCGCCCGCTCCGGCACTCCGGCGTCGGCGTCGGTCTGCCAGTCCCAGTACGGCAGGGCGAAGCCGGACTTGCCGAGTACCGACCGCATCTGGCCCTCCACGCGGAGGAGGAACCAGCGGTGCCACGGCAGGAAGGACGGCGAGCGGTGTGCCGTGTTGCGCAGCAACCAGCTGCCGTTGGACGGGATGGCACGCCTCGTCGCCTGGATGTGCTCGATCACGAAGAGGTCGTAGAGGGACAGCTGCTGGTCGGGGCCGGGAATGCCGTACCCGCGGGTCGTGCGGTTGGACATCTTTTCCTTGAGGCGGTGAACGGCCTCGATGAAGTCGTCGCGTGCGGTGGTGTCCTTCAGGATGTTCTTGCGGACCACGGCCATGGCAGACCACTCCTCTGATCCGGTCGCGGAGGGTGATGACCGGTACCCGGACGACGCCCGGCGCGAGCCGGACCGTGTGAAGGAGGGCGAGGCTGTGCCACCCGCTCGGCTGACGGTGACTTGGCGTCACGTTGCGGCGCACATCCGGGTGGGCGGGCGACGGTGGCAGAGTTCCTTCGCATGCGCCTGATTTCAGGATCCCGCGCCGGGTGCTTGATCGCATCCGGCCGCCAGGGAGGCCTCGGCCCGCGGCGAACCACCCTCGACGGCGTGCGACAAGGTGTCTGGACAGCCCTGTGGCCGCAGTGGACCCGGCGGCACCGAGCACAACGCCACTGCCGGCCCGCCCGGGGATCTCCCGGGGGACAGGGGTGTTCCCGGTGGCTCAGCCGTGCCCGAGCAGGAGGGTGAGGGACGGGCCCAGGTGGTCGGGGGATCGGCGGCACGCCAGGCGATGAAGCCGTCGGGGCGGACCAGGAGGGAGCCGCCGGGCGGGAGTTCGGGGAGGTCGACGACCGCGGCGGAGGCGTACGGCGACGGCGCAGCCTGAACCGCAACGTTCAGCAGGTCCCAGATCCTCTCGTCAGGCACCGCGCCGACGACCCGCACACCAGTGACGCTCAACCCTGCCTCCAGTTCCTGATCCAACTCCCAGCGCCTGATCATGCACGACGCTCCACGAGCTTCGATTCCGCATGGTCAGGAGCGGGGTTGCCCCGGGGGCTGCGGACCGGGAACGTCCGCACCTCCCATCCGCTGCCGAAGGCCTCCCGTGCCCCAGCACGGCACCCCCCTGAACGTCCACGTCGTCCTCGGCCCGGCCCGGGCCCTCCCTCCTTCGGCTCCGCCGAGCCGGCCGCCGCGATCCCGCCGATCACGAGGTCGAGGGAGCGGTCGAAGACCGCCTCGGGACTCTGGTCGCCGCCTGCCCCGGCCAGGGCCCGGGCGAGGTGGGGTTAGGTGCCGCCCGCGACGGCGGAGGCGAGGTAGCGGGCCTGGGTGTCGAGGGACTCGCCGGAGATCCGGTCCGCCACCTCGCCGGCTCGTTCCTGAGCGAGTTCGTACGACATGTGGCTGGCCACGAAGCCGGTGAGGAGGCTGAAGGCCTCCAGCTGCGCCTGGGCGTCCAGGCCGGTTTGGGCGAGGACGGCGAGCGCGTGGTCGAGGACGGCGAGGGTGTTCGGGCCCAGGGTCTGGCGGGCCGGGAGCGCGGCGGGGAGCCAGGGATGGCGTCGCATGATGGCGCGCTGCTCGTGGGCGATCCGGCGGAGGTCGCGGCGCCAGTCGCCGGAGGGCCCGGGCGGCCCGCTCGGGCCTGCCGCCAGGTTGCGGCCGGTGGACTCGAACAGGACGCTGCGTCCGGGCGGTCGTCCCGGGGAGGAAGGTCCGGAGAGGAGCCGAAATTACGCCAACTTCCTTACCATGCAAGGGAGTCGGGCGACATGAAGAGGCTGCGACCCCCGTACCAGGGGCCGGAGAACACGGTGGAACAGCCCGGTGATCGGGTGTCGCTGGGCGATGATCGCACTGTCCACGGTCGCGGAGTCCGGCCCGTGTCGTCCGGCCCGGCCGGTCAATCGGAAGACGGCCCTCGGTCGTCCGTGGGCATCGCGCTCTCGTCGAGCTGATCGATGGCCCACTGGGCCCAGTCGCGCTGGAGCTGCTGGAACCGCAGACCGAACTCGGCGGCGAAGCGGGCGAAGGGCGGCTTGTCACCCGGCTGCGAGGCGGCCTCGATGCGCTGGACGGCCTCCCGCAGTTCGGCGCTCTCCGTCTCCGCGTGGGCGATGACCTGGTCGATGAGGGTGCGCGCGTCCTCCGCCTCCAGGGCAGACAGCAGGAACAGCCGCAGCACGGCCTCGCTGCGCACCGGTCCGTCCTTGGGGATGAACATCCACTCCCGCAGGGCGGCGGTGCCGCTCTCGGTGATGCCGTAGGTCTTGCTGCCGCGGGTGCCCTCGTCGACGACCTCGACGAGGCCGTCGACGGTCATCCTCTTCAGCTCCGGATAGATGTGGCTGTGGCTGGCGTGCCACGCGTAGCGCGACAGGGACTCCTCGAAGCGCTTGTTCAGGTCGTAGCCGGTCTGGGGCCGGTCGGCGAGCAGACCGAGCAGGGCGTGGCGCAGGGACATGCGGCCATCGTACCTAACAGTCTGGACATGTACTCATTGACATATCAGTTTGTACATGTGAGTGTCGGGGCATGAGCGAACAGACTCCGAGCTACCTCGCGGGCCACCTGGCCCCCGTCCAGGACGAGACCGAGGCCACCGGACTCCACGTGACCGGCGCGCTGCCGCCCGAGCTGACCGGCCGCTACTTCCGCAACGGGCCCAACCCGCTGCCCGGCGAGGACAGCGGGCACTGGTTCGCCGGCCACGGCATGCTGCACGGCGTGCGGCTGGAGAACGGCCGGGCCGCCTGGTACCGCAACCGCTGGGTGCGCACCAGGCGCCTCGACGGCGCCCGGCCGATCGGCCCGGACGGCACCCGCGACCTGGCCGCCGGGGCCGCCAACACCTCGGTCATCCAACACGCGGGCAGGATCCTCGCGCTGATGGAGACCAGCTACCCCTACGAACTGAGCCCCGAACTGGACACCCTGGGCCCGTGCGACTTCGGCGGCCGGCTCACCACCGGGATGACCGCGCACCCCAAGGAGGACCCCTGTACCGGAGAGCTGCACCTGTTCGACTACGGCGTGCGTCCGCCGTATCTGACGTACCACCGGCTGACCGCGGACGGTGAACTGGCCACCAGCTTCCCCGTCGAGGTGCCGGGGCCGACGATGATGCACGACTTCGCCATCACCCCCCACCACATCGTCTGGCTGGACCTCCCGGTCGTCCTCGACCCCGACCTGGTGGGCCGCGGCGTGCCCTACCGGTGGAGCGACAGCTACACCGCGCGCATCGGACTGATGGGCAGGAACGATCCGGCGGTGCGGTGGTTCGACATCGAGCCGTGCTACGTCTTCCACGTCGGCAACGCCCACGAGGACGACCGGGGCCGCGTCGTCCTGGACGCCGTCCGCTACGGCCCCGACGCCTGGCGGGCCGCCTGGGCCCGCGCCGGCGGCCCGCCAGGCCCCGGCCAGGCCGCGGCCGCTGGGGTCAGCTCCCTGCACCGCTGGACCCTCGACCCGGCCACCGGCACCGTCACCGAGCAGGCGCTCGACGACACCGGAGTGGAGTTCCCGACCCTGGACGACCGCCTGGTCGGGCTGCCCCACCGCTACCTGTACGCCGTCGACTCCCACGCCATCGTGAAAGTCGACAGCGAGCATGGCCTCGTCGCCCGGCACGACCTCGGCGCGGACTGGCACGCGGGCGAGGCCGTCTTCGTCCCCGCGGCCGGCTCCACGGACGGCTCCGCCGCCGGCTCCACCGGTGAGGACGAAGGCTGGCTGCTGTCGATCGTCACCCACCGCTCCCCGTCGGTGCCCTCCCGTCTGCTCGTGCACGACGCCACCGACCTGGCCGCCGGCCCGGTCGCCACGGTGCACCTGCCCCGCCGGGTGCCGGCCGGATTCCACGGAACCTGGATACCCGACACCGAGCCGCACCGCTGACCGACCCGGCCGCGCGGATCGCTCCGCGCGGCCGGTCCCGGGTGTTGACCATGAAGGTCCCCAGGAAGGCCCTCGCCAAGAGTGCGGTGGCGGTCCTGCTGGCAGGGTTCGCCATGGCGCCGGGCGTGGCGCAGAGCTCAGCCGTCGGCCGTCTCGGGTCACCGGCCCCGCTCACCTCGCAGACCGCCGCGCATGCGGTGGCGGGCCAACTCAGCGTCCCCGAGCGGGAGGTGGGGCAGCGCCTGGCGGCCCAGGACGGGCTGTCGAACACCGCCAAGGCGTTCCGCACCGGCCAGGGCGCGAAGGACGCGGGCGTGTGGCTCGACGTGATGCGCGGTGAGGTGCACGCGAACGTGGTGGACGACGAGGGGGAACGCGCGGCCAAGGCCGCCGGAATTATCCCGCAGCGTGCCGCCTACACCACCGCCGACCTCAGGGAGGTCTACGAGCGGCTCAACGAGGTCGGGCGCAAGGGGCTGATGCCGCCGGACAGTTCGTGGGAGGTAGACACCGGCGCCGACCGTGTCGCGCTGGACGTACAGGCCGGAAAGGACGCCGAGGCGGTGCTGCGTGCGGCCGGTGTCACCGAAGCCGACCGTGCGAAGGGTCAACGTCACCACCCACCGGGGGACCGCCAACGTCCGGACCGGTCTGGTCGGGGGCGACGGCCTGCAGGCCATGGGGGGTGGGGGTCGCTGCTCGGCCGGCATCATGATCCAGCAGGCCGGTCAGGCCTATCTGATGACCGCCGGTCACTGTTGGGACGAAGGTACGGTGATCCGGCGTGACGACAGTTGGCCCGACCAGTGGGGCAACACCCGCATCGGAGTCGTGACCAACCGGCACAACGTCACCGAGGACTACGAGCTGATCAGGGTGGACAATCCGCGGGCGTGGCACCCCACCGGGAAGATGATCAAGACGGACGTCGCCAACGTCTACAACTACTACAACGGCTACGTCGCCGACCCGCAGTCCGAGATGGAGAAGGGCGACTGGACCTGCGCCTCGGGCATGGCGAGCGGCTGGAGGTGCGGCATGTTCGACACCGCCGAAGCCAGCATGACCGACGGCGATAGGCGTACCACGGAGCACCTGATCAAGGTCGACGTGAGGTCGGCCGCCGGCGACAGCGGGGGAGCGGTCATCTACGGCACCAAGGCCGTCGGCACGGTGGTGGGGGGCGCGACCGACCCGATGAACCCGGGCTACACCTACATCCAGCCCCTCTTCACGGTCGTCCGGGACTTCGGGTACACCATTTCCACGGTGGACTGGGCGCAGTGGTGATCACTTCGAACCGTGGGTGAGGACGCGGAGCACCCGGGGAGGTGTAGGAAGTCGGACCGGCGACTCTGCTGGCGAAGTCCCTTGGGGTGGGTGTGGGACAGTGAGCGTTTTCAGCGCTGCAGCTCCAGAGTGAGGACGGCTTTGGCTGCTGACGTAAGGGCGTCCGCCAGTAGGTCATCGGATGCGGGGTGTGCGAGGCCGGGTGTTCCAGCGGTAGAGGGACCAGGCGCGGCGGATCAGGCAGCGGAT
>NZ_JBEOSV010000074.1:0-42778 GCF_040303245.1 Kitasatospora sp. NPDC096077 | reverse complement strand
GCCTCGTACTGGACGTACTTGGGCGATTCGGGCGTGCGTCCAGGCGGGATGCCCGGCGTCGCGCGCCCGGCAAGATCGGCCGGACAGGGCCTAGCCGAGGGCGGCGGCCAGCAGGACCGCGGTCCGGGCGACCAGGGGTTCGTCCGCCTTCGCGGCGGGGTCCCGCGGGTTGGTGGTCAGGACCGCGAGGACGACCGGGTCGCCGGCCGGGGTCCAGGCGATGCCGACGTCGTTGGCGGTGCCGTACCCGGTGCCGGTGCCGGTCTTGTCGGCGAGGGTCCAGTCGGCGGGCAGGCCCGCGCGGAGCCGGCGGGCGCCGGTGGTGTTGCCGCGCAGCCAGCCGAGCAGCTGCTCGCGCTTCGCGGGCGGGAGGGCGTGGCCGAGGGTGAGGCGGCGGTACGTCCGGGCGATGGCGTGCGGGCTGGTGGTGTCGGTGGTCCGGTCCGGCTCGGAGGAGTTGAGTTCGGGCTCCCAGCGGTCCAGCCGGGTGGTGCGGTCGCCGAGCGAGCGGCAGAAGCGGGTGATGCCGGTCGGGCCGCCGATCCGCGCCAGCAGCAGGTTTCCGGCGGTGTTGTCGCTGTGGTCGATGGCCGCCTTGCAGAGCTCCCCGATCGTCATGCCGTCGGCCAGGTTGGCCGGCAGGCCGGTGACCGGGGCGCCGCCGGCCCGGTCGATGTCGGCCTGGGTGTAGTGGACGCGCCGGGCGAGGTACTCGCCGTCCCGGTCGAGGTCGCGCAGGACGGCCGCGGCCGCGAGGGTCTTGAAGGTCGAGCACATCGGGAAGAGTTCGTCGGCCCGGTAGCGGACGGTGCGGCCGGTGGCGAGGTTGCGGGCGTGGACGCCGAGCCGGGCGGAGTGCTGCTGTTCGAGTTCGGCGAGCGAGCGCTGGAGGCCGGTGCCGGTGGCCGCCTGAGCGGCCGTGGCGGTCGACGCGGTGACGGCGACGGCCGCCGCCCCGACGCCGAGGGCCAGGACGGCGCGACGGCTGTGCCGGGCTTCCGAAGGCTGAGCGTGCATGGTTCCCCTCTGATCGAATCTCGCGGGCGGGCCGCGTCCTTGATCGGATGGACGCGGCAGCGTTCCCGACGGTTCGTCAGTGGAAGAGGATCCTGCCGCTCAGGGCTTCAGCGCCACGCCCGCGTACCCGGTCGCCTCCGACGGCGGGACGGGCGGGTCGTCGGGGTGGGGCCGCCAGGCCACGGTGGGCACGATGCCGGGGTCGAGGATCGTCCAGCCGTCGAAGAAGCGGGTGAACTCGGCGCGGCTGCGGGCCTGGATCGCGGTGCCGGCGGCCTGGTAGATGCGGACCACCCGGGCGATCTCCTCGGGGTCGAAGTCGGCGCTCAGGTGGGACATCACCAGGGCGCTGCCGGGGGCGAGGGCGGACTTGAGGTGGTCGACCAGCTCGTACGCGCCCCGGTCGTCGGGGACGAAGTGCAGCAGGGCGTTCAGGGAGAGCGCCACCGGGCGGGTGAGGTCGAGGGACTCCCGCAGCTCGGGCGCGGCGAGCAGGCCGGCCGGGTCGGTCACGTCGGCCTCGACGTACGTGGTGCGGCCCTCGGGGGTGCTGGTCAGCAGGGCCTGGGCGTGGGTGAGGACGATCGGGTCGTTGTCGGCGTAGACCACTCGGGCCCGCGGTCGGACGCCCTGCGCGACCTCGTGGAGGTTGGGCGAGGTGGGGATGCCGGTGCCGATGTCGAGGAACTGGTCGATGCCGGACCGGGCGAGGGCGTGGGTCGAGCGGTGCATGAAGGCGCGGTTGGCGCGCGCGGCGGTGCGCACCCAGGGCGCGGTGGCCAGGACGTGGCCGGCGGCCTCGCGGTCGGCGGCGAAGTTGGTGAAACCGCCCAGGTAGTAGTCGTACATCCGGGCCGAGTGCGCCACGTTCAACCGCAGGTCGACCCCGTCGTAGCGGCTCATCGCACTCCCCCTCGGCCTTGCCCGGTACCGTCCGATTGCTGCCCACCGGATCAGGGGGCCAATCGTCGCCCCGTCGAATTTGATCAATCACCGGATCACATGGGATGACAATCTGTATTCGCTTTGCAGCCTGGAGTGACAGGCCTGGTGGAATGAGGATGGGCGCGGACAGCCCGACCCTCGGGTGGCCCGGCGAGCAGCCGACGACCACGGAAAGCAGGCTCGATGACGATCGACAGGGGTTCCCCCGCGCGCGGGTACCGCGGTGGGACGGCGGTGGCGCACGCCGGGACGGCCGGAGCCGAGCGGACGGCGGTGATGGACCCGGGCCAGCGCCTGGACCTCACCTACGCCGCGTTCTGCGAGACCCATGAACCCGCTTGGCACGCCCTCGCGTTGACCCGGATAGGCAGCCAGGCGGACGCCGCGCTGGTGGTCGAGGCGGTCAAGGCCGATCTGGCCCGCTGCTGGCCGCAGGTGCTGCGGTTCGAGGAACCGGCCGCCTACGCCTGGCGGTTGGCGAACCGGCACGTCGGGGACTGGGTGTCGGCCGAGGAGCCGGTCGAGGTGGAGGCGGTCACCTTCGCCGCCGTGATCGGGGCCTTCAAGCAGGTCGCCGACGGGCTGCTGCACAGCGAGGCGGACGAGGTGCGGCTGTACGCGGCGATCCTCGAACTCCCGGACCGGCAGCGGGACGTGGTGATCCTGCGCTATCTGCTGGGTCTGCACGCCAAGGTGATCGCGGCCTACCTGGGCCGGCCGGTGGCCACGGTGCACTCCAACCTCCGGCACGCCCGGGAGCGGTTGGCGCGCCGGCTCGGGGTGGGTGAACTGCCGGACCGGGGAGGAGAATCATGACCACCGAACGGGAGCTCGAACCGGTCGACGGGGCGCGCACGACCGGCGGGGGGCGCGCGGCGCTCCACGTACCCCGACCCGAACGCGTCCACGCCGAACGGATCGCGGCCCTGCGGCAGGCCCGGCTCACCGCCGCCCCGGCCCATCTGCCCACCGAACACGAGCAGGCCGCCTTCGAACTGGGCCTGGTGGTCGCCCTGGTGCTGGGTGCGCCGTGCGCCTCCCGAGGGCTCGACCTGCTGGTCAACGCGCGCCGGATCCAGCCCGAGGGGGCGGAGGTGTTCGGCGCGCTGCTGTACGCGACCGGCAAGGAGGAGGGCGCCGAGTTCTGGTGGCGCTTCGCGGCCGGCTCGGGCAGCGGCACGGCCGCGTACTGCCTCCACCTGCACCACCTGAAGCTCGGCGAGACCGACGACGCCGACTACTGGCGGGCCTGGTCCGAGCAGCTGTCGGCGGCCGAACGGCCCCCCGTGCCACGGACGTTGCGGATGCGGCGACCACTGCTGCCGGAGGACGTGCGACGGGACATCCTCTCCCGGGTGCACCACGGACTGGCACCGCAGCTGCCCCCCGCGCTGGTCGCGGTGATCGATCGGCTGCCGCTCCAGGGCGGGGACGAGGAGGAAGAGGTGCCGAACCCGTGGGGGCTCACCTCCGGGGCCACCTCGGCCTGTTCATGGGAGCCCGCGTCGGCCCACGACGACGAGGACGCGGAGGACGGGACGGACCCGTGGGGGTGAGGTCGGTCCGGCCGCCCCGCGGTCGCACGTTCAGGTGAGCGCGGCGAGCCGGGCGACGGTCTCCGGGTCGCGGCCGCTGCCCGCGCCCAGCCGCTCGCCGTCCGGGCCCCGGTAGTGGATCCGGTAGTGCTGCGGCGCCATCGCGGTGTCCCGGCCGGGCAGCGCGGCGACCACCGCGCGGTGCACGTCGGCGGGCGTGAGGTGGGGGTCGGCGGTGGTCAGGTCGGCGGTCAACCTGCCGTCCTCGACGGCGACTCGGTGACCGGCGGTGGGGTCCAGGGCGGGGTCCAGCACCGCTTCGAGGGCAGCGTCGAGCAGGGCGCGGACGGCCGCCAGGTCGATCCGGGAGCCGTCGACCACCTGCCACTCACCGTCCTCGTGCTTCTCACCGTCGTTCGGCCGCTCCCCGCCGAGCCGGGACCGGCTCGGCGGGCCGGGGGCCTCGGGCAGCTCGGCGAGCGGCACGGGCCCGTCGGCGGCGGCCGCCAGGAGGGTGATCAGCGCGCGGGCGAAGCCCTCGGTCTCCCCCGCGTCGAGCACCTGGGGGCAGGCGACCAGGGCGAAGTCCAGACTCCCGGCGATCCGCAGGATGGTGAACATCAGCCGCACCGGCAGCGGCGGGGCGGGCAGCGGGGTGAGTTCGGGGTCGGCGGCCGGGGCGGGCTGGGCGTCGGCGACGGTGGCCGGGATGGTGAGGCTGAGGTCGTTGACGACCACCTGGCGGGCGAAGCGGGTGCCGCGTACGTGGGCGGCGTCGTCCACCAGCTGCCAGACCTGCTCGGCGTCCAGCACGCTGTGCCAGTAGGCGCTCAGCGACGCGGACTTGGCGCGGCCGATCAGCTGGTCGAGGTCGGCGGTGCCGGTGTCGAGCAGGATCAGGGCGTCCTGGGCGAGGGTGCCGACGTGGTCCAGCAGCGCGGCGCGCTGGCGGTTGGCGGAGAGCGCCGAGACGGCCAGGTCGGTACGGCCGGCCCGGTGCGCGACCAGGGCGGAGAAGGAGGCGAGCAGCACGACGGAGGGGCTGGCGCCGGTGCGGCGGCAGACCGCGGCGAGGTCGGCGGCCGCCGTGCGGGAGCGGACCAGCAGGGCGCCGGGCCCGCGTGGCGGGCCGGTGATCCGGGAGTCGGCGAACACGACCTGCGGGCCGGCGGCCAGGATCCGGGCCCAGTGCCGCAGCGCGCCGGCGGCCCGGCGGCGGCCCTGCGGGCTCTGCTCGGCGGCGGCGATCTGGATCGGGGTCGGTGCGGTGACCGGCGGGAGGTCCTTCCCGGCGGCGAGGGCGTACCAGTCCTGGATCAGCAGCGCGGTGGCGGCACCGTCGGCGCCGGCGTGGCAGACCACGGCGATCAGCCGCCGCAGCCGCTGCCCCTCGGCCAGCAGCGTGAAACGGATCCGCGGGACGACGGTCAGCTCCACCGGGACGGCGACGTCGGCCTGCCCCGACTCGGCGGCCAGGGCGTCGAGTTCCCGCTCGTCCAGGCCGCCCGTCTCGATGACGGTGACCGCGAACCGGCCCTCGCCGTGCACCACTTGACTCTCCGGGAAGGCGTCCGGGCCGGAGCCGGGCGGGAAGGAGGTGCGCAGCGACTCGTGCCGCTCGACCAGCAGGCGCAGGGCGTTCAGGCCGGCGGCGAGCGTGGTGCCGGGCGGGACGGGCCAGACCGACTCCTTGTTGATCTGCTCGGGGGCGTCCCGCCGGATGCACCGGATCATGTTGTCCTGGCCGCGGGTGAGCGGGCCCGAGCCGCCGCTGGTGGCGGTGAAACGGAGGGTGATCCGCCGACCGCTCCGGGGCGGGGCGGACGGACCCGCCTCGGGCGGTACGGCATCGGCGTTGTGGGCAGTCACGTCGTACGTGCCTTTCGGCTCACCGGGGCGGTCTCAGCGGAGAGGTCTCAGCAGGGAGGTCTCAGCGGGCGGGGGTGCGGCCGGACGCCACCGGCGGCCGCCGGTGATCGCCCCTGTCGTCTGATACATCGTCAACTCTGGTTCCATACAAGCATGTTCACTTGAACGGGGCGAACTCCGAGGACGGCCACGGCGGCCCGGTACGGCCCGGGGACGGGCACGTCCGCCAGGCTCACCGGGCCGGTGCCGAGCGGGCCCGGATCGGCGAGCAGCAGCGGGGACGGCCCCGCCACCGACACCCCGAACGCCTGGGTCAGCCGTCCGCCGTAGGCCTTCACGCAGGCCTCCCGGCGACACCACAACTCGGTGAATCGGGTGGACCGTTCGGCGGGATCGGCGGCCTCCGCGACATGGCGCGCCTCCTCGAAGGGGAACCAGCGGGCGGCCATCCGCTCGGCCAACCGGGGCTCGCGCAACGGCTCCACGTCGACGCCGACCGCCCGACCCTCGGCGAGGGCCAGCAGCGCCGACGACCCCGCGGCCGACCAGTTCACCCGCAGTCCGCCCGCCCCGGCCGGCTCCGGCTTGCCGTGCGGACCGTACCGCCAGACCACCTCGGCCGGGCGGCAGCCCAGCCGGGCGGCGACCAGCTCCCGGACCGCGCCGCGCACCACCGTGAACCGGCTGCACCGCGGTTCCTCCGCCCGCTCGGCACGGGCCCGCTCCTCGGCGTCCAGCGTCTCCCGCAGCCGGGCGACCGCATCGGCCGGCTGATCGGCGCCGATCAGCCACAGGTCCAGGCCGGTCACGGCTGGGTCAGGGTGCTCAGCACCCCGAGCCGACGGTCCGCCCCGGTGACCCGCAGCGGCCGTCGCTCCACCCGCCCCCCGGGCAGCTGCTCGGCGAGCCGTGCCCACAGACCGGTGAACGGCTGCGCGAGCGACCCGCCGTGGTCGTCGGCGGTCGAGTCCAGGACCACGGCCCCGGGCCCCGGTTCCGCCGCCCGGTCCGACACCTGCGACTCCGGCCGGTCGGGGCCGCGCCACTGGTGCACCACCAGCCCGGGGCCCGGCGCCTCCTCGCAGACCAGCACCACCGCGGCGTGCCGCTGCGGCATCGCCACCGGTTCGGGTGGCTCGTAGTGCAGTGCGGTCTGCTCGGCGAGCACCACCACCGCCCGGCGGCAGGCGCCGGCCCGCTGGTACTCGGCGGCCAGCCGCAGCGCGGTGAAGGCCGCCGCGGTGCCCTGGTCGCAGACCGCGAAGGCCAGCGGCTCGCCGGGGACGGACCGGCTGAGCGCGAGCGAGGACGGTGCGCCGGGGCGCACGTCCGGGGTGTCGAAGGCGAGGATCAGCAGGTCCACCGGCTCGTCCTCGGCCAGCGCCTCGCCCAGGAGCCCGGCGGCCAGCTCCTCGTAGGAGTGTCCGACGCCCTCGCGCAACAGGTCCTCGCGCAGCGGCAGGCCGTACGGGCGGACCAGGTCGGAGACGAAGACCCGCAGGTCGGGGTCGAGAGAGGTCTCCGAGCGGCCGTCGGAGCAGCGGGCCAGGACCCGGGCGATCCGCAGGCCGGCCGGACCGGGGGTACCGGGCGAACCGGGAGGGCCGACGCGCCCGGGGGAACCGGCGGGCACCCGGTCAGTCCTCGGCGATGAGGTGCCCGGCGACGTAGTCGGCCAGCTTGGTGACCGAGCGCAGGTCGTCCTCGGTGATCTGCTCGACGTCCACCTGGATGTCGAGCGACTCCTCCAGTTCCAGGATGAGTTCGATGGTCCCGGCCGAGGTCAGGCCGAGGTCGTCGAACAGGCAGGCGTCCGCAGGGATCTCGGGCAGCTCGCGCTTGAGCACGCGCGGCAGGAGTTCGCCGATGCCGTGCAGGATGCGCTCGCGCAGCTCGGGGTCAGTGGTCTGGACCACGGGTTCTGGCATGGGTGTCCCGTCCCGTCGTGCGTGGAAGTGTGCGAAGTGAACGAACTGCGAAGTGAACGAAGTGCAAGTGAATGACGTGCGAGGTGGCCGGAGTGCGAAGTGTGCTCTGGGATGACTACGGGGGAAGTGCGCTCCGGGGTTCGAGCGCTCGGGGCGACGGACGCGGCACCGACGGTACGTCAGTACTGCATCACCATCGCGGAGAAGGTCGCGCCGACGCCGGCGGCGGCGATCAGGTAGTGATCGCCGGGACGGATCAGCCCCCGCGTGGTGGCGGTGTGAAGATTGATGAGGCCGTCCGCAGCGAAACTGTGCCCGACCGACAGCACGTTGTCCAGCACCACCTTGTCGAGCGGATAGCCGATCCGGCGCGCCGTCATCCGCCAGGAGGCCTGGTTGACGTTGTGCGGAAGCACCGCGGCCAGCTCGGAGAGGTCCAGACCGGCCTGGTGGAGCGCCGCCTCGATCGCCTCCACCATCACGTTCGGATACTCGCGCTGGTAGCGGGCGAGCAGCTCCGCGTCCTCGGCCAGCCGGCCGTCGAACTCCGGGCGCTGGCGCACCGCGAAGGAGCGCACCCGGTGCCGCGGGCCGTCCGCGCTGACCAGGCAGGCGGCGGCACCCTCGGCGAAGATGCCGGTCTCGGGCACCAGCTGGGCGTCCTTGGTGAAGGTCTTCTCCCCGGCCAGCACCAGCGCGAGCGCCCGCGGGTCGGGGTCGGCGGCGAGCAGGCGGCCCGCCAGGTCGATGGCCAACAGGCCTACCGCGCAGGCGTGGTGGGTCACGGTGAAGGCGTTCGCGTGCGCCAGGCCGCGCGCGGCGAGCACCTCGTGCAGGGGGTTGAGCGGGTAGGGCACGGCCACCGGCATGCTGCGGGCGTGGATCACGAAACGGACGTGTTCCTCGCGTCCGCGCAGTTCCGGCAGGTTGTCCAGGGTGGCGTGGAGCAGGTCGGGCAGCGTCCCGGTCGGATCCAGTCGTAGCTGGTCCAGGCCGTGGAAGCGGCGGAAGAGACGGAGTTGACGTGGGGTCAGGCCGATGCGCTCGCCCACCGCCTCGATGGGCACGGCGTGTGGGGGGAGGTGAACGGCCACTGCCTCCAGTGCGGTCACGCGGGCTAGTATTCCGACGCCCGCCTGGTCGCACAAGTGATCTCGGGCCCTTCTCCTGCGCGCCGCCCCGGGCCCGCCGCCACCGTCGCCTTCGCACCCCGGGCCGCCGCGCACCCACTCCGCACCGTTGACCGGACGGGAGAACCCCTTGTCGGACCGTGAATCGCCGGCCTTTGAACCGCAGACCTTTGAACCACCCGGCCCCGAACGCCCGTTGAACCGGGCACTGACCGCACTGCTGGCCGAGGTGGCCGGTGCGCCGCCCGGCTGGGAGCAGCGGCTGACCCCGGACGCCCGGCTGGACGGCGACCTGCTGCTGGACGAGTCCGAGCTCGCCGAGCTCGCCGTCCGACTGTCCGAACGCTTCGGCCCGGCCGTCGACCTGGCCGGGCTGCGGGCCGGCCTGGACCTGGCCGGGCTGGAGGCGCTGACCGTCGCCGACGTCCAGGCCCTGCTTCCCGGGCTTCCCGACCTTCCCGAGCTTCCCGAACGTTCCGAGGAGGATCGCCGATGACCCGGTTCCTGCTGGTGATGCCGCCGCTCACCGGACACGTCAACCCGGCCGCGGGCATCGCCGCCGAGCTCACCGCGCGCGGCCACGACGTCGCCTGGACCGGCACGGAGTCGGTGCTGCGGCCGCTGCTCGGCCCGGACGCCCGGGTGCTCGGCACCGGCACCAGGGCGTTCCGCGCGCAGGGCGGACACGGCCTGGCCGCGCTGCGCTCGCTCTGGGAGGGCTTCATCGTCCCGTACGCGCGGTTCACCGCGAAGCCGCTGGACACCGTCGTGCGCGAGTGGCGGCCGGACGTACTGCTGGTCGACCAGCACACCCCGGCGGGCGCGCTGGTCGCGCACCGGCACGGACTGCCGTGGGCGGGCTTCGCGCCCGGGGCGATGGAACTGGGCCGCCCGTACCGGGCGTTGCCGCAGGTCGAGGCGTGGATGACCGGGCTGTTGCGCGGGCTCTGGGAACGGGCCCGGCTGCCCGCCGAGGAGTACCTGGACCCGCGCTTCTCCCCCGCCCTGCTGCTGGCCACCACCGGGCCGGCGCTGACCGGCGCCACCCCGCCGGCGCACCACGCGCTGGTCGGTCCGGTGCTCTCGCCCCGGCCGCACGACCCGGACTTCCCCTGGCACCGGCTGCTGCCGGGACGGCGGCGGGTCCTGGTCACCATGGGCACGCTGGCCGACGGGCTGGGCGCGGACTTCCTGGCCCGGGCGGTCCGGGCGCTGGAGCTGTGCGGCCCGCAGCTGCAGCCGGTGTTCGCGGCGCCGCGCGCGCTGCTGCCCGAACCGCCCCCGCACGCCGTGGTGGTGGACCGGGCGCCGGTGCTGGAGCTGCTGGCGCGCGGCGAGGTGGACGCGGTGCTCTGCCACGGCGGGATGAACACCGTGGGCGAGGCGCTGGCGCACGGGGTGCCGCTGGTGACCGCGCCGATCCGGCACGACCAGCCGTTCGTCGCCGCGCAGCTGGCGGCGGCCGGGGCGGGCCTGCGGGTGCCGTTCGCCCGGGTGACGCCCGAGCGGCTGGCGGCGGCGCTGACCGCCGTGGTGGAGTCAACGGACCACCGGGCCCGGGCGGTTCAGCTCGGCCGGGAGCTGCTGGCGGGCGGCGGGGCGCGCACCGCGGCGGACCGGCTGGAGGCGCTGGCCCGGTGACCGCCGGCCCGTCGGCCCGGCCGGGCCGCTGACTCGCCGACCCACCGACCGTCCCTTAGCAGATCGACCGAGCGCACGTCCATTGGTCTAGGCCATTGCCTCCGGGCCTGGTCCGCCCTAGGGTGTCGCAGCAGCACCGCCTTCGCAGGTGCCGAGCCCGCCCTGTCTCCGGGTGCCGTGGCAGCCCATCCCCGTACGGGAGTTCCGGTTGATCGAGACCACGGGACTGCGCAAGTCCTACCGCAAGAAGACCTCCCGCCGGAGCGGCGGGGACGCCGGTGTCGACGCCGTCCGCGGCATCGACCTGTCCGTCGACGCCGGGGAGATCTACGGCTTCCTCGGCCCCAACGGGGCCGGGAAGACCACCACCCTGCGCATGCTGGCGACCCTGATCCGCCCGGACGGCGGCCGGGCCGTCATCGCCGGGGCCGACCTGTTCCAGGACCCGGCCGGGGTCCGCCGCCGGATCGGCTACGTCGCCCAGGGCGGCGGCACCACCGACCAGGTCAGCGCCCGCGAGGAACTGGTCCTCCAGGCCCGGCTGTACGGCGCCGGCAAGGCGGCGGCCGGTCAGGACGCCGCCGACGCGCTCAAGGCCTTCGACCTGGGCGAGTTCGGCGACCGGCCGTGCGCCACCTACTCCGGCGGCCAGCGCCGCCGGGTGGACATCGCCCTCGGAGTGATCCACCGCCCGCAGGTGCTGTTCCTGGACGAGCCCACGGTCGGGCTGGACCCGGCCAGCCGGGCGTACGTCTGGGAGGAGATCCGCCGGCTGCGCACCGAGGGCATGACGGTGGTCGTCACCACCCACTACCTGGACGAGGCCGACGCACTCTGCGACCGGGTCGCCATCGTCGACCACGGCCAGGTGGTGGCCGAGGGCACGCCCGAGGCGCTCAAGCGCGAGATCTCCGGCGACGTCGTGCTGCTCGGGCTCGTCCCGGGCGAGTCCGTCGCCGAACGTGCCGCCGAGGTGCTGCGCCCCGAACCGTACCTGCACCGGCTGGAGCCGAACGGTGAGGAGGGCCTGCGGCTGTACCTGGAGGACGGCGCGGCCGCCATCCCCCGCCTGCTGCGCGCCCTGGACGCGGCGGGCGTCACGCCCGGCACCGTCCAGCTCCAACGGCCCAGCCTGGACGACGTGTTCCTGGCCCGCACCGGCCGCTCGCTGCAGCAGTCCTGACCGACCTCCCTGGGGATACCGTGAAGCTCGCCCGTGACACCTGGCTGGTCTTCCAGCGCCAGCTGCTGCTCATGATCCGCACCCCGATCTGGATCGCCGTCGGCGTCATCCAGCCGCTGTTCTACCTCCTCCTGTTCGCCCCGCTGCTGCGGAAGGTGCTCGCCCCCGAGGGTGCGCTCAGCTACGCCGACGCCTACCAGGTGTACGTGCCGGGCCTGTTGGCGGTGCTGTGCATCTTCGGCGGACTGTTCACCGGATTCAGCCTGCTCGGCGAGCTGAAGGCCGGGATCATCGAGCGCGCCCGGGTCACCCCGGTCAGCCGGCTGGCACTGCTGCTGGGGCGCGCGCTGCGGGAGATGGTGGCGCTGCTGGTGCAGGCCGTGCTGATCACCCTGATCGCGCTGCCGTTCGGCCTGCGGGTCAACCCGCTGAACCTGCTGCTGGCCTACCTGCTGCTGGGCCTGCTGGCGCTGATGACCTCGGCGATCTCCTTCGGCATCGCGCTGATGGTGCCCACCGACGCGGCGATGTCGCCGGTGGTGAACACCATCGCCCAGCCGATCGCGCTGCTCTCCGGGGTCCTGCTGCCGCTCACCCTGGCGCCGGACTGGCTGCGGCAGCTGGCCAGGTGGAACCCCTTCTACTGGGCGGTGGAGGGCATGCGCGCGCTGTTCTCCGGGCACGCCGGGGCCGCGGTGGTCTGGCAGGGGATGCTGGTGGTCGTGCTGATGACCGCGCTGGCGGTGTACTGGTCGGCCCGGCTGTTCTCGACCCGGGTGCGGTAGCGGGCGCGGGTGCGGGTGCGGTAGCAGTAGCGCCCGACGGCAGGGGCCCGGCTCGTGACGGCGAGCCGGGCCCCTGTGCTGCCTTTGCCGATTCCCCGCAGCAGGGTTGGGGGAAGGTCATCGCGCCCGGCGGCAGGTCACCACAGCGCCTCCCGCAGCCGGGCGGCGGCGTGGGCCTGGGCCTCGCCGGCGGCGTCCAGGGTGCCGGTCATCGCGAAGAAGCCGTGCGGGACGCCGGGGTAGCGGCGCAGGTCGACCGGCACGCCGGCCGCGCGCAGCGCCTCGGCGTACTGTTCGCCCTCGTCCCGCAGCGGGTCGTACTCGGCGGTGAGGACGGTCGCGGGCGGCAGGCCGGAGAGGTCGGCGGCGCGCAGCGGGGAGGCGTACGGGTCTGCGCCGTCGGCCGGGTCGGCCAGGTAGTGGCCCCAGTACCAGGCGACCGAGCGGCGGTTGAACCACAGCGGGTCGTCGTGCTCGCGCAGCGACGGGGTGTCCGCGCCGTGGTCGGTGTTGGGGTAGACCAGCAGCTGGTGGCGCAGGGCCGGGCCGCCCTCGGTGCGCAGCAGCAGGGTCAGGGCCGCGCCGAGGTTGCCGCCGGCGCTGTCGCCGCCGACCGCGATCCGGGTCGGGTCGATGCCGAACTCTTCGGCGCGGGCGACGAGTTGGTCGAGCGCGGCGCGGCAGTCGTGCAGCGCGGCGGGGAAGGGGTGTTCGGGGGCGAGCCGGTAGCCGACGGCGGCGGTGACGCAGCCGACGGCGTTGGTGAGGCGGCGGCAGAGCGCGTCGCCGGTGTCGATCGAGCCGAGGGTCCAGCCGCCGCCGAACAGGTAGAGCAGGGCGGGCAGTCGGCGGCCGGGCGGTTCGGGCCGGTACAGCCGCAGGGTGAGGTCCCCGGCGGGGCCGGGGATGCGGTGCTCCTCGACGGCGGCGACCGGTTCGGGGGTGCCGGCCGCGGCGCGGATGTCGGCGAGGTCGGCGGCGCGGGCCTCGGCGAGGGTGAGGGTGTAGAGCGGCGGCGCGCCGCTGCGCGCGCGGTGGGCGCGCAGGGCCTCGGCCTGGGGGTGCAGGGGCATGGGCGGTGGTCCGTTCGAGGGCTCGGCGGGGGTGCGACGGGGCTTCAACGGGGGGCTTCGGCGGCGCCTCGGGGAGTGCCGGACGGGCTTCAGCGGTCGGCCTCGACGTAGACGGTCTCGTCGGTGCGGAAGGCCGTGTCGAGGTCGGCGACGTCCGGGCGGAGGCCCTGGCGGTAGGCGCAGTGCCGGATCTGCTCGGCGGTGAACCCGGCCAGGGTGAGGACGTGCCGCAGCTCGTCCAGGTCGTAGATCCACTGGTGGCCGTAGTACCGGAAGATCTGGTTGACCAGGAAGGCCGGCCGGGCGGGCATCGGCGGGCCGAAGCCGAGGGTGGTGAGGCGGCGGCGGTGCTTGGCCAGGAAGCCGTCACCGGTGGCGTAGCCGACCAGGTAGCGGGCCAGGTCGGGGGTGGTGAGGCGGAGCACGCCGCCGGGGCGCAGGATCCGGCGGGCCTCGCGCAGCCAGCCGACCGCGACCGGCAGGGTGACGTGCTCGATCAGGTGCTCGGCGTAGACCCAGTCGACGCTGGCGTCGGCGAAGGGCAGCGGGCGGGCGATGTCCAGCTGGGTGAACCAGCGGTCGCCGTCGACCCGGTAGAGGGTGCCGGGTTCGGTGGCCGCGTCCGGGCCGCGCAGGGTGGCCAGGTCGGTGCCGAGCCCTTCCGGGTGGGCGGTCCGGAAGGCTGCGAACTCGATTCCGGTGATGCCGAGTTGGCGCAGCCCGGCATGGTCGTGCGGCAGGTCGCCGGGGTGGGCTTCGAGTGCGTCGCAGGTCGCGACCTGGGCGCTGAACGCGTCCAGACGGGTCTCCAGTCCCTCCGGGTCGTCCCAGTTCCAGCCGGGGAAGCGGTCGTTCGGTTCGGTCATCGGTGCTCCTACTCGGGGAACGTGGGGTGGTCGGCGCGCGGTTCAGCGGACCGGACCGGGCCGGGCGCGCGGGCGCGGTGCATGGTGCCCGAACACCGGCCGGTTCGCCGCCGGGGTGCGTTCCGCGCCGCGGCAGACTTCACCGAAGTCCCGGATTTCCGGCGGGAGTCGGTCGCGCGCCACAGGTTCGTTCCCGGTCGACATGGGTGCGCCCACGGGCAGCCTTCCGCCCCGGGCGGCCACGCGCGGGCCAGTCCTGGTTCGGCAGCGTAGGAGCAACGACCACATTGGTATAGACCTTGATTTGACCAAACGTCTGTGCCATGGTCTGGCAACGGAATTGACCGTATTGGCTGTGAGTGACGCCCATTGCGTCCATGTCAAATCCCCTCACTTGTTGTGGAGCCGCGTTGACCGGCTTTTCCCGCTTTTCACTTCCGCTTTCCGCACCGCCGCACGCCGACGCCCCGGAGCACTGGGTCGACCGGTCGCTGCTGGCCGGTCCGGGCGGCGAGGAGTGCCTGCACTTCGGCACACCGCTCGACCGGGACGCCCTGCGCGCCCTGGTCGAGGAGCAGTCCGTCCAGCTGGCGGCCGCCGGGCTCGGCCCGGGCGGTACCGCGGCGCTGCGACTGCCGCCCTCGGTGGCGTTCGTCGCCGTGCTGCTGGCCTGCTGGCGGCTCGGCGCCCAAGTCGCCCTGCTCGACCACCGGTTGACCGACCACGAGGTGGACGCGGCGGTGGCCCGACTGGCTCCGCAGGTGCTGGTAGGCTCCGCCCACCGGCCCGCCGCGGCGCTGCGCGGCTTCTCCGAGGTCGAGCCGGTGGCCGTCCCGCTGGCGGACGGCCGACCGGCCCGCACCGGGCACGCGCTGATCCAGCTCAGCTCCGGCTCCACCGGACCGGCCAAGGTCATCGCCCGCACCGCCGGCGACCTGCTCCGCGAACTCGACTGCTACCGCAGGCTGCCGGAGTTCCCCGGCGAGGGCGAGCGGGTCGTGCTGCTGTCCTCGGTGGTGCACGTGCTCGGACTGGTCGGCGGGCTGCTCAACGGCCTGCACGCCCGGGCCGCGCTCACCGTCCCGGAACGGATGACCGCCGCCGGGATCCTCGCCGCGGTCGGCGCGAGCACGCTGCCGACCACCCTCGTCGGAGTGCCCTTCCACGCCGAACTGCTGGCGGGGACGGTCGCTCCCCCACCGCTGCCGCACCTGCGCCGGATGATCGTGGCCGGCGAACTCGTCCGCCCGGGCCTGCCCGCACTGTTCACCGAACGGTACGGCGTCCCGCTCGGCACCATGTACGGCATGACCGAGACCGGGGTCATCGCCACCGACCTCGACGGCACCCTGCACCCGGCCAAGCGCCCCGTCCACGGCATGCGGACGCGGCTGGTCGCGGGCGAGCTGCAGCTCGGCGCGGCGGCCTCCCCGTACCCGGGGCTGGACGATCCGAGCCGCTGGGCGGACGGCTGGCTGCACACCCGGGACGCCGCCGCCCTGGACCCGGGGACCGGGCTGGTCACCGTGCTCGGCCGGCTCGACTCCCAGGTCTCGATCGGCGGGCTGAAGGTCGACCTCACCGAGGTCGAGCAGACCCTCGGCGCGCTGCCCGAGGTCCGCGAGGCCGTGGTGGTCTTCGACGGCGAGGCCGTCGAGGCCTACCTGGCCGTCCAGCCCGGGGCCGAACCCGCCCTGGTCCAGGCCGGGTTGGCCCGCCGACTGGCCGCCTACAAGCGGCCGCGCCGGCTGGTCGTGCTGCCCGCCCTCCCCCGCACCGCCACCGGAAAGCTGCTGCGCGACCCGGCCGCCCTGCGCGCCACCGCCGCGACCGCGGCGGCCACCGTGCGCTGACCGGGCGCACCGCCGGCCGACCGTGCCACCCGCCCGACACCCGCCCGACCCCCCGACAAGGAGCCCACCACCATGCAGGACCGCATCCGCGCCTTCGTCCTGGCCGCCCTCACCGAGATGCAGTACGACGTCTCCGAGGTCACCGGGGACACCGACCTCGGCCCGGCCGGGCTGGACCTCGAATCGCTCGCCCTGGCCGAGCTCTCGGTGCAGGTCGAGGACGAGTTCGGGATCAAGTTCGACCTGGACGAGATGGAGACCACCGCGATGATGACGCTGGACGAGTTCACCGCCGACGTCGTCAAGCGGATCGACGCCCTCCCCGCGACCGCCGGCAGCGCGGCGTGACCGACCCGGCCCGCCCCACCGAGCACCCGGCCGACACCCGCACGGACCCGGCCGACGGCCTGCCCGACCGGGCCGCGGTGCTGACCATGCTGGCGGCGTTCGGGCAGCGCGCCGCCGACACCGTGCCCGAGGACCTCGGCTCGCTCGAACTCACCTGGCTGATCGCCGAGTTCGAACAGCGCTACGGCCTCCAGCTGGACCTGGACGACGACCGCTTCGGCGCCGTACGGACCGTCGACGAGGCGACCGAACTGCTGCGCGCGGCAGTGCTCGCCGACCGCGCCGGGGCCCGGCCGTGACCGGCGCCGGTCCTCCCGCCGGACAGCACGCCGTCGCGGCGGTGGTCACCGGCGTCGGCGTGCTCAGCGCCGCCGGACGAGGGCTCGCCGCACTGACCGAGGCCGCCGCCCACGGCAAGGCCGCGTTCGGCGAGGTGACCCGCTTCAACGTCAGCGGCCGCCGCACCACCCGGGCCGCCCTGCTGCCCGAGGGCGTGCCGCTCGCCAGCACCTTCCCGCTCGCCCGGGCCGTGCTCGACGCGATCGGCCAGGCCTGCCGCCAGGCCGGGCTGACCGCCGCCGAGGGCGCCGCGATGCCCGTCCTGCTCGCCCTGCACAGCGACGAGCGCACCCGTGCCACCGCCGCCGCGGTGGCCGCCGGGGTCCGCGCGGACCGGGGTGCGCCGGGCGTCACCCGGGTGTACACCGGGGCCTGCGTGGCGGCCGCGACCGCCGTCGCCGACGCGGCCGCCCTGGTCGCCGCCGGCCGCCACGAGCGGATCCTGGTCGCGGCCGGGCACCTGGTCGAACCCGGGGTGTTCGCCGTCTTCGACGCCGGACGCGCCCTGGCCCGGGACGGCGAACTGCGCCCGTTCAGCGCCGGCCGCACCGGCACCCTGCTCGGCGACGCGGCCGTCGCAGTCCTGGTCGAGTCGGCCCCGGCCGCCGCCCGCCGCGCCGCGCCCGCGCTCGCCCGGCTGGCCGGCTGGGGCCGGACCGGGGACGCCCACCACGTGTGCCGTCCGGAGCCGGAGGGCACCGGGGTGACCCGGGCGATCGAGGCCGCACTCGACCGCGCGGGCCTCGCCCCCGCCGAGGTCGACTACGTCAACGCCAACGGAACCGGCTCCACCCTGGCCGACCACGCCGAAGCCACCGCCCTGCACCGGGTGTTCGGCCCGCACGCCGCCCGACTCCCGGTCAGCTCCAGCAAGTCTGTGCACGGCCACGCCCTGGAGGCCTCCGCCCTGCTCGAACTCGCCGTCACCATCGGCGCGTTGGACACCGGACTGCTCCCGGTCAACGCCGGCTGGCTCGGCCCCGACCCGGCCGTCGAGCTGGACCTCGTGCTGGACGGCCCGCACACCGCCCGCCCACGCCACGCGCTCAGCCTCAACTCCGCCTTCGGCGGCGCCAACACCGCCCTGCTCCTGGCCGCCGCCTGACCCGGACACCCACACCATGACCACCCCTGCCACCACCGCCCTGCGCGTCCTCGCCGAGGCCCGCCGCCCCGGCCCGGACCTCCCCGGCCCCCCGCCCCCGCTGCCCGGCTTCGCCCCCGACGGCCTGGGCCCACTGATCGCCGACACCGCCGACCACTGCCTGCACGCCCACCACGGCCCGCCACCCGCCCCCGGACGGACCGCCCTGCTGCTCGCCAGCGCGAGCGGCGACCGCGCCACCGCCCGGGCCATCGACCGCAGCGCCGACCCCGGCCGGCGCCCGGCCCCGCTGCTGTTCTTCCAGTCCAACCCCAACGCCGTCCTCGGGCACATCGCCGCCCGCTGGGGCCTGACCGGCCCCGTCGTGGCGATCAGCCCGACCGAGGCCGTACCCGGCACGGTCCCCGAGGACGCGTACGAGCTGGCCGCGCTGCTGCTCGCCGACGGCGACGCCGAACGCGTCCTGGTCATCGCCGCCGAGCAGACCGCCGACGGCGACCACGCGGTGGCGGTGCTGCTCACCCACCCGGCCGACTGAACCCGCCCGGTACCCCTGTCCGTTGCCGTCCGCGAGGTCCGCCACCTGACGCAGCCGCACCCCGGCACACCAGCGCCCGGCCCTCCCCTCACCGTCACCGTCACCCCCGCCGCAGTCCGCACGCCGACCGCAGGTCTGCCGCCCCGTACAGCCGCCCGGGCCGCCCCGGCCCCGAGGGAGGGATCCACCCCCGTGACCATCCGCAGTCTCCGCACCCAACTCGCCGACGACCCCGACGTGGGCGCCGGCAATGTGCTGACCGCCCGGATCGCCCTCGGCCAGGGCCTGGACGAGCCCCTGCTCACCTTCGACACCCCGGTGGACCACCACCCCGCCTGGCAGCCGCTCACCCTGCGCGAGCTCGACCGCGCCGTCCGGGCCCGCGCCGCCGCCCTGCACGGCCTCGGCATCACCCGGCGCGACCCGGTCGTGGTCCACGCGGGCGACGCCGCCGAGCACGTGCTCGCCTTCCTCGCACTGACCCGGCTCGGCGCCGTCCCCGCCCTGCTCAACCCCAACCTGGACGCCGAGCGGGCCGCCCGCTACATCGCCCGGATCGGCGCGGCCGGGGTGCTCGCCGACCCCGCGCGGCTCGCGGCACTGGCCGAGCACGACCCGGGCGCGCCGCTGCTGCCCGAGATCTCCACCCTCGGCGCGGGCGACCCGGCGGCCGCCCCGGAGCCCTACCGGCACTGGTCCGACGACCCGGTGGCGATCACCCACTCCTCCGGCACCACCGGCATGCCGAAGGCCGTCGTCCACTCGCACGCGAGCCTGTACGCGGCGATCCGCCACCGGCTGCGCCTGCCCCGCCCCCAGGGCCAGGAGCGGATGCTCAGCGCGCTGCCCGCCCCGCACGCCGCGACCCTGATCGCGCTGAACCTCGCGCTCAGCTCGCACACCGAACTCGCCCTGCTCTCCGGCCAGTCCGGCGCCGGCGTGCTGGACGCCGTCGAGCAGTGGCACCCCACCGGGGTGATCGGCTTCGCCGCCACCTGGGCCGACCTCGCCCACCACGACCTCGCCGCCCGGGACCTCGCCTCCGTCGCGCTCTGGTGGAACACCGGCGACTGCGCCCACGAGGTGCACATCCGCCGGCTGATCTCCGCCGGCAGCCGGGAGACCGTCACCCGGGCCGGCCGCACCCGGGTACCCGGCTCGCTGTTCGTGGACGGCCTCGGCTCCACCGAGATGGGCCACTCGCACTTCTTCATCACCCACGGCCCCGGCACCGAACGCTACGGGCGCTGCGTCGGCCGCCCGCACGCCTTCGTGGACTGCGAGGTGGTCGGCCCGGACGGCGAGCCGCTCGGCCCCGGCGAGGTCGGCGAACTCGCCACCGCCTCACCGACCCTGGCCCTCGGCTACTGGAACGACTCGGCCACCACCTTCCGCACCCGGCTGCGCGGCCGCTTCCTCACCGGGGACCTGATGTACCGGGACGAGGAGGGCTACTGGTACCACGTCGACCGGGCCGTCGACTCGGTCGAACTCGCCGACGGCAAGCGGCTGTTCACCGCGATGTCGGAGGAACGGGTGCTGGCCGCCCGATCCGACGTGCTGGACTGCACGGTGGTCGCGGTCCGGGACGGCGAGCGGGTGGTCACCGACGTGCTGCTGCTCCTCACCGAGGGGGCCGAGGCGGCCGATCGGGGCGACGGTCCGGACGCCGAGCGCGCGAAGGCCGTGGTCGCCGCCCTGGACGAGGCCACCGCCGCCACCGTCCGGCGGGTCCTGGTGGTCACCGGGGACGACATCCCGCTCGGTCCGACCGGCAAGGTCCGCAAGGTGCTGCTGCGGCAGCGCCACCTGGCGGCGGTGAGCACCCGATGACCGCCCGCCCCGACCGCCACGCCACCGGCCGCGGGGCCGGTCCCGCGGCCCGCGAGGCCGCCGTCATCACCGGCATCGGCCTGGTCTCGCCGCTCGGCCGCAAGACCGCCGAGGTCTTCGAGGCACTGGCCGCCGGCCGCTCCGGCCTGCGCGCCGTGCCCGAGGGGCACCCCGCGCACGGCTGGCTGCCCGCCGCCGGGATCGCCCCCGCGGTGGACGGCCGTGAGGTGCTGCCGCCGACCGAGACCCGCTGCGTGGACCGCTTCGTGCTGCTGGCGCTGGCCGCCGCCGACGACGCGCTCGCCGACGCCGCGTTGACCATCGGCCGGGACGCCGACCCGCACCGCACCGCCGTGGTGCTGGCCACCGGGGGCGGCGGCCTGGAGACCTTCGAGCAGCAGTCGCACCGGCGGCTGGAGCGCGGCCGCCCCGGCGTCAGCCCGTACCTGCTGCCGGGCATGCTCTCCAACATGGCCGCCGCCCGGATCGCCATCAAGTACGGCATCCGCGGCTACAGTTCGGCCGTGGTGACGGCCTGCGCGGCCGGCGCCCAGGCGATCGCGGAGGGGCTGCGGCTGATCCGCGCGGGCGACGCGGACGTGGTGGTGTGCGGCGGCACCGAGTCCTCACTGCACCCGACCATCGCCGCCGCCTTCACCAACGCCCGCGCCCTGGCCCAGGGTTGGGACGACCCGGAGCAGTCCAGCCGGCCCTTCGACGCCCGCCGCAACGGCTTCGTGCTGGGCGAGGGCAGCGCCGTGCTCGTCCTGGAACGGGCCGGACACGCCGCCGCACGCGGCGCCACCGGGTACGCGGACGTGCTCGGCTGGGGCGCGTCCACCGACGCCCACCACCCGACCATGCCCCGCCCGGACGGCACCGGCGCCGCCGACGCGATGCGGATGGCGCTCGCCAACGCCGGCCTGGCACCGGGCGACATCGACTACGTGAACGCCCACGGCACCGGCACCAAGCTTGGCGACGTGGCCGAGACCGCCGCCCTGCACGCTGTGTTCGGCGCGCACCCGCCGGCGGTCAGCTCCACCAAGGGCGCCACCGGCCATCTGCTGGGCGCCGCAGGCGCGTTGGAGGCCGCGGTGACGGCGCTGGCGGTGGCGCGGGGGACGCTGCCGCCGACGCTCAACCTGACCGACCCCGATCCGGCCTGCGACCTGGACCACGTCCGGGGCGCCGCCCGGTCCGCCCCGGTGCGCGCCGCGCTGAGCAACGCCTTCGCCTTCGGCGGCCACAACCTGAGCCTGATCCTCGGTCCGACCTCCGTCCGCGCGGCGGACCACTCCGTCCGGACGGCCGGCTAGGACGCGTCCGGGCCACCGCGATCGGCGGACCCCGCCACCGGGCAGCGCCGCCCGGCGGTGCGCCGATCCCCGAACGACCATCCCTCCGGGGGGAGAACCCGTTGTCCATCCAGACCATCGCCCGCGTCGAGTTCCACTGCGCGGACGCCGACAAGACCGCAGCCGGGCTGTGCGCCGACTACGACTTCACCGCCGGGCCGCCGACCGCCGCCGCGGACGGCACCCGCTCCATCGACCTGCACCAGGGCTCGATCCGGCTGCGGCTGACCTCCGCCGCCGACCCCGGCCACCCGGTGGCCGCCTACGTCGCCCGGCACGGGGACGGCATCGCCGTCCTCGCCCTCGGCTGCGCCGACCCGCAGGCCGCGCTGGAGCGGGCCGAGCGGCACGGCGCCCGGGTGCTGGACCGGGCGGCCCGGCTGGTCGCCGGCTTCGGCGACACCGCCCTGCGGTTCACCCCGCTGGAACCGGCCGAGCCCACCGGATCCACCGAATCCACCGAGCCCGCCGAGCCCGCCGGGCCGGGCCTGCTGGAGGCCCTCGACCACGTCGCGATCTGCCTGCCCGGCGGCGAACTCGCCGCCGCCGTACGGTTCTGCGAGGCCGCGCTCGGCCTCCACGCGATCTTCGAGGAGTACCTGGAGGTCGGTGAGCAGGCCATGGACTCCACCGTGGTGCAGAGCGCCTCCGGTCTGGTCACCTTCACCCTGATCGAGCCGGACACCGCCCGCCGCCCCGGCCAGATCGACGAGTTCCTGGCCGCCCACGGCGGCGCCGGGGTGCAGCACCTGGCCTTCAGCACCCATGACATCGCCACCGCCGTCCGGACCGTCCGCGCGCGCGGCGTGGAGTTCCTGACCACCCCGGGCGCCTACTTCGACGCCCTCACCGAGCGGCTGGGCCGGACGGCCATCCCGGTGGAGACCCTGCGCGACCTGCACGTCCTGGTCGACCAGGACCACGGCGGCCAGCTGTTCCAGATCTTCGCCCGCTCCACCCACCCCCGCCGTACCTCCTTCCTGGAGCTGATCGAGCGCCAGGGCGCCGGCACGTTCGGCACCGCGAACATCAAGGCGCTGTACGAGGCGGTCGAACGCCAGACCTCCGCCACCGCCGGCTGACCGCCCCCGAAGGGAAGCACCACCGATGACCACCGCCACCGAGTTCCGCCTCACCGACGCCGAACGCGCCCTGCTGCCCACCCCGGAGGAGGTGGCGCACTACCGCGAGCACGGCTGGTACCTGTCCCGCAAGCTGTTCGGCGAGGAGGAGCTGGACACCCTCCAGGCCGCCACCGAGCTCTACTACGCCGGCCACCGCGACCGCGAACTGTCCGTCCGCCCGCCCCGGTTGGCCGACTGGCAGCCCGCGCACGGCCCGGTCCAGCGGCACAACGACTACGTCCACCACCAGAGCGACGCCATCGGCGCGGTCCTCGGCAAGCCGCTGATCGGCGCGGTGGCCGCGCTGCTGGCCGGGGCCGAGGAGATCCGGATCTTCCAGTCCACCCTGATCTACAAGCCGCCGGTGCCCGGGGAGCCCAGCAACCGGGTGCCCTGGCACTTCGACAAGCACTACTGGCAGACCTCGACCTCCGAGGCGATGCTCACCGCCTTCATCCCCTTCCACGACTGCGGCGAGGAGAACGGCACCATCACCATGGTGGACGGCAGCCACCGCTGGCGCGAGCTGCCCTCCGGCGAGGACTCCACCCGGCACTTCGCCGACCGCGACAAGGCCGAGCTGGACGCCATCCTGGACGCCAACGCCGCCTTCAACGGGCAGCAGGTGCACAAGGTCCCGATGCTGATCCCGCGCGGCCACATGTCCTTCCACCACTGCCGCACCTACCACGGCAGCGGCCCCAACCTGGCGTCCCATCCGCGCCGGGCCGTCTCGCTGCACCTCCAGGACGGCGCCAACGAGTACCGCCGGCACGAGGGCCCGGACGGCGGCCCGGTGGTGTACAACCACGACGTGCTGGTGCGCCGCACCGCCGACGGCCGGCCGGACTACGCCGACCCGGCCGTCTGCCCGACGATCTGGCGGGGAGCGCTGTGACCGCACCCCCGGCCGTCCCCCCCGTCCCGCCCCCGCCCGGGCCCGGCGTCGCGCCGCTGGCCTCGCCCGCCGAGCGCTACCGGATGCTGCGGCTGATCCGCGGCTTCGAGGAACTGGCGCTCACCCTGGTGAAGGCCGGCGCGATCCCCGGCGGCATCCACCCCTACATCGGCCAGGAGGCCGTCGCGGTCGGCGTCTGCTCGGCGCTCGGCCCGGCCGACCGGCTGACCAGCACCCACCGCGGCCACGGCCACGTGCTCGCCCGGGGCGCCGCCCCGCACCGGCTGCTCGCCGAACTCGCGGGCCGCGTCGACGGGTTGAACGGCGGCCGGGGCGGCTCGATGCACGCCGCCGACCTCTCGCTGGGCATCCTCGGCGCCAACGGCATCGTCGGCGCCGGCGCCCCGATCGCGGTCGGCGCCGCCTGGGCGCTCAAGCACCGGGCGGCGACCGACGACGGGACGGCGGCGGATGGCGGACCGGCGACCGACCGCGGACCGGCGGCGGACGGCGAAGTCGCGGTGGACGGCGGAGTGGCGGTGGCCTTCTTCGGCGACGGCGCTCTCAACCAGGGCGTGCTGCTGGAGTCGCTCAACCTCGCGGCGATGTGGCGGCTGCCGGTGGTCTTCGTCTGCGAGAACAACGGCTACGCCACCACCCTGCCCGCCGCCACCGCCGTCGCCGGCAGCGCCAACGGCCGGGCCGCCGCCTTCGGCATCCCCGCCGAGCAGGTCGACGGCATGGACACCGAGGCGGTGCGCGCCGCCGCCGTGCGCGCGGTCGAGTGGGCCCGCTCGGGCGGCGGCCCGGGCTTCCTGGAGTGCCGCACCTACCGCTACGAGGGCCACCACACCATGGAACGCCGGATGAAACTGCGCTACCGCACCCCCGAGGAGGTCGCCGCCTGGCGCGAACGCGACCCGCTGCCCCGGGCCGCCGCCCTGCTCGACCCGGCGACGGTCGCCGGCCTGGACCGCTCGGTGGCCGAACAGCTCGCCGCCGCCGAGGAGTTCGCACTCGCCTCGGCCCACCCGGACCCGGCGGGCGCACTGGACCACCTGTACGCCGACGGCCTGCGCCCCCGGGCGGGGGTGACGCCGTGACCAGGCTCTCCTACACCAAGGCGCTCAACCGGGCGCTGGCCGACGAGCTCGCCGCGGACCCCACGGTCTGCGTGTTCGGCGAGGACATCGGCGCCGGCATGGCCGGCCCGACGCTCGGTCTGCTGGACCGCTTCGGGCCCGAGCGGATCGTGGACACCCCGCTGTCCGAGCAGGCCTTCACCGCGATGGCGATGGGCGCCGCGCTGACCGGGCGGCGGCCTGTGCTGGAGTTCCAGATCCCCTCGCTGCTCTTCCTGGTCTTCGAGCAACTCGTCAACCAGGCCCACAAGTTCTCGCTGATGACCGGCGGCCAGGCGGGCGTCCCGCTGACCTGCCTGGTGCCCGGCTCGGGGTCCCGGGACGGCTGGGCCGGGCAGCACTCCGACCACCCGTACAGCCTGTTCGCGCACGCCGGGGTGAAGACCGTGGTCCCCGCCACCCCGACCGACGCCTACGGGCTGCTGCGCTCGGCGATCCGCGACCCGGACCCGGTGGTGGTGTTCGCCCCGGCCGCCGCCCTGCCGGTGCGCGAGACGGTCACCTGGGAGCTCGCGCCCGTCCCGCTCGGGCGGGCCCGGATCCACCGCCCCGGCACCGACGTCACCGTGGTCGCCCTCGGGCACCTGGTGCACGAGGCACTGGCGGTCGCCGAGGAACTCGCGCCGGAGATCTCGGTCGAGGTCCTCGACCCGCGCAGCGTCCACCCCTTCGACTGGCCGGCGCTCGCCGAATCACTGGACCGCACCGGCCGGCTGGTCGTCGTCGACGACTCCAACCGCAGCTGCGGCTTCGGCGCGGAGGTGCTGGCCACCGCCGCCGAGGAGCTGCGCCTGATCGCCCCGCCACGCCGGATCACCCGCCCGGACGGCGCTGTACTGCCCTTCGCCCCCGCCCTCGACCGCGCCGTCCAGCCCGGCCGCGAACAGCTCCGCCAGGCGCTGCACGCCGTCATGAAGCACTCCTGACCCACACCCCCGAGGAGACCGATGTCCGGCAACCGCTACCACTGGGACCGTTCCCACCCCGGCCTCACCAGCCTCCAGCGGGCCATCGACCCGCTGCGCCGCGAGGTGGTCGGCCACACCGTCTACCGCGGGCTCGACAGCATCGAGCGGGTCCGCACCTTCCTGGGCAGCCACGTCTTCGCCGTCTGGGACTTCATGTCCCTGCTGAAGAGCCTGCAGCGCGACCTGACCTGCGTGGACGTCCCGTGGGTGCCGAACGGGCCGACCGCCAGCCGCCGGCTGATCAACGACATCGTGCTGGTCGAGGAGAGCGACGAGCTGGGCGAGGGCTACACCAGCCACTTCGAGCTGTACGTCGAGGGCATGCGCCAGGCCGGCGCCGACCCGCGCCCGGTGCAGGACTTCCTGGACCTGCTGGGCGCCCGCACCCCGGTGCCGGAGGCGCTCAAGGCGGCCGGGGTGCCGCAGGCCGCCGTCGACTTCACCGGCACCACCTGGTCGATCATCGAGAACGCGCCGGTGCACTGCCGGGCCGCCGCCTTCGCCTTCGGCCGCGAGGACCTGATCCCGGACATGTTCACCCAGGTCGTCGGCATCGACGACCCCGACGGTGTGCTCACCGTCTTCAAGGACTACCTGTCCCGCCACATCGAGGTGGACGGCGAGCAGCACACCCCGATGGCGATGCAGATGCTGATCGACCTGTGCGGCGACGACCAGGCCAAGTGGGACTCCTGCGCCGAGACCGTCCGCACCGCGCTGCTGGCCCGGGTCCGGCTGTGGACCGCGATCGAGCGCTCCTTCGGCTGACGCCCGGGTTCCCACCGTCCGAGGCTGACGCCCGGTTCACACCACCTTCGGCAGCACCACCGCCGACGCGGGCGGCGCGTCGGCCGCCGCCCGGAACCGGTGCAGCGCCGCCCGGCCCTCCGCCCCGCGCACCCGGGCGGCGAGCCGGGCCGGCAGCACCACGGTGCTCAGGAAGCCCTCGCCGCGGTACCCCTCGACCGTCCAGCAGACCCAGGGGATCGGGTAGTTGGCGGCCGGGCTGAAGAACACCGGCCGCTGGCCCTGGAAGCTCACCCGGTAGGCCCCGAAGCCGCTCCAGTTGGAGAAGGTGAACCGACGGGCCTGCGGGTCGAAGCCCAGCGGCACGCACTCGCCCAGCCGGCCGCGGCCGAGCGCCGCCAGGAAGCCCAGGTTGGCCCGCAGGTTGAGGTGGGTGCTCGGAAACTCCTCGACCGCCGCCCGCAGTCGGCCGGCCAGCGCGGCCGGTCCGTCCTTCGGCCGGTGCGGCAGGTGCACCTCGCTCAGCAGGTTGCCCAGCAGTTCGGGCGAAAGCCCCAGCCAGCGACGGACGTTGACCGGGACGGTGAGCATCCGCTCCGCCGGGTCCTCGTCCAAGTCCCGCAGGGTGCTGACCAGATGGGCGCAGAGCACGTCGCCGGATGACAGCCTGCGCCCGGCCGCGGCACCGAACTCCTCCCGCATCCGGGTGATTTCGGCGTCGGTGAAGGCGATCTGGACGGTCCGGTTGGCCCGTGGCCCGAGCGCCAGCTCACGGGCCAACAGCTCCGCCTCCCCCGCCGACGGCACCCGGAAGCCGGGCCGTCCGCAGTCCTCCGCGGGCAGCACCGCGGCCAGCAACGCGTCCTGGTCGTCGACGAGTTCGGCCGCCGGGAGCGGCTCGCCCTCGACCGCCGCCGACCAGATCCGCAGCAGCAGCATGAAGCTGTTCAGATCCCCGATCGCATGGTGCCAGGAGCAGCCGAGCACCGTCCCGCCGTCGGCGGTGCGGGTCAGCCGTACGGTGAGCAGCGGGGCGCCGCCGGTGCGGGCGGCCGGGGCCGTCACCGGGTCGACCAGGTCGGTGCCGGCCGCGGTCACCCGGCCCATCGCCTCGGCCAGGGTGCCGTCGACGGTGTAGACCTCCAGCGGGACGCCGGAGTCGTCGCAGAGCGCCTCCAGCCGCTCCCCGTCGGCCTGCCGCACGGTGCGCAGCCGTCCGGCGAACACCGGCACCCGGCCCAGCGCGAGGGCGAGCCCGGCGGCGAGCCGGTCCTCGTCCAGCGGCCGCTCGAAGCAGAGCACGACCGAGACGGAGAGGTCGGCGAGCATGGTGTCCATCAGGCCCAGCCGCAGCACCCGGTCGGTGGTCCGGCCGGCTCGCACGGTCCGGGAGCGGCGCAACTGCGGCCAGAGAGTCATGGGTTCCCATCCGGAGTACGGCCTGCGGGCACGCCGGAGCCTAGTGCCGGGCCGAGGCAGTGGTCCAGTCCAATGTCAGGATCCGGAAGGGATGTCCGGACCATGTCCAGGCGAGATCCGGGCGAGGTCAGGGCGAGGTCCGGGCCCGGTCCGGGCGGGACGCCCCGCTGCGGTCCGGACGCGTGTCGGCAGGTGCCGGAAGGGCGGTCCGAGCACGCGGCCCGGGGAGGCCGACGATAGAATTCCCAGCATGGGACAGCGCCCCGGCGCACCCACCGCGCCGCCCCTCGTCCTGGTCACCGACCGCGACTCCCAGCTGATCGACCCGACCCACGCCTACCACCTGGGCCGCGACCCGACCAGCGAGATCGTGCTGGACGACCCCCGGGTCTCCTGGCACCACGCGGTGCTGCGCGCCACCGCGGGCCACTGGCTGCTGGAGGACGTCGGCAGCACCAACGGCACCTACGACCAGGGCCGCCGCGTCGACCGCGAGGACGTCGGCCCCGGCACCCGGCTGCGCTTCGGCGATCCGACCACCGGCCCGTCCGCGACCTTCGCCGGCCTGCCCGTCCCCGGCACCGACCAGACGGCCGACGAGCAGCCGACCCTGCTCGTCCCGGAGAGCTCCAACGTCTTCCGCAGCCCGAGCGCCGTCCTGGACCTGCCCGGCCCGACCGTGCGGATCGGCCGCTCGCCCGACAACGACCTGGTCCTGGACGACCTGCTGGTCTCCCGGCACCACGCCGAACTGCGCGAACTGCCCGACGGCCGCCACGAGATCGTCGACCTGGAGAGCCACAACGGCACCTACCTCAACGGCCACCCGGTGCGGCGGGCCCCGATCGGCCCGGCCGACATCGTCGGCATCGGCCACGCCGAGTTCTGCCTGGTCGACGGCCGGCTGGTCGAGTACGACGACACCGGGGAGATCTCCCTGGACGTCCAGCACCTGGTCGTCCGGGTCGGCCCGGACCGGCGGGTGCTGCTGGACGACGTCGGCTTCCCGCTCACCGAGCGGACCCTGCTCGCGGTGGCCGGCCCGAGCGGCGCCGGCAAGTCCACCCTGCTCAACGCGCTCACCGGGCTGCGCCCCGCCGACGAGGGAACCGTGCTGTACGACGGCCGCGACCTCTACCACGACTACGCCGAGCTGCGCCGCCGGATCGGCCTCGTCCCCCAGGACGACATCCTGCACACCCAGCTGACCGTCCACCGCGCCCTGTCCTACGCCGCCGAGCTGCGCTTCCCCGGCGACACCGCGGCCGCCGAGCGCGAGGCCCGGGTCTCCGAGGTGATCCGTGAACTGGGGCTGGAGGAGCGGGGCGACCAGGTGATCGCCAGCCTCTCCGGCGGCCAGCGCAAGCGGGTCAGCATCGCGCTGGAGCTGCTCACCAAACCCTCCCTGCTCTTCCTCGACGAGCCGACCTCCGGCCTGGACCCGGGCATGGAGCGCTCGGTGATGCGGATGCTGCGCGGACTGGCCGACGACGGCCGCACGGTGGTCGTGGTGACGCACAGCGTCCTGAGCCTCAACGTGTGCGACCGTCTGCTGGTGCTCGCCCCCGGCGGCCGGACGGCCTACTACGGTCCGCCGACCGAGGCGCTGGCGTACTTCGGCGAGCAGGAGTGGCCGGAGGCCTTCGAGACCTTCGAGAGCGACGCCGAGGGAGCGTCCCAGCAGCGGTTCCGCGCCTCGCCGCAGTACCGGCAGTACGTGACGGCCGAAGCCGCGCACCCGGCGCACCCACCGGTGGCCTCCGCCCCGGTGATCGGCCGGGAGAAGCCGCAGAGCTGGTTCTCCCAGCTGGGCACCCTGGTGCGCCGGTACGCCGCGGTGCTCGCCGCCGACCGGCTGTTCCTCACCGTGATGATCGCGCTGCCGTTCATCATCGGCCTGATGTGCCGGGCGATGGCCGGCTCGCGCCTCACCGACGACAACGCCATCAACTGCCTGCTGACGCTCTGCCTCGGCGGGGTGCTGATCGGCTCGGCCAACGCGGTGCGCGAGGTGGTCAAGGAACGCGCGATCTACCGGCGGGAACGCGTGGTCGGGCTGTCCAGATCGGCCTACCTGGCCTCCAAGCTGGTGGTGCTCGGCATCGTCACGGCGACCCAGTCCGCGCTGCTGACCGTGGTCGGCCTGGCCGGGGTCGGGCTCACCGCGCAGCCGCGGCCGAACGCCCCGCCGCCGGTGAGCAGTGGCGTGCTGCTGCCCCAGCTGCCCGAGCTGATCATCGCGATCGCGCTGCTCGCCTTCACGTCGATGGTGCTCGGCCTGGTGGTCTCCGCGTTCGTCGGCAGGGAGGAGACCACGATGCCGCTGCTGGTGCTCCTCGCGATCGTCCAGGTCGTCTTCAGCGGCCTGATGCTCAAGCTGAACGGCGTGCCCGGACTGGAGCAGTTCGCCTGGCTGGTCCCGTCCCGGTGGGGCCTGGCCGCGATGGCCCGCACCGTGGACCTGGGTCGGCTCGTCCTGCCCAGCCCGCTCACCGACGACCCGATGTACCGCCACGAGCGCACCGGTTGGCTGCTGGACCTGGCCGCCCTGGTCGGCCTCTCGACGGTCTACGGGCTGGCGGTGCTCGCCCTGCTGCGGCGGCGCGAGCCGACGATCATGCGCAAGTAGCCGATCATGCGCGGGTGACCGTGATCGGGTAGCCGATCATGCGCGAGTAGCCGCCCCGGTGGCCGCCGGTAGAGTGGGAAGCGAACCGCGGTGTCAGTGCCGCACGCAGCCCCTGCCTCCCGCTCCCCCGCATCCCCGCTGCGGTGCGACGGCCCCCGGCTCCGGCTCGCGCGGCGGAGGAAGTGTGGCCGCCCATGGACGAGTTCGCGTTCCGCCCCACCCATGTCGCCCCGCCGGGCGGACTGGCGAGCTGGGCGGCCCCGGACCCGGCGCAGCCGTCCACCCGGCTCGACCCGCTGCTGCCGGTCCGGCTGATCGCCGACCAGGGCGACTGGGCGCAGGTGCTGTGCTCCAACGGCTGGACGGCCTGGGTCGACGGCCGGCTGCTGGTCGCCCTCCCCCAGCCGCCACCCGCCGCGGGCGCTCCCCCGGCCCGCACCGCCGACCCGCGCCCGGCACTCGCCGAGGCCGAGGCCGTGCTCGCCCGCCACCGCGCCCTGCTGGAGGACCTCGCCGCGGGCACCCTGGACCTGGAGGCCTTCCGGGAACGCACCCGCGGACTGCGGATCGGCCTGGTGGCGGACGGCGAGTCGCTCTGGGTGTTCGACCCGGTGCACGACCGCTGGTGCTACTGCGACGGGCTGCAGCTCCAGACCTACGCGGCCACCGACCGGCCCCGGGCCCGGGAGTCGGCGGCCCCGGGGACGGCACCGGGAGCGACGGCAGCGACCTCGGCGGCGGCGACGTCGGAGGCGGCGGCGACCTCGGAGGACGGCCCGTACGCCCCCACCCGGACCGGCGAGTCGTGATCCCCGCCGAACCGTCCTCGCCACCGAGCCTGCCCGCGGGCCTGGTCGGGCAACGGGTGGCCGGCTACCGGCTGGAACGGGAGATCGGGCGCGGCGGCATGGCCGTGGTCTACCGGGCCAAGGACCTGCGGCTCGGCCGGACGGTCGCGGTCAAGCTGCTGGCGCCCGAGCTGGCCCGCAACGAGGTGTTCCGGCAGCGGTTCATGCACGAGTCCGAGGCCGCCGCCGGGATCGACCACCCGCACATCGTCCCGGTCTTCGAGGCCGGGGAGCACGACGGCATCCTCTACCTGGCGATGCGCTACGTCGAGGGCGGCGACCTGCGCGCCCTGATCAGCCGGGACGCCCCGCTCCCGATCGAGCGCACCGCCCGGCTGGCCCGGCAGATCGCCTCCGCGCTGGACGCCGCCCACGGCCACGGGCTGGTGCACCGGGACGTCAAGCCGGGCAACGTCCTGGTCGCCCCCGGCACCGACCGCGAACACCCCGAGCACCTGTACCTGGCGGACTTCGGGCTCACCAAGAAGTCCCTGTCGCTCAGCGGACTGACCAGCGTCGGCCAGATCGTCGGCACGCTCGACTACGCCGCGCCCGAGCAGATCTCCGGCCGGCCGCTGGACGGGCGCTGCGACCAGTACAGCCTCGGCTGCGTGGTCTTCGAGATGCTCGCCGGCACCCCGCCGTTCCGCCGGGAGAGCGACCTCGCGCTGCTCTGGGCCCACCTCAACGACCCGCCGCCCGAGCTGCGCCCGCACCGGCCGGACCTGCCCGGGGCGGTCCAGGCGGTGGTCGGCCGGGCGCTCGCCAAGGCACCCGAGGAGCGGTACGCGGACTGCCTCCGGTTCGTCGCCGAGCTGCGGGCGGCCGGGGACCCGGCCCGGTGGGCCGACGGCGGGCCGCCCACCCGGGTCGTCCCGGCCGTCGCCCGCGCCCCCGCCCCGGCGCCGCCGGAGCCGCCCGCCTGGGCCGCCCCGGTCCTCCACCCGCCGTCCCGGGAACGTTAGGGCGTGTCCGACAAGCCCGAGGGAGCCACCGACCATGAACGCCGTGAGCCAGCTCTCCGCCATGCTCGCCGCCGCGATCCACCTGGTGGCGTGGCCGCTGGAGAGCTACCTGTACGGGCACCCGCGGGTGCGCTACCTGCTCACCGGCAGCACGGCGGACGCCCCGGAGGTGCGGCTGTGGCGGTTCAACGTCGGCTTCTACAACCTGTTCCTGGCGCTCGGCCTGGTCGCGGGCCTGGTCCTGCTGCACACCGGGCACTCCGGGTCGGGACGGCCGGTGATCCTCTACATCGCCGCCTTCATGGTGGCCGGCGGGATCACCCTGTTCGTCTCGGAGCCCAGGGTGTGGCGCGGTGCCCTCGCCCAGGCCGTCCCGGCGGCGGTCGTCCTGCTCGCCGGACTGCTCTGAGGCGGGTCACGTCGCCACAGCACGACGACCGCACGACCACCGGCCCGCCGCGCCGGACGCCGCCGCCCGCCCCCGTCAGCCGCCGGTCTCCTCCGTCACCTCGCCGCGGTGCCGCACCCGGGCCGCCAGCAGCGCCCCGACCGCCCCGGTCACCAGCCCCCAGCCCGCCCCCAGCGGCACCGCCGTCCACAGCGCCGGGCGCAGCGTCAGGCTGCCGCTGCCCAGTGCCGCCACCGGGTTGTCGCCGCCGAGCACCGCGCCGAGGAGGTCCCCCAGCCCGCCCTGGCCCAGGCCGACGCCCAGCACGGACAGCCCGTAGTCGGCGTCCATCCGGGTCCACAGGCCGATCAGCAGCACGGTGACGGCGGTGGCCAGCGCGAAGCGGACGGCGTGCTGCCAGAGCCGGACGGTGCGCGGGGAGCGGCGGGCGGCGAGGAAGGCGGCGGCGATCAGCAGGACGGCGGCCAGCGGCAGCAGCCACCAGCTGCGCGCGTCGTGGTCGGCCAGGGTGCCGAGGTCGATGGTGGCCTGCTTCCCACCGGGGGCGCGCAGCACCGCGCTGAGCGGCTTGGGGACGGGCAGTCCGAGCGCGCCGACCAGGTGGCCGTACCAGGTGGCGCCGAGGCCGATGCCGAAGGCCAGCCAGACCAGGTCGGGCAGCGCGAGCAGCAGCACGGCCAGGATCTGCCGGGCGTTGCCGTGCACGATCGCCGTGACGACCCCGGCCACCGCACCGATCGCCAGGTAGGCCAGCAGCACCGTCCAGAGCGCGAACGCGGCTGGCCGGACGGCGAGTTGGTAGCGCAGCAGCCCGCGCGGCAGCGGCGCCCGCCGGGACACCGCGAAGACCGCCGCGAACACCAGCAGCAGCCAGGCCAGCCCGATGCCGATCGTGGTGGCGCCCTCCGCGTGGAAGCCGATGTCCGGGGTGAGCCCGAGCGCACCGCCGATGGTCTGCGCCAGGCTGCCGCCGATCTCGACCGTGAAGGTGTGCTTGGCGGTGACGGTGATCACCACCAGCGCGATCAGCCAGAGCACCACCACCCGGGCGATCCGGCCGAGCAGTTCGCCGCCCCCGGCGACCGCGCGGAAGCGCAGTTGACGCAGGAACACCTCGGCCATCACCACCGCGCCGACCAGGGAGACGGTCAGCGGCATCGCGTTGACCCCGGCGTCCACGGCGGCGAAACTGCCCGCGCCGCCGTCGAGTTGGACGGATCCGCCGACGGCCAGCGCCAGCGTCGCGGCGAGCACGGGCGGGAAGCCGCCCTCCGGCAGGTCGTCGGCGCCGGCCAGCCAGAGGCCGAGTGCGGCCACCGCCGCCATCGCGACGAGCCCGGCCAGCACCACGGCGAGCGCGTCCAGCCAACCGCGGACGGCTCCGGGCGGGCCGGCCGCCGCGGTGGTGGTGGTGGGCTGCTGCATACCGCCTCCTCTGCTCGGATCCCGCTGTTCGGATCCCGCTGCACGGGTTCCTCTGCTCGGGTCCCTCTGCTCGGGTCCTGGTGACCGGATCCCGGTGCTCGACCCCTGGGAACGGATCCCGGTCGCCGAACGGCGCCGGTCCGTTCCCAGGGTGACCGACCACCGCACGGCACGCTCGGCGACGGCGGTGCCACCTGCTGTTGCGGCGAACGGGGTACGGGGGGAGAAATGGAACCCAGTGGCAGGAGCCTCCCGTGTCGGCCGTTCCCCCCGGCCGCCTGCGAAACGGAGCCTCGATGAGTTCCCAACCACCTCCCCCCGGGCCGCCGAGCGAGCCGCCCCACGGACCGCCCTCCGGTCCGCCGTCCGGCCCGCTGGCCGGTTCGCCGTCGGGCGGCGGGCGATCCGGACCGCCGTCCGTACCGCCGCCCTCGGGACCGTCCGGGCCGGCCTCCGGCGGTGCGGGCGACGGCGGCCGTGGCCCGGGCACGCCCTGGTGGCGCTCCGGGAAGGCCCTGTCGGTGGCGGCGGGCGTGGTGGTGGCGGCCGTGGTGGCGACCGTGCTGGTCGTCACCAACCAGGGCGGCAAGAACCAGGCCGTCCCGACCGCCAACGAGGTGGCCCTGCAGGCCCCGGCCGACGCCGGTCCGGACCCGTTCACCCCTTCGGTGGAAACCCAGGGGATGAGCGCCCCCGCCCCCGCGCCCACCGGCACGGCCCCGACCGGAACGGCGACGGCGCAGCCGGGCGGCGTGCCGAGGAGCGCCTCGCCGGCCGTCCTGCACAGCGTGGAGGGCAGCTCCGCCGGGCTGTACGGCGGGACGATGAGCCGGCCCAGCTGTGACACCGAGCGGCTGATCGGCATGGTGCAGAGCGGCGAGGCCGGGCAGGCCTGGGCCTCGGCGGCCGGCATCGAGCAGTCCGCCGTCCCGGGCTACCTGCGCTCGCTGACCTCGGCGTACCTGCGGGCGGACACCCGGGTGACCAATCACAGCTACAAGAGCGGCGCCGTGGTCGAGTTCCAGTCCGCCTTGCAGGCGGGCACCGCCGTGCTGGTGGACGCCCAGGGCGTGCCCCGGGTGCGGTGCGCCTGCGGCAACCCGTTGAAGCCGCCGGTGCTGATCAGCGACGCCACGTACACCGGCAAGGCCTGGGCGGGCTTCCAGCCGACCACGCTGATCGTGGTGGTGCCGGCGCCGCGGGCGGTGACCGAGATCGTCCTGGTGAACGTCGAGACCGGCGGCTGGTTCTCCCGGCTGACCGGGCGGGTCGACGTGGTGGACCGGCACGTCGGTCCGCCGACGGGTCCGCTGGTCCCGGGCGTGCCGCCGCCGGTGCCGTGGAAACCGACCGTGCCGACGGCGGGGGCCTCGACCTCCACGGCGTCCACGTCCACCACGTCCATGGCACCGTCCACGTCCGGCTCCTCCGGCGCCTCGTCCGGGACCGGAACGGCGACCGGGTCGGGCACGGCCATCTCCGGATCGACGTCCTCGGGTGCGACCACGTCCTCCGGGACCGCTTCCTCCGGGTCGACGTCCACCGGGACCTCGACGGGGACCGGCTCGGCCACCACCTCCACCGGTTCCTCCCCGGCGAGCCCGACCGAGCACTCGGCGACCGCCGAGACCTCGGCCGCGTCCACCGGCACCTCCGCCGGTACGTCGTCCGCCGGGGGTCCGGGCACGCCGACCGGCACCCCGACCACCAAGCCCCCGACGGCGACGACCGCCACGACCGCGGCCACGGCCACGGCCACCGGCGGTACCGCGACCGGGGTGACCACCACGCCGAAGTCGCCCGTCAACACCGCGCCGAAGGCGCCCCTCGCGACCTGCGCCACCACGGCCCCGTCGACCCTGCCGCCCTGCCCGGCGGCGACCGGCGTCACCGGCCCGACCAGTGCGCCCGGTACGCCCGGTACACCCCGCGAGAACGGTTCATCCGGCACCACACCCTGACCCGGGCCCGCGCCCGGCTCCCCCGCCGCCACCGTCCGACCGTCGGCCGGTGGCGGCGGCACGTCTCAGGGCAGCAGCACCTTCGCGTCCTCCGGTCCGAGCAGCCGCCCGTCCGCCGCGTGCACCTCCACCGGGGCGACCGGTGCGCCCGAGGCGCGGTCGACCAGCCGAGCCCGCGGCTCGTCCTCGGCGAAGAACCACTGGTCGCCCCACTGCCGCAACGCGGTGATCACCGGGAACAGGGCGCGCCCCTTCTCGGTGAGGACGTACTCCTGGTACGGACTGCCGTCGGCGGCCGGGGCGAGTTCGAACACGCCGTTGGCGACCAGGTTGGCGAGCCGCGCCGAGAGGATGTTCTTCGCCAGCCCCAGGTTCTTCTGGAACTGCCCGAAGCGGCGCAGCCCGTCGAAGGCGTCACGGACGATCAGCAGCGTCCAGCCGTCGCCGACCACGTCGAGCGGGCGGGCGACCGGGCAGGCCGATTCCTCGTGCGTGGTGCGTTTCGGCACGTCTTTCCACCTCTCAGCCGGTCGGCGCCCAGCGTACCGCCGGACTTGCGGTTGCTTATTGAAACCAGGATATGCCAGGGTGAAGCGGTAGCGCTTTGAAACCACTGCTGCCCATCGAGGGGTTCCCGCCCATGACCTCCCCCAGCCACCCGGACCTGGCCACCTCCGACACCACCTCCAGCTCTGCCACCTCCTCCGCCGGAGCCGCCCCAGCGACCCCCGGCCTGTCACCGGCCGTCGCCTGGCTGCTCTCCGTCACCTGCGGCCTCGCCGTCGCCAACGTCTACTACTCCCAGCCGCTGCTGGACCTGATCGCCCGGGACTTCGGCATCGACCCGGCCGCCATCGGCCTGGTCGGCACCCTGACCCAGGTCGGCTACGCGATCGGCCTGCTGCTGCTCGTCCCGCTCGGCGACCACGTCGACCGCCGCACCCTGGCCACCGCCCAACTCGCCCTCTCCGTGCTCGCCCTCCTCGCCGTCGCGCTCGCCCCCTCCGCCCCGCTGCTGCTCGCCGCGATGGCCGCCGTGGGCGTCCTCGCGGTGGTGGCCCAGGTGGTCGTCGCCCACTCCGCCTCGCTCGCCGCACCCGGCGACCAGGGCCGGGTGGTCGGCACCGTCACCAGCGGCATCGTGGTCGGCATCCTGCTCGCCCGCACCGTGGCCGGGACGATCGGCGACCTGGCCGGCTGGCGCGCCGTCTACCTGGTCTCCGCCGTCGCGACCGGCGCGATGGCCTTCGCCGTCGCGGCCGCCCTCCCGCCCGAGCGCCGCCGCGCCGCCGACCGGATCACCGGACGGTCCGGCTACCTGCGGCTGGTCGGCTCGGTGTTCACGCTGTTCGCCGAGGAGCGCGTGCTGCGCGTCCGGGCCGTGCTCGCCCTGCTCACCTTCACCTCCGTCACCGTCCTGCTCACGCCGATGGTCCTGCCGCTCGCCGCACCGCCCTTCGAACTCAGCCACACCGAGATCGGCCTGTTCGGGCTGGCCGGGGCCGCCGGAGCCCTCGGCGCCGGGTACGCGGGCCGCCAGGCCGACCGCGGCCACGCCGAACGCACCGCCGGCATCGGCCTGGCGGCCATGCTCGTCGCCTGGCTCCCGGCCGCGCTGCTGCCGCACTCGGTGTGGTGGCTGGTGCTCGCCGTGATCGTGATCGACTACGGCCTCCAGTCCGTGCACGTGGTCAACCAACACCTCCTCTACCAAATCCGTCCCGAGGCCCGGAGCCGGCTGACCGCGGGCTACATGCTGCTCTACTCCGCCGGCTGCGGAGCGGGCGCGATCGCCTCCACCGTGGCGTACGACCACGGCGGTTGGACCGCCGTCTGCCTGCTCGGCGCCGCCACCAGCCTCGCCGCGCTCGTCTACTGGTCCGCCACGAAGCGGAGTTGACCCTCCGCCGCACCCGCACCCGCCGGGACGCCCTGCGCGAGCACCTCGCGCAGGGCGCGGATCCCCTGCCGCCAGGCCGGGCCGGAGCCCGACTCCTCCCAGAGCTCGGCCGACTCCGACTCCTCCGCCACCACCCGGTCCAACGCCGCCACCGCGAGCGGGCGCAACCCGGCGGGCAGCGCGGGTATCGGCTCGTCGGGGCCGTACGCCGTCGTCACCGCCGGACCGCCCGGGCACTGCGCGGCGACCAGCGCCGCGGCCGCGACGGCCGCCACGCCCTCGTCACCGTCGAGGTACTCCGGCCCCCGGGCGGCGCGCTCCAGCGCCGCCCGGACGAGCTCCACCCGCTCGCCCGGGGCGGCCTCGTCGAGCTCGCCCGCGAAATCCGCCGCGGTGTCGTTGTCGAAATGACCGATGTCCCAGGTGCCCATGGGAATTCCCTTCGTGTTCGTGTGCGATGGATGCTGGCACACGGCACTGACAATCCGACCCGACGTCAACTGCGCGCAATATTCGCTGGCCGTCACCCCGGCGAACGGGCACAGTGCCCCCATGATCGGAACGGGACTGGACGAGGACGGTTGCATCGCGCGGGAGGGCTCGCTGGAGCGGGTCCCGGCGGAGTACGCCCCGGTGGTCGACGCCGCCCGGGCGCGGATCGCCGCCGCCTTCGGCCCCGCCCGGCTGCACAGCGCCTACCTGTACGGCAGCATCCCGCGCGGCACCGCGATCCCCGGCGTCTCCGACCTCGACCTGCTGCTCGCCCTGCACCGCCCGCCCACCCCGGACGACCGGGCCGCGGCCGACGCCCTCGAAGCCGCGCTCGACGCCGCCTTCCCACAGGTCGACGGCGTCGGCGTGCTGCTGTTCGACACCACCACGCTGCTCAGCGAGCTGGAGCGGCACGACCTGGGCTGGTTCCTCGCCTGTCTGTGCACCCCGCTGCTCGGTGAGGACCTGGCCGGGCGACTCCCCCGCTACCGCCCGACCTCGCTGCTCGCCCGCGAGACCAACGGCGACCTCGCGCTCGCGCTCCCCCGCTGGCGCGAGCGGCTGGCCGCCGCGAGGCCGGGCGGCGGGAGGCCGGGCGCCGCCGCTGCCGAGGGGGAACTCCGAGCGCTCAGCCGGGCCGTGTCCCGACGGCTGGTCCGCACCGGCTTCACCCTGGTCATGCCCCGCTGGAACGGCTGGACCAGCGACCTCACCGCCTCCGCGGAGGCCTTCGCCGCCCACTACCCCGACCGCGCCGACCAGATGCGCCTGGCCGCGGCCGTCGCCCGCACCCCCACCACCGACCACGCCGTGCTGGCCGCCCTCATCGACGACCTGGCGCCCTGGCTCGCCGCCGAGTACACCGCCGTCCACGGCACGAAGGCACCCCGCCCGGAGGCGACTTGACCGGAACGACAGAACCGACCGGAACGACCGAGCCGGTCGGCCCCCGGCTCAGTCCACGCAGGGGATCCCGCCGGCCTTCACCGCCGGCCCCTGCATCGGCAGCCCCGCGGCCGGGTCGGCCGAGCCGTCGGCCGGGGCCGAGGCGCCCGCCGAGGGCGCGGCCGGGGTGGGGCTCGGGGTCCGGGTGACGGCGAGGGTGACCACCACGTGGCCCGCCGCGACCGCCGAGGACGGCACGGCGGTGACGCCGTAACGGCCGGCGAGCGCCTGGGCGTCGGCCTTGGCGCCGCTGCCGTAGGTCACCGTGGTGGCACGGGTCCGGGCCGGGGCGTCGCCGATCCGGCCCGCCTGGTAGCCGAGTTCGACCAGGGCCTTGGACTCGGTGGAGGCGGCACCCGCCCCCGCCGCCGCGTTGACGTCGACCACGGACTTGGGCGCGGCGCCGGCCGAGGGCGTGGGGGCCGCCGTCTCGCTCGGGGCGGCGCCGGACGCCGCCTGGGCCGGGGCGGCCGGCGTCTGGTCCCGGTTGAACAGCTGCCGGACGATCTTCTTGATCAGGTCCGGGTTGACGGTGTTGACCTCCTGCCCGCCGACGGTCTTGAACCCGGTGATCGGCAGGGTGTTGAACTCGACGTTGCCGCCGGTGAGGTTGGGCGCCTGCTGGGCGAAGTCGAGGATGTTCCACTCGTTGTCGATCACGACGTCCTTCTTCACCACCCCGAACAGCTTCTGCATCTGCCCGAAGTCGTTGAGGATGCCCTGCTGCTTGAGCTTGTACTCGACGGAGGAGATGAACGCCTGCTGCCGGTGGGTGCGGTCGAGGTCGCCGTTGGTGAGGTGGTGGCGCTGACGGACGAAGGAGAGCGCCTGCGCGGCGTCCAGCGAGCTGATCCCGGCGGGGAGTTTGAGGCCGGTGCCGCCGCCCTCGTGGGTGGCGGTCCGGGCGATGATCGGATCGTCGACCGGGTGGTTGAGACAGACCTGGATCGGCTCGACCGCCTTGGCGATGTCGTAGAACCCGATCAGGTTGACCTCGGCGAAGTGGTCGATCGGGACGTCCAGGAAGCTCTGCACGGTCTGGATGGTGGCCGACCGGCCCGCCTCCCGGCTCTGCCGCTCCAGGTCGGCCTTGGACAGGCCCTTGCCGGTGAGCTTGGCCTCGGCGGCCTCCTTGGCGATGCCGTAGGCCTCCTTGATCTTGTGCATCTTGCCGTCGGCGCCGACGGTCTGGACGTAGTCGTCGCGCGGGACGGAGAGCGCGGTGACCTTGCCGCCGTTGGCCGGGATGTGCAGCACGATCAGGGCGTTGGTGTTGTAGCCGCCGATCTCGCTGGAACCGGCGTGCAGTTCGTCCTCGACGAACTGCTTGGGCAGGTCGTTGCCGTCCATGTCCTTGCGGCTGTCCAGGCCGATCAGCAGCAGGTTGACGGACTTGTCCAGGTGCGCCGGGGCGTTCTTCTTCGCCTCGCTCAGCGCGCCGGACTTGATCATGCCGTCGTCCAGGCTGCGGTACTCGTACCAGGTGAAGCCGCTGGCACCGAGCACGGCGACCGAGACGGTGCAGGCCAGGGTGCGGCCGGCCACGGTCAGCGGGACCGAACCGCGGCGCGGGCTCCGGCCACGGGGCCGCTTGGACGGGCCGGGTCGTCGGGGGCGGTCGGGGCGCTCAACCACGGCGGCCCCTTCCGTTCGGGCCACCGGCCGCCCTCGCGGGCCTGCGCCGGTCGAGCACCACGCGCACCACGATCACCAGCAGCGCGACGGCCACCGCCTCCGCCATCACCGGGAACGCGCCGACCACCCAGCGCACCGCGCCGGTGCCCAGGCCCTTGCCCTGGTACTTCTCCGGGTTGGCGGCGAACTCCACGCCCGAGGCGCTGAGCAGCACCACCAGCGGGGCGCCGGTCACCACCCACCAGCGCCCGGTCCGGCTGCACAGCGCGGCCGCGATGCCGGTGCCGAGCACCGCGCCGACCGCGAACAGGATGCCGACCCCGGGACCGCCCAGCTCGTCCGCCATCCCGCCGAGCAACGGCAGCCCGACCGCCCCGAACAGGGCCACCAGTCCGCCGCGCCGACGGGCCTGCTGCCTGCGGCGCGAGGCCCCGGCACGCTGGGCGCGGGCCTCCCGCGACCGGTCCGGGTCGCCGCCGGCCGCGCGGGAGCGCTGGGCGGGCACGGCGGGGTCCTCGGTGCGAGGTCCCGCGTCCTGGTACGGCGTTCTCGCCCGCTGGCCGGCCATGCGCACTTCCCTCGATCGTTGCGGCGGTGGCGGCGCGACCGCGCCACCGCTCGTGCCGGGACGCCATCCGTCCTGTGGCGGTACCCGCCGTCTACAGGCCCGTAGAGGCTGGTGTGGAGCATACAAACCCATTTCAGCAAAGTCACCCGCCGCCGATCCGCGACGGCGGACCGACCGGCGGGCCGTCGTTAAGATGACCATGATCCCCGCCACGTCGGCACACCAACAGGAACGCATCAGAGGAGTAGAGCGTCACCATGTTTGAAGGTCTTAAGAACCTCGCGGACAAGGCCACCGACCTCGCCCGTGAGCACAGCGGCGTGCTCGGGCAGGGCCTGGAGAAGGTCGGCGACGCGATCGACGACCGCACGGACGGCAAGTACAGCGGGCAGATCGACACCGGCGTCGAGAAGGCGAAGGACTTCCTGCGCAACCTCGACGGGGACCACAAGTCCGCCGAATAGGACCGGACGTGCCCCCCGGGAGGCACGGTCGACCGTACGGTGATCGAACTGGATGACGGGCGAACGGGGAGGGACCGGCAGCGGTGGGCGAGGAGCAGAAGGGACCGCGCTGGGGGCGCTGGATCGTGATCGGCGTCCTGGCCGCGGCCGGCTGGGGCATCGTCCGCAGCGGGGGCCACGAGCCCGGGGCCGGATCGGCGGCGTCCTCCGCGTCACCCTCCGCCGGTGCCTCCCCGTCGTCCGGCGCCGCCCCGGGTACGGCCCCGTCAGCGACTGCCTCCAAGCCCTCCGGCCGCTACGACCCGGCCGACTACGCGGCACCGGTGCGCCAGTACGCCGCCGAGGCCGGGGTCAACCCCCAGCTGCTGATGGCGATCCTCTACAACGAGTCGTACAAGCCGCACGACCCGGACTTCGAACGGGCCTGGCAGCGCGGCAAGCCGGACGCCTCCTTCGGCATCGCCAACATGCACCGCGCCGCCTTCGACGACACCAAGCCGGGCCGCCCGTTCGCCTCCCGCCACTGGGAGGAGCTGCCGGACGACCGCAACCTGGCCGTCCAGGCCGCCGCCTGGCACCTCCACGACCTCGCCGATCAGCTCCCCGGCCGGATCGGCGCCCCGCTGAACAAGGACGAACTGCTCGCCCTCGGCTACAACGCCGGGGCGGGCAACATGCTCGCCTTCGCCCGGGGCGTCAAGATCGGCCCACAGGCGCAGTCCTACCTGGACCGGCTGCACGACAACTGGGCGAAGTCCGGCGAGGCCGTGAAGTAAGAGGTAGGACAGGGCCTAGGTGCAATGCCAGTGACTTAGGTCGTGCTCGCTCTGGTGATCGTGACGGTGGCCGGAGCGGGTGGTGGCCAGTTGCGGTGTTGGGCGCGTTTGAGGGGC
>NZ_JBEOSV010000073.1:0-43381 GCF_040303245.1 Kitasatospora sp. NPDC096077 | reverse complement strand
GGGGGCAACACACCGCGGGGGGACCGGCCGACGGCGCACCGACGGGCGGCGCACCGACGGGCCTGCGGGCGACCGGCGGGGCGCCCGTGGGCGGCGGCGCGCCGCCCGGCCCGGCCCGAACGTCCTGCAGCGGACCGTCTTCGGCACGGCCGGCCTGCTCTGCCTGACCCTCGGTGTCTCGCTCGCCCTCTCCGGGCGGGACACCCCGGTGGTGCGGATCGAGACCTCCGGCCACGACCCGGCGCCCGCCGCCACCGCCCCCACCACGCCGACCGGTGCGCCGACCACCACCGACCGCGCCCGCACCGCCTCCCCGCCCACCCGCCTGCTGATCCCCGCCATCAAGGTGGACGCCCCGGTGACCGACCTCGGCCTGAACACCGACGGCACCGTCCAGGTGCCCTCCGCCGACCGGGCCGACGAGGTCGGCTGGTACCGCAACGGCCCCACCCCGGGCGAGAACGGCCCCGCCGTCCTGATCGGGCACCTCGACACCAAGCACGGCCCGGCGGTCTTCCAGCACCTCCCGGAACTCCACCCGGGCGACCTGCTCCGGATCCGGCGCGCGGACGGCGGCACCGTGGACTTCAAGGTCCGCAGCCTGATCCAGGCCAGCAAGGACCGCTTCCCCACCGACACGGTCTACGGCGACACCCCCGGGCCCGCACTGCGGCTGATCACCTGCGGCGGGCGGATCGGCCCGGACGGCCACTGGACGGACAACATCATCGTCCTGGCGGACCCGGCCTGACCCGGCCCTCGCCCGGGCCGGGGCGGGGTGGCACCACCGGGCCGGGGCGGGGTGGCACCACCGGGCCGGGGCGGAACCGCCGGTCGCCGCCCGGGCGACCTACCACCACCGGCGGAGCAGAACCGCTACAACCGGAACCACGAGAATGATGGGAACCACCGGGACCCCCGGGACCCCCGGGACCCCCGGGACCCACAGAGAGCACCGCAGCGACCACCGCACCACCGCGGACGAGGAGGACGAGCACCGACCGTGGCACCCCCGCCCCCGCCACCGCCCCCGCTCCGCCGCCGCCCCGGCGCCGTGTCCGCGGCCGCCCTCGCCGCCCTGGCCGTGCTGACCGTCCTCGGCGTCCTGGCCTTCGGCCGCCCCGCCCCCGGCGGCCTGCGGGACGACGGTCCGCGCTCGGCGGTCACCCCGCCGGCGTCCGCCAAACCGCTCTGGCCCGACCTGGCCACCGCCCCGCCGCCGACCACCCCGCCCGCCGCCGGCTCCACCACCCAGGCCCCGCCGCAGCCCGTCCCCGACCTGACCGTCCCCGGGCGCGACCTCACCGCGGTCGACGTCCGCGCCCTCCTCACCAAGGACCCGGCGGTGAGCACGGAGGAACGGCGCGCCCTCGACTCCTGCGCCGACTGCGGGGTGCGGGCCCCGGAGTTCCGCGACCTCACCGGCGACGGACGGCCCGAGCTGATCACCGTCGTCACCACCCCCGGGCAGGTGGTGCTGCACGTCTACACCCTCGCCGGCGACCGCGTCCTGCCGATCCTGCGGGTCCAGGTGCAGCCGCAGTTCGGCGCCGCGACCGTCGACTCCGACCTGCTGCTGTACGAGTCCACCACCCTCTCCACCCGGACCACCAGCCGCTACCACTGGGACGGCAGTCGGCTCACCCTGGTCGAGCGACAGGTGGACGGCGTCGGCCCGCTCCCGTCCGCCGAACCGGGCGGCGACCAGCCGTCCGTCACCGGCGCCGACCGGGCACCCGCCCCGGCGCGCCCCACCGCCGGGCCGAAACCGGGCCCGGGCGCGGTCGTCCCGCCCGCACGCTCCGCCCAGCCCACCCCCCAGCCGTCCGCCCCCGCCGTCCAACCGGAAGCCAAGCGATGACCAGCGCAGCCGCCCCCGCCCAGCCGCACATCCTGCTCGTCGAGGACGACGAGGTGATCCGGGAGGCGACCCGGATGGCCCTGGAGCGCTACGGCTTCCCGGTCACCACCGCCGCCGACGGCCTGGAGGGGCTGGAGGCCTTCCACGCCGTCCGCCCCGACCTGCTGCTGCTGGACGTCATGCTGCCGCTGCTCGACGGGGTCGGCCTCTGCCGCCGGATCCGGGAGGAGAGCCAGCTGCCGATCCTGATGATGTCGGCCCGCACCGACCCGGTGGACGTGGTGTCCGGCCTGGAGGCGGGCGCGGACGACTACGTGGTCAAACCGTTCGAGAGCGCCGTGCTGGTCGCCCGGATCCGTACGGTGCTGCGCCGCGTCCCGGTGGCCCCGCCGACCGCACCCGCCCCGACCGCTCCTTCGTCGAGCACCCCACCCCCGCCCGCCCCTCCGTCCGCCGCCGCGGACGCCCCACCGCCTGCCGCCCCGGGCGCCACCCCCGCTGCCGCCACCCCCGCCGTCCGCAACCTCGACGGCCTCCAGGTGGACACCGACAGCATGGAGGTGCGGGTGGACGGCCGACTCGTCCCGCTCACCCCCACCGAACTGCGGCTGCTGCTGGAGTTCACCGCCGCGCCCGGCATCGTGCTGGAGCGCTCCGTGCTGCTGGAACGGGTCTGGGACTACGAGTGGGGCGCCGACACCCGGGTGGTGGACGTCCACGTGCAGCGACTGCGCGCCAAGATCGGCTCCGGCCGGATCGAGACCGTCCGCGGCTTCGGCTACAAGCTGCGACGTCCCGCATGACCCTGCGCCGCCAGATCGCCACCGCCGTCGCCGCCATCTCCGTCCTGGTCGCGGTGGCTGTCGGCCTGCTGGTCCACCAGGCGATGATCCGTCAGCACGTCGACCAGGCCCGGTCCTCGGCGCTCACCGCCCTCGGCACCGCCTTGACCGACTACGGCCGCGGCATGGCCGTCCCCGGCGCCGCCCTCGACGACCCCGTCCTGCCCACCCGGCTGCACGAGCTCGCGGCCGGCGGCCGGCAGGGCTCGCTGCTCGCCACCGACGCCCAGGGCGAGGCGATGTGGGCGGCCGGCCCGGTCCGGGGCGGGGTGCTCTCCGTCCGGCTGGACTTCACCCAGGACCGCCGGGCGATCGCCGACCTGGACCGGATCATCCTGATCACCGTCGTCGCCGCGGTCTTCACCACCGTGCTGGCCGGCGTGCTGGTCGCCGACCGGATCAGCCGCCGGCTGCGCACCGCCGCCACCGCCGCCCGGGGCATCGCGGCCGGCGGCACCGACACCCGGATCGGCGAACTCGTCGACGGGAAGGACGAGGTCGCCGACCTCGCCGCCGCCGTCGACCTGATGTCCCGCACCCTGCACCGCCGGCTGGCGGACGAACAGCGCTTCACCGCGGACGTCGCCCACGAACTGCGCACCCCGCTCACCGGCCTGGTCACCGCCGCCGAACTGCTGCCGCCCGGCCGCCCCACCCAACTGGTGCAGAACCGGGTCCAGGCCCTGCGCGCCCTGGTCGAGGACCTGCTGGAGGTCTCCCGGCTGGACGCCGACGTCGAGTCCCCCGACCTCTCCGCCGTCCCGCTGGAACGCGCCGTCCGCCGCACCGTCACCCTCACCGGCCTGGACGTCGCCGTCGAGATCGCCGCCGACACCACCGGCCAACAGGTCCGCACCGACCTGCGCCGACTGGACCGCATCCTCGGCAACCTGCTGCTCAACGCCCACCGCCACGGCGCCGGCCCGGTCGAACTCCACGTCGACGGCCGCCGCATCACCGTCCGCGACCACGGCCCCGGCTACCCCGACGACCTCCTCCACCACGGCCCCCAGCGCTTCCGCACCAACGCCCCGGAACGCGGCCGCGGCCACGGCCTCGGCCTCACCATCGCCACCGGCCACACCCGCGTCATCGGCGCCACCCTCACCTTCACCAACCACCCCGCCGGCGGCGCCCTCGCCACCCTCACCCTCCCGCCCGACTGACCCCCACAACGCCGGAAGGGCCGACCCGATGACGATCGGGCCGGCCCTTCCGGCGTTCCAGCACTGAGCCCCCTGTCGGGTTCGAACCGACGACCCCCGCTTTACAAGGACACGCGTTCGACACCCGGCGTGACCTGCGGCTCAGCCACCCTGCCGGTTCCTGGATCACCCCGCCGCCGGCGCCTGCGATTCACCGCCACGTACCGCCCGTTCTGGCACGGCTATGGCACGCGGCCCCAGCGAATCAACGACGTGGCTCGCGCGGCGTGACAGGCGTCCCAAGCAGCGCCGCCAGAGTCCCGGCAAGTGCCGCCAGAGCCGTGGGGAGAAGATCGGATGGAACCTTCAAGATCGCAATGATGATCACCACAGCAACCACCAGTCGACCGGGTTCGGGGGTTGACAAGGCATGCGGGTGAAAGGTCAGACTCATGTCGGGTGTCTCCTTGGGCATCCAATGCCCGCCCGTGCCGTCGATGGTCTCCAGCCTGCGGCCGGCGGGCATGTTTCGTTTCGGCCATGCGACCGACGCTAGAGACGTTAACTGGGTCACTGTCATAACCGTCCAGCCCTCCAGTCGAATTGGGACACGAGCACCCCATGCACAGAAACCGTGCATGCGAAATCACGAGAAACAGCGGCAGGCCGGTGAGCTGCACTGCTTCTCATCTGGGAAGAAACCCGCTTCCTATTTGGGAGCATCGTTTCTGGTCACGCGTCCTCTGAGTGTCCTCAGGCTGTCCTCAGACTGTCCTCTCAGACATGGCCAGATATCGCCCATCAGCCAGGGCAACTGCGCTTCCTGGCGCCGCAGGCGTACTGGTGCCTGAGCGGGTGGTCCCCTCCTCGATCGGGCAGCTTCGCCGCACCCGGGATCTCCTGGGGCCGCCAAGGCTCACCCTGTGACGCGTGCGCTTGGCCTTGGCGGCCCCTGGAGGTTCCGGGTACGCCCTTGGGTGGCCGGTCGATGAGGGGGCCTCCCGCGACCCATCCACGATCACCCCGTCGAAGCTGCACCCGTGTGCCTGCCTCTGGTCCCCTCCGAGGAGGGCCGGGGTTTGGGGCAGCGCCCCAAGGCTCTCGCGCACGCTGCCCGCCGGCGGTCCCGGCAGGAGGCTGATGGGGTCCCTTCCCTCTCCCCGCTCCGTCGTGCGGGGTGGAAGTTGGTCCTTTCCGTTTCCGCCCCGGCCTTAGCTTTCCGCCCCTTTGGGCGCGGCCGACGACGGCGAAGCCCCAGCCGGGGCGCAGACAGGAGGCGGGGCGCGCGCCGGAGAAGGCCGGCGCCGCCCGCGCTGTGCGCGGTCACCCCGAACCTTGTGTGAGGCTGCTGTTCCAGTAGTTCAGGAGGCCGGGAATCAACGCCGGATCTCAGATCCGCCGTAGATGTGCCTTCCCCCTGGGCTCCGCCCATCGCCCCGCCGAGCGGAGCGAGGTCTTGAACCAGTAGCGAAACTCGTAACAGCCACCCCGCCCCCGCCCCGATCCTCATCCCACATGCCGCCCGCCTCGGCTTGCGCGTCGTGAGCACCCCACGCTGGTGGCCCTGAACGCCCCACTCACTTCGATCGGCACCCCTGGAGCCGGACGAGTAGTCCCCGCGGGAAGACTGGCCGCCTCAGCTCGCCTGTGGAATATCGATGAGCGCCCGACCGTCGTGAGTCCGGACGTGCGGAGCCGCCTCGCCCTGGATCGCATCGAGCAAGCGGATGGCGTAGACCTCGCCCATGCGATCAGCGATCTCATCGGGGGTGAGCCATGCAACAGCCGTCGATTCGTCGGAGAGCTGCTCGCTGCCGCCCTCGGGGTGACACCGGAAGACCAGGGCAACGATGCCACGGGTCACGTTCTTGTAGACCCCGGTGAGCCGTTCTACTGAGACCTTGATCCCGGTCTCCTCGTACACCTCACGGCGTACGCCGTCCTCGACGGTCTCCGAGAGTTCCAGCACTCCGCCCGGCGGCTCCCACGTGCCGTTGTCAGCCCGCCGAATCGCGAGAATCCGGCCGTCCTCACGCACCACCGCCCCAGCCACGGACACGGAGTGGAGAGGCGTTGAAACTTGATTCGAGGACCTGGTACTCATGTACAGGAGAATAGGAGACCTTCCAACACCATGGCGAGTGGCGAGGCCGCATCGACGGCGAAGGCGAAGTACCAGCAGATCGCGGACGACCTGGCGTCCCAGATCCGATCCGGGGTTCTGGCCCCCGGCGCGGCGATCCCCAGCGAGGCCGAGCTCATGGAGCGCTACGGCGTGGCCTCCGGCACGGTCCGCAAGGCGGTCGCAGAGCTGCGGACCACCCAGCTGATCGAGACACATCACGGGCGGGGCTCCTTTGTCCGCTCTCGCCCCCCGGTACAGCGCAAGTCCTCGGACCGCTTCCGGCGCGCACACCGGCTCGCGGGTAAGGCGGCCTACCTGGCTGAGGCGGAGCAGTCCGGCGGCAAGCCTTCCGTGAACGTGCTCTTCGTCGGACCGGTCGACGCCCCGGAAGAGATCGCCGAGCGACTGAACGTGCCTGCCGGCTCGAAGGTGCTGGCCCGCAAGCGACGCTACTTCCGCGACGGGACACCGACCGAGGAAGCCACCTCCTACCTGCCCTGGGACGTGGTGAAGGACATCCCGGAGACGTTCGCCGAGAACCCCGGCGGCGGTGGGATCTACGCACGGCTGGAGGAGCACGGTCACACCTTGGCCGAGTTCACCGAGACCGTCCGGGCCCGGCTGGCCACCAAGGCGGAGACGGCCGCACTGGCGCTGAGCCCCGGGTCCCCGGTGATCCACCTCATTCGGGATGCCGTCACCGATGCCGGCCGCGTGGTCGAGGTCTGCGACACCGTGATGGCCGCTGACCAGTTCGTTCTGGACTACCACTTCCCGGCGCGCGACTGACTGTCGCTCAACTCTCGCAACCCGTCGCAAGATTCTTTCTCGCGGCGGGTTGACTCATGTACAGGAGTCGGGCACTCTTCTATCCATCAGCTCATGTACATGAGTGCATGAGAACACCTCCGTTAGAGGAGATGCACCGGGCTGCCCCTTCGCCCGAGTGCTCGATGAAGGAGCCAGAACATGCGCTTCATCCCCGTCGACACGACCGCCGCGCTGGTGATGGTCGCCCAGGCGCCCCGTCCGAAGCTCAAGAACCGTCAGACCGGTGAGCCGGCCGTGGACGCCGAGACCGGCGCGATGCTGGTCACCCTGGACGTCACGTTCGTGGCCAACGGCGAGGCAGACATCCTGTCCCTGACGGTGCCGCAGCCGGGCGTCCCGGAGGGGCTCGCGCCGGGCATGCTGGTTGCGCTCACCCGGCTGATCGCCCGGCCGTGGGAGAGCGAGTTCAACGGTCAGAAGCGCTCGGGCATCGCCTTCCGGGCCGACGCCGTGACGGTCGCCGCCCCGGTCCTCGCCGGCGCGAACGCCTGATCGCCATGGACGCCCTGACGACGACGCTCCTGGAGCTGGGTGCCCCCGCTTCGGTTCTCGGCTCCGGCGCCCTCTACGCCAAGGCCAAGATGCCCCGGACGTACTGGGCGACGGTCGGTCTCCCGCTGGCCATCCACCGCATCCGGCACGACTACACGGTCGTCATGGAGGCCTGTGGGCTGACCGTGGAACCCTCGTTCTGGCGCGCCATGGCCTCATCCGCCACCAACCAGCCGGCCAAGCCCGCGACGCCGACGATCCGCAGCATGAAGGCGAGTTCGACCGGCCTTCGGGTCCGGCTCCGGCTCGCCCGCGGCCAGCAGACCGAGGACATGGTCAATGCCGCCGAACGCCTGCGGCACGCCTGGGAGGTCCACGCGGTGCACGTCTCGGAGGTCAAACCCGGCGTGGTGGACCTGCGGATAGTGGGCTTCGATGTGCTGCGCAACGTGCGGATGCCGCGCCGGGCCGCCGCCAAGTCCGGTCTGCTGCGGGTTCCGGTCGCGATGCGGGCCGATGGCACCGTGCACTACCGGGATTACCGGCAGGCGCCCAACGGGCTGGACCTCGGCGCCAACCAGTCCGGCAAGTCGATGTACACCCGCAACCTGATCCACGGCCTCGCTCCACAGCCGGTCGCCCTGGTGGGCATCGACTGCAAACGCGGTGTCGAACAGCGCCCGTTCGCCCCGCGGCTCTCTGCTCTGGCCACCGACCAGGGTGAGGCACTCGGGCTGCTGCTCGCGCTGCTGGTCGAGATGGACGACCGGTACGACCTGATCCGCGCCTACCAGGGTGTTCCCGGGTCGGTGGCGGCCGAGGACGTGACCGCCGACATCTGGGGCCTGCCGGAGAGGGTCCGACCGGTGCCGATCGTGGTCCTGGTGGACGAGATCGCCGAACTCTTCCTGGTGGCCAGTAAGGCTGATGAGGAGCGGCGGAACCATCTCGTCACCGCGCTGATCCGGCTCGCCCAACTCGCCCGTGCCGCCGGCATCTACCTGGAGATCGCGGGCCAGCGCTTCGGCTCGGAACTGGGCAAGGGCGCAACCCTGCTCCGTTCCCAGCTCACCAACCGCACCGTCCACCGTGTCAACGATGTGGAGACGGCGAGGATGGGGCTCGGGGATGTCTCCGACACTGCCGTAGCGGCTTCGACCAGGATTAGCCCGGACATGCCCGGCCTGGCGGTCGCCGGTGACACCTCCGGACTGTGGTCCGAGATCCGCACGCCCTACCGCTCGCTGAATGAAGTCGCCGAGCGCTGCGCTGAGTTCGCGCACCTGACCCCCGTCATCGACCGCTTGGCGGCCTTCCGCCCGCAGGTCGTCACCCCGGCGAACGTCCCGCCGAGCCCGGCCACGCCGGGTCTGGTCCCGGTCTCGCTCGGGAAGTAGCAGCACCCCCCATCTCACGGCCGGCGCGGCCTCTCGTGCCAAGTCCCTACCCCCTCCATGCCTAGCAGACCTCGAAGGAGACAGCCATGGGCCTGTTCCGCCGCAACAACTCCGACAACTCCTCCAACCGTCACCAGGATTCGCTGACCGACCGGCAGAACGAAGCCCACGGCCGGTACGCCCAGCTGCACGCCGCCCGGAACACCGCCGGCGCCGCCGCAGCCCGCGCTGCCGACCACGGCTCCCCCGAGGAGATCGCCCGCACCCACGCGAACCTGAAGCAGGCTGACGACGCCATGTGGTCGGCGCTGTCCGAATCGACGTTCTGGGCCGACCGCCGCAACGAGCGCTGACCATCGTGGCCGCCCGCAGGCTCACCGCGCCGCCGAACCTGGTCCCAATCTCGCCCGGGAAGTAGCAGCACCTCACCCCACGCCGGTGCGACCGCTTCGCGCCACGTCCCTACCCCACCACGCCCTGACATGAGGAGATCCATGTCCCGCAAGCCTTCCATCTCCGAGATCGGCGCCTTCCTCGGCCACGTCAAGGCGGTCCGCGACAACGAGGCCGACACTGGCCCGCTGCTCGCCGAGAAGGCCGATCTGCTGGAGCGCATCGCCGAAGCCAACCCGGACGACCGCGACGCCGCCCAGCTCGCCCGTGAGGCCCGCACCGCCGCCGACCGCGCCCAGCGCAACAGGTAACCCCGGTGGCAACCCGCAAGCGCACCGCGCCGCCGAAGCCCGCGCCCTGTGAGCCCTGCAAGGGGACCGGCCAGATCACCGAGACCGTCTACGCCGGCCGAGGCGCCCGCCGCCACCGCATCGCCGACCAGGAGGCCACCTGCCTGGACTGCCTCGGCACCGGTCTCGCCCTGGAGGCATCCCTGTGATCCAGGTCCGTGTGATCTGTGACGTCAACGACGTCCCGTTCGTCGTCGCCGACCTCTGCCGGCTGTGGCACGTGCACGCCGCCAAGGAGTACCCCGCCAAGGACTCCGGCCAGCGACACCTCTACCTCGCCGTGACCCGTCGACCGACGAACGCCAAGTAGCACCCGCCTGCCGGGTCGGGGCCGCCGACGACCAACGCCCCGCCCGGCCGCAATTCCCAGGAGACAGTAATGCAGCAGGACACCTACCACTGCGTCCTCACGATCCAGCGGACCACGGACGGCGGGACCGCCAGCGCCACCTTCGCGGACACCATCACGCCCAAGCCCGGGATGACCCGCGTCGACGTCTTCAACCTGGCGATCGACCACCTGACCCAGCGCCGTCCGGAGCTGACCGGCGGCACGGTCCTCTTCTTCGCCCTCGACAAGAACCAGCTCTGACGGAGCCCGCCATGCGCCGACTCCCCAAGCTGGACGCCGTACTCGCACAGGCGGTGATCGCCGCCGCACTCTCCTTCGCCCACCTGCACGACCTCGCCGCAGCCGCCGGACAGGCCGGATGGAAGTCCTGGGCCTACCCGGTGTCCGTCGACCTCCTGCTCGTCGCCGCCTGGCGCCGGATGCGCTCCGGCACCGCCCGCCGGCTCGCCTGGTGCTGGTTCGTCATCGCCCTGGCCGCATCCCTCGGCGCCAACGTCGGCACCGCCGGACTCCTCGACCTCGGCAACGCCCCGGCCTGGCTCCGCGTCCTGGTCGCCGGCTGGCCCGCCGCCGCCTTCCTTGGCGGAACCCTGCTCGCCCACTCCGCTACAGCCGCTGCCGACGAAACCCCGGCCACGGAGACCGAACCGGACGACACCGAGACCGACGACGCCCAGCCGCTCTACGTCCCGGCCCCCGAACCGATCACCGAACCGGCCGTCGAACCGGCACCCGTCGAACCGCCCGCAGCCGTCCCGGCGATCGAACCGGCGCCCATCCCCGTTCCCGCTCCGGCCACCGCGCCGGCCACGGCCCACGCTCCGACCCCGGCCACCGCACCGACCCCGACCGTCCCGGGCTTCCTACTCGACCACGCCCGCAAGGTCGCCGACGACCACCGCACCCGCACCGGCAACCCGATCGACGCCGCCACCCTCCGTGCCCGCCTCGGTGTCCAAGACCCGCTCGCCTCGGCCCTCGTCGCCGAACTCGCCTGAAAGGCCCGCCTGGTGACCATCCAGCTGCCGTTCATCGTCATCCTCGCGATCGCCGCCTGGCTCATCGTCCGGCACCTGCGACTGCGCTGGTGGGCCGTCGCCACCCTCGTCCTCCTCGGCTTCTACCTCGCCAACACCTCCGCCGCCCCACTGATCGACAACACCACCCGAGACGGCGTGTCCGTCGTCAACAAGACCAACAAGTAGCAAGCCAAAAAGGAGAGTTGACTGTGAAGACCATCATCCGACTGCCGCCCCTGGTCACCGTCGACGGCTCCGGCCTCGTCGCCGAGATCGAGTCCTACTTGGCCTCGCTGCCCGCCCCGGCCCGCATCCCGGTCCCGTACGTCCCGGTGCTCGGCTCCACCCTCCAGCCCTGGAACGCCGGCTACCTGGTGCCCCGGCTCACGCTCCTCGACCGGATCACCCACCGCCCGGCCCGCCCGGTCCCGGTGAGCGCCGCCGGCCACCTGCGGCTCACCTCCCGCTACATCGACGCCTTCGGCTGGCTCCAAGGCGCCATGTGGGACTCCTTCGGCCGCGTCTGCCTCCTCGGCGCCCAGGCCGCCGTCCTCGCCCACGGCTACGGCACCCCCGGCACCGTCACCACCGCCCGGGTCCAGATGATGGAGATCCTGCACGCCACCGGCCGCCCCGTCCGCTCCCCGGACGAGTACAACGACCGCCCCACCACCCGACAGGCCGACATCCACCAGCTGCTCGACCGGGCCGCCGCCCGCGCCCAGCGCCTCGGCCTCTGACCTCCCCGGGGACGGCCAACACGCCGCCAGCATCCCGCCGCCCCGGAGATCGCAACCCCACCCCATCCGCCCATCACGGAGGACCACAATGGATCTCCCCACGGCCTTCGCCGCCGCTGTGCCACTGATCGGCTGGACCACCCACGGCGTCTGGCTGAGCCAGCGTCTCGCCACCGCCCGCCGTGACCCGCTCACCGGGCTCCACACCCGCGACGGCTTCACCGCCCGCGCCAACCGGCTGACCCAACGCCGTCCGGACCGCGCCTCGGTGCTGCTTATCGACCTGGACGACTTCAAGGTCACCAACGACACCCACGGCCACGCCGCCGGCGACGCCGTAATCGTCGCGACCGCCGACCGCCTGTCCACCTGGTGCGGCCGTACCGGCATCGCCGCCCGCCTCGGCGGAGACGAGTTCGCCGTCGTCGCCCTGGACGCCCCCGCGCGCCTGCCCGAACTCCGCTCTGCGCTCAACCAGCCGGTCCCGTATGCCGGCCTCACGCTCCCGGCCTCCGCCTCGGTGGGCATCTGCCCCATCGCCGAGCTGCCGGTCGTCTCGCTCACGGACGCGCTCAGCTCCGCCGACCGGGACATGTACGCGCACAAGCGCGACGGCCGCACGACCCGCCGCCGCTGATCCAAAGACCGGCCCCGGGGCGGCAACACGCCGCCAAGCATCCCGCCGCCCCGAGGCCGCAACCCCTTCCCGAACCGAAGCCCACGAAGGAGACCACCATCATGCCGCAGCACAACCACGCCCCGATCCGGATCTGCCCGAACTGCTCCGGTTTCGCCTCCGTCGCCATCGCCACCGGCGTCCGTCTGCGCGACGGCTCCCGCGACACCGTCCCGGTCAACTGCCAGCCCTGCAACGGCACCGGCACCATCGCCCGCCCGCTCGCCACCGCCAAGGCGGTCTGACCGATGGCCCTCCTCGACTGGCGCGACTCCAAGCACTGGGCCCCCAAAGCCGAGCCCTGCGGCGTCTGCAAGAAGCCCACCAACCTGCGCTCCGACCGTGGCAAGCCCGTCCACAAGGTCTGCGCCGAAGAGTGGCTCGACCGCCACCAGAAGCCCGCCAACCAGTCCTGAGCCGCTCCGCCCCGGAGCCGCTCGACCCCCCGGCTCCGGGGCCCTCTCCCCACAGGAGATGCCCCGTGCTCCACGAACTCCCGAACCGGCTGGCCCTCGCCGACCTGACCCGGCTCGCCTCTCGCGGTGGCCTGCCCCGCCTCCAGGACCAGATCCGCCGCACCGGCGGCTGCTCCAACCCGATGCACCTCAAGGGCTTCCGCACCCTCACCCACGCCCCGACCGGCGCCGTCTGGCACCGCTACTCCACCGACCACGAACCCGGCGGACGCCTCAAGGTCGCCTGCGGCAACCGCCGGGCCTCCCGCTGCCCCTCCTGCGCCCGGACGTACTCGGCAGACACCTTCCACCTGATTCGCGCAGGCCTCGCCGGAGACACCACCAAGGGAGTCCCGGTCGCGGTCCGCTCCCACCCCCGGGTCTTCGCCACCCTCACCGCCCCCAGCTTCGGCCCGGTCCACAACCAGCCCGACAAGGGCACCTGCCGCTGCGGACACGCCCACCCCGCCGGCTCACCGATGCTCGGCACGCCGCTCGACCCGGTGAAGTACGAGTACGGGCACGCCGTGCTGTGGAACAACCACGCCCCCGACCTGTGGCGCCGCTTCACCGTCTACCTGTTCCGGACCATGGCGAAGATGGTCGGGCTGTACCAGTACGAGTTCAAGGAGCAGGCGAAGATTTCGTTCGGCAAGGTCGCCGAGTACCAGCGCCGGGGCGCCGTGCACTTCCACGCCGTCATCCGCATCGACGGCCCCGCCGGCCCCGACACGCCCCCGCCCGCCTGGGCCACCGTCGCCCTCCTGGATGCTGCGATCCGGGCCGCCGCCCGCCGTGCCGGTGTCCCCGTCGCCGCCGGAGGTGATCAGCCCTCCCGGGTTCTGGAGTGGGGCACGCAGGTCGACGTCCGCCCGATCGGCGCCTTCTCAACCGGGGAGATCACTGAACAGGCCGTCGCCTCCTACATCGCTAAGTACGCCACCAAGTCCGCCGAGACGACCGAGACCGTGGACCGCCGCATCCTGGAGCGCCATGAACTCGACCGTCACGACCTGCCCGCCCACACCCGCCGGCTGATCGAAGCCTGCTGGGACCTCGACCAGCACTACCCCGGCCGCCTGCTCGCGCACTGGTCCCACATGCTCGGCTTCCGCGGCCACTTCTCCAGCAAGTCCCCCACCTACTCGACCACCCTCGGCGTCCTCCGCCAGGTCCGCGCCGACTACCGCGCCAACCAAGCCCGCACCGAACTCCGGGAACGCCTCCTCGCCGCCGGCCTCCCCGACCTGGACGACCTCCCCGAAGCCGAGACCCTGGTCGTCGCCCACTGGACCTTCGCCGGCGCTGGAAACTCCCCGGGCGAATCCATGCTCGCCGCCACCATCGCCCGGGACCTGCACGAACGCCACACCACCGACCGACAGGAGATGCGCGCACAACTCGCGCGAGAAGAGGGGGAAACAACATGGACCGCCTGCTGACCGTCAAGGAAGTCGCGGAACGCCTCGGCACCTGGGAGACCAGCGGGGAACGGTTCCCCCGCCGCCTGGTCGCGGAACGCCGCATCACCTTCGTCAAGGTCGGCCACCACGTCCGCATCCCAGAAAGCGCCCTCGCCGACTACGTGACCACGAACACCGTCCAGCCGGCCATCCGGTCGCGTCGGCTGCGGGCGGTGGCCTGATGGCCAACTCCAGGGGAAACCGCCGTCGCTTCGGCTCGGTCCGCAAGCTCCCGTCCGGCCGCTTCCAGATCCGCTACCCCGACCCGGTCACCGGCCTGATGCGTCCGGGTGAGGAGACGTACCCCACCAAGACTGATGCCGAGGTCGCGCTGACGCTCATCGAAGCTGACATCAAGCGCGACCAGTGGACCGACCCGGACGCCGGGAAGGTGAAGTTCGGTGACTTCGCCGACGAGTGGCTGAAAGACCGGAAGTTGGAGGACACCACCAGGGAGCGGTACGAGGGCGTGCTCCGGCTGCACATCAAGCCGACGTTCGGCGCGCGCTTCGTGTCCGAGATCACGGCGGCCCGGGTCCGGACGTGGCGAACTCGCCTCCTGGAATCGGGCGTTGGCGAGCCAACCGTGGTCAAGGCGTATCAGCTCCTCCGCAGCATCATGACCACCGCCGTGGACGACGAGCTGATCAAGCGCAACCCGTGCCGAGTCAAGGGCGCCGACACGTACGACGTCCCGGAACGCCCGGTCCTGACCGTCCCCGAGGTGTACGCCGTTGCCGCGGCCATCCAGCCGCAGTGGCGGGCGCTCGTGCTGCTGACCGCGTTCACTACGCTCCGGTTCGGCGAGCTGGCCGCGCTCCTCCGGCGGGATGTCGACCTGGACGCCCGAATCCTCTGGGTCCGCCGGAATCAGGCCGAGCTGAGCAGCGGCAAGCTGATCACCAAGGCGCCCAAGAGCCGTGCCGGCTTCCGCCCGGTCTCATTCCCGGACCTGATCGTCCCGGACCTCGAACGCCACCTGGGGCGCCACGCAGCTAAGGGGCAGGACGGGCTGTTCTTCGTCGGTCCCCGGGGCGGCACACTCCGCCGGAGCAACTTCCGGGACGACTGGACGGCGGCCAAGGCCAAGGCCGGCGTCTCGGGGGATATCCACTTCCATGACGTCCGGCACACCGGCAACAACATCGCCGCGCAGAACGGGGCCAGCACCCGGGAACTCATGGCCAGGATGGGTCACAGCACCACCCGGGCCGCGCTGATCTACCAGCACATGACCAGCGACCGAGACCGCGCCATCGCTGACCGCATGGGCGAAGCCGTTCGCCAGGCCCTACTCAATGAACCGCCAACAAGAGGCTCGGGGGCATCTGAGTAGCGGGACCGCTGGCCCACAACTCAACCAGCACCCCGCCGGCCAGCTCTGTTCGCGCCACCCAGCGCGCACAGGGCTGGCCCTCCGACGTCACAGGGGAGACGACTTCCAGACTCATGCCTCGGCATGTCAGCGCCATGATCTAGGGTCTGGCCATGACGACCTCCCTCGGCCCGATGGCTCCCGGCGACATCCGCACTCGGGCACAGATCCGACAGGAATTCGGAGGAAGCCCGCAGGGTGGCATCTGCCCCTCGGGCGAAAAGAAGAGTGTCAACCTCTATTCTGATCCAAGTGTCGGGGAGCACGTCGGCTACTACGACGGGTGGCTAGCAGAGGAAGACGAGCTAGGCCCCGTATTTGAATACACCGGGGCTGGCCTGACTGGCGACCAGACATTTGAGGGCACGCTTGGGCTAGGCAACCGGGCAATCCTCCGCCATGCCGAACAAGGCCGAAAACTGAGGGTATTCATTCGCGCAGGCACCGTTAAGGGAACCGCGACAGCGACGCACCGTTACGTCGGCGCCTTCAATCTTGACCAGCGCCTTCCGTACGTCTGGCGGAAGGTACGCGGAGAAAATGGCGAGGTGCGAAGCGTAATCGTCTTTCGCCTCCGGCCAGATGGCGCGTTCGAAAGCTCTACGGCGGATGCCCTCCCTGCGGCCACGGAAACCACGGCTGACTTCGTCCAGTTTCAGCCGATCACGGCTTCAATGTTGAACTCGGGACCAGCAACCCAAGGGGCGCTATCCCTTCCGGCACAACGGACTGGAGCAAAGGGGTCAACTAAGAAGCGGGCCGCGCACGCATCTACCGAGGGCATCTTTGTCGTGTCCGAGGCTTTCAACACGGAGATGAGCCTCAGGGCCGCGACCGCAGCAAGCATCGCCGTTCGCCGCGAGGCCGCGCTGACAAAGTCGTACAGGGCCCACTTGGAATCAGCTGGACATAAGGTGGGTGCATTTCAGATCAGAGTCGAGGGTCTGAGTTCAACCCTTCGCACCGACCTCTACGACGCTACCGTTCACGTCCTCTACGAGGCAAAGGGTTCAAGCTCACGCGAGGACGTACGCATGGCCATTGGCCAGTTGCTTGACTACGGCCGATACGTGAAGACAGACACCCATCCGCACGAGCCTCGCCAGGTGGTACTGCTTCCCACGGCTCCAGACCCGGACATTCGTGCCCTGCTTGAGCGCCACCAGATCGGCTTGGTGTACCAGCTGAGCAATGGTCAATTCACCGGCCCGGACACCCCGACCCTGCGCTAGTCCACGATGGGCGCTGCTCCAACCGCTGACCGCCGCTAGCGATTGGAGCAGCATCCGACACTTTCTAAAAGCTCCATTTCTTTGCAGCAAATCCCAACGGTGTTGCACCGGAATAGGGAACCAGGTCCAGTGGGTGCATCCAAGCATCGGAGAAATGGATGTTCAAATGGAGAGCCATGGGCAACAGAATATCCTGGTCCGGCACCGCATCCACCTGCATGAGCGATGACCCCGGCGACGGCGACCTGTCAAGGTTGCCATTCTTGGGATCGGTCCATTGCAAGTGCCCTTCACCAAGGACCCACACGCTGTCCGGCCATTCGATTGGGTCGCGCCCTGCACACCAATCCATCAGATGGTCGCCAATTGTCCCAAGCTTGAGGCTGCCGAAGGCAACGATCATCCCAGATGTCGGGAAGAAGCTAAACTTCTTGCCATACGCCGATGTGGAACGGGGAATGAGCCCCGGTACTGGTCGGTAGGCTACTTTTCCAAGCCTACGAACCTTGGCGATCTTTTCGCATGCATCTACCAGCTGTGCCTTGTCGAGTTTCGTCTTTACCTCAACTACGCCGTAGACGCACTCGTTAGGAATGATTCTATAGCCGTTGAGTGTGGTGAACGGCGGCGTCCCTCGGTCAATAAGTACGATGTCGCACTGAGGCGAAACCTGCCCGGCAGAGGCCACAATCTCAGCACTGTGGACAGCCTCAACATGCGACGGCAGGTAGCCCGAGAAGAACTCACGTACCAGCGCCTCGCGTGACGCGCCGGCCTCGCCGTTGTGGTTGAAGTTCCGGGACTGCTCAAAGTCGGCATGCATCTTCTTGGCCACAGAGCCGAGGATCATGCCGAGCTTCTCTTGGGTCATGACCGGATCCTAGGCTCCTCCGTGTGGCCGCGGCCGGTCGTTGCAGCTTCTCGTCGACGGCTTCTGGCACGCCCGTGGCACAGCCCGAGTAGGACCGCAGCGACGACGAAGGGCCAGCCCACCCGGATCACCCCGATGAGCTGGCCCTTCGGCCGTGTCTGACGCTGAGCCCCCTGTCGGGTTCGAACCGACGACCCCCGCTTTACAAGAGCGGTGCTCTGGCCAGCTGAGCTAAGGAGGCACGGTGACCGTCCGCGAAGGATCACGGCGGCACCGGGGGCAGTCTACCGGGCCGGGATGGCGGGGTGGGGGGATATCCGGGGGTTGCCGGGGTGGGGCGGGACGGCGGCGGGACGAGGGCCGGGCGGGGAGCGGGGCCGGGGGCGGGGCCGGGTGGGCGTGATGGAACCGATGCCGAAATCGGGGCGGAGGGGGGCTGACAAGCGACGGAAGCGCAGGTAGCGTCGCCGGGAGTCGGTACGGGCAGTGGTTCAGACCACTGACGGGCCGGCGGAGACGAACGCACACCCCCCTTTACTCGGATCGTCCGGCACGTTCCTGCCGGTGAAGGAGAAGAACGACGATGGCTTCTGTCACGTACGACAAGGCGACCCGTGTCTACCCCGGGGCGACCAAGCCCTCGGTGGACGCGCTGGAGCTGGAGATCGCCGACGGCGAGTTCCTGGTGCTGGTCGGTCCGTCCGGCTGCGGCAAGTCGACCAGCCTGCGCATGCTCGCGGGCCTGGAGGACGTCAACAGCGGCGCGATCCGGATCGGCGACCGGGACGTCACCCACCTGCCGCCGAAGGACCGGGACATCGCGATGGTGTTCCAGAACTACGCGCTCTACCCGCACATGACCGTCGCCGAGAACATGGGCTTCGCGCTCAAGATCGCCGGCGTGAACAAGGCGGACATCCGCACCAAGGTCGAGGAGGCGGCGAAGATCCTCGACCTCACCGAGTACCTGGACCGCAAGCCGAAGGCGCTCTCCGGTGGTCAGCGCCAGCGCGTCGCGATGGGCCGGGCGATCGTCCGCCAGCCGCAGGTCTTCCTGATGGACGAGCCGCTGTCCAACCTGGACGCCAAGCTCCGCGTCTCGACCCGCACCCAGATCGCCGGCCTGCAGCGCCGCCTGGGCATCACCACCGTCTACGTCACCCACGACCAGACCGAGGCGCTCACCATGGGCGACCGGGTCGCGGTGCTGAAGGACGGTCTGCTGCAGCAGGTCGACACCCCGCGCAACATGTACGACCGGCCCGCCAACCTGTTCGTGGCCGGCTTCATCGGTTCGCCGGCCATGAACCTGGTCGAGGTGCCGCTGGTGGACGGCGGGGTGAAGTTCGGCGGCTCGGTGGTCAACATCTCCCGCGAGGACCTGGCCGGCGCCCTCAACGAGAAGACGGTGACCGTCGGCATCCGCCCCGAGCACTTCCAGATCGTCCCGGCGGGCGGCATCGAGGGCGTCGCGGTGACCGTGAACGTGGTCGAGGAGCTCGGCTCGGACGGCTTCGTCTACGGCACCACCCAGATCGGCGGCGTGGACAAGGAGCTGGTCGTCCGGGTGCCCGGCCGCCAGATCCCGGCCCGCGGCGAGACCGTCCACGTCGTGCCGACCGCCGAGGAGACCCACGTCTTCTCCACCGGCACCGGGGTCCGTCTGGGCCGCTGACCCGCGGCGCGCCTCCCCGCGCACGGACCACCCCACGGAGCCCGTCGGACCCTTTCCGGTCCGGCGGGCTCCGTCCGTACACCCCCGCGTCAACACGGTGCAGGGACGAACCCGGACACCCTGTCACCCGATGGCGTGACGGAGGGCGATCCTGCCCGCACCCACCGCTACTCTCCTGAGGGTGAAGCAGCTTGTGCGCCGAATCGGCCAGACCGTCGCCCTGACCCTGCCGGTCGTCCTGGTGACCACCGGCACCCTCGCCGTGACCCGGGTCCCATGGGCCCCACCGACCACTCTCGACCAGCAGGTCGTGGCGGCGTCCAGCGGTGACGGCGCCGGGATCGGGCGCTCCACCACGACCGCCGCCAAGACGGACGGACTCGCCCCGCAGGAGTCGCTGCGGGTGGCGCTGCTGGACGAACTGCGCGCCAAGAACCCGTCGGCCGCGCTGGACCTGCTGGAGCGCTCGATGCGCGAGCAGCCGTCGCTGACCCCGTACTGCACCTCGCTGGCCACCGAGTTGGGCAAGGCCGCGGTCCGCAAGTACCAGGGCGACGTGCAGCGGGCCCGCTCCTTCGCCCGCCCGGTCTGCGACGGCTCCTTCTCGGCCGGCGTCGTCGGCTGACGGTCCGCCCCTCGACGGACGCCCCGACGGACGCCCCGGGACGGACGCGGAACCGGCGCGGAACCGGCGTAGAACCGGCCCGAGGGCGCGACGGGCAACCGCCGAGGACGCCCTCAAGACCCGTCCGGCGCCCTATTGTTCAGGCATGACCGCTGACTCCGGCCCCGTCGCCGACCTCGCGTCCCCGCAGTCCCAGCCGCCCCGGCCGACCACGACGCCCGTCACCCAGGCCGTGATCCTGGCCGGCGGCCAGGGCTCCCGGCTGCGCCCCTACACGGACGACCGCCCCAAGCCGCTGGTCGAGATCCCGGGCACGGGCACGCCGATCCTCGGCCACCAGCTGGCCTGGCTGGCCGCCGAGGGCGTCACCGACGTCGTGGTGTCCTGCGGCCACCTCGCCGACGTGCTGGAGGAGTGGCTCGACAAGGCCGAACTCCCGCTGCGGGTACGGACGGTGGTCGAGGCCGAGCCGCTCGGGCGCGGCGGCGGCCTGAAGTACGCGGCGAAGGCGCTGCCCCGCCCGGACGAGCCCTGGTACGCCACCAACGGGGACATCTGGACCCGCTTCAGCCTGCGCGACATGGCCGCCTTCCACCACGAGCGGGACGCCGTCGCGACGCTCGCCCTGGCCCGGCCGCGGATCCCGTGGGGCGCCGTGGAGACCGACCAGTTCGGCAACGTGCTGGACTTCATCGAGGCCCCGCCCTCGCCCTTCCTGATCAACGCCGGCCTGTACGTGTTCAGCCCGGAGTTCGCCGAGCTGCTGCCGGACGTGGGCGACCACGAGCGCACCACCTTCCCCCAGCTCGCCCGCAGCAAGCGGCTGGCGGGCTACCAGCTGCCGCAGGGCGTGTACTGGCGGGCGATCGACACCGCGAAGGACCTCACCGAGGCGGCCAAGGAGCTCGCCGCCTACCGCGACCGCTCCAACTGAGCGCACGACGCGCGGCACACGGCACACGACGGACGACGCACGGCGCGCGACGGACGACGCACGGCACACGGCAAGCCGCCAGCAGCTGAGCCCGCACACACGCTACGGCCGGGTGCTCCCCCACGGAGCACCCGGCCGTAGCGCGTCCGGCGGCCTCAGGTGGCCGTCGGCGTCCCCGGACGGGAGGACTGCCCACCGGACAGGTCGGCCAGCGGTCCGCTGCCGAGCACCGGTCCGCTGCCGAGCACCCCGCCGAGCAGCCCGCCGCCGCTGCTGGGGGTGGGCTTGGGGGCCGCGCCGCCGGAGCCGCCGGGCGCCGGGGTGCGCTGGGCCGGCGCGGAGCCGGGCCCGGCGGCCGGGGCAGCCGGGGCCGGGCTGGAGCCGCCGGTCTCGGGCTTGCCCGAGTGCTTGCCGCTGGGCGTGGCCCCGGTCGGCTTGGCGGCGGGGGCGGTGGCCGGCGTGCTGGCGCTCGGCGGCGGACTGGCCGGGTGCGGGGCGGCGGCCGGGGGCGGGGTGGACGTGCCCTGGCCGCCGGGGGCGCCGGCGGGGCTGCCGGAGGGCCAGACCGGGGTGCCGTAGTCGGTCGACGGGCGGGCGGGCGCCTGCTGCCGGGCGCCGGTGCGGACGGCAGCGCCGAGCATCGAGCCGAGCAGCAGGGTCAGGCCGACCACGATCGTGGTGACCACCGCGCCGCGGCGCAGCACGCGACGGCGGAGCGCCCCGGGCGCGCCCGCGCCGATCCGGCGCCAGGCCTCCAGGTTGAGCCGTCCGTCGAGCGAGGCGAAGGGCGCCCCGGCGATCAGCAGCGGGCTCCAGGCGGCGAGGAAGATCAGGTCGGGGGTGTCGTAGACCGGGACGGCCCGCCAGCTGACGGTGAACAGCAGCGCGGCGGAGAGCAGCATGGCCGCCCCGGCGGCGAGCCGCTGCCACAGGCCGAGGACGGTCAGCACGCCGACCACGATCTCGGTGAACGACACCACCAGGCCGGAGCCGACCGGGTGGGCCATCGCGAAGGCCAGCAGCGGCTCGGCGACCTTCCACGGGTGCAGCGAGGAGAGCCAGCGCATCATCGAGCCGCGCTCGCCGCCGTCGAAGTACACCGGGTCGCAGAGCTTGCTGAACCCGGCGTAGACGGAGAGCGAGCCGAGCACGGCGCGCAGCGGCAGCAGCACCAGGCCGAGGTCGACCCGGCGGCCGGGGTACCAGGGCTGCTTGCCCTCGGCCTCGGCGGCGGAGACCTCGGGCAGTTCGCCGCTGGGGGTCCAGCCGTGCGGCTGGCCGACCGGGCCGACGCCGGCGTCGGTGGCGGTGCCGGCGCCCTCGCGCGGCTGGCGGGGGACGGACCGGGCGCCGGCGTAGGCGGGCAGCACCTGGGTGTCCTCGTCGAGGTCGCCCCCGGCCGGGGAGCCGTTGGTCCGCACCGCTTCCAGCAGCCGGGTGGCCGCGAGGTCGCCGGGGGCGGCCTGGCCGGTCCAGGTGACGGCGGTGACCCGGCCCTTGCGGCGCGGCGCGCCACCGGCGGCCGCGCCGGCCAGCGCCGGGACGGCGGAGGCGGGCACGACGACCTGCGGGGTGACCAGCGGACGGCGGATCAGGCCCTGGTTGGCGTACGGGTCGCCGAACGCGGCGCCGGTGGACAGCAGTCCGGCCGGGGCCTTGATCAGCGGCGCCACCGGGGTACCGAGCCGGAGCCGGAAGCTCGCCTGGGTGCTGCTGAGGCGCGCGGGGTCCGACGGCACCTTGACGGTGTCGAGCCCGGGGCCCGAGCCTGCGTCTATCCCGGTGCTGCCGCCGCCGAACAGGGGGCGCCGAGGTGTTCTGGTGTCCACGTCCACGCCCGTCTAACCGGGTGACGGCCGCTTAGGACACTCTCTCGGGTGGATGTCCGGCGCATACTTGAAGTGATCATGAGAAAAGCGATCGGACCCGGTCGGGCCCGATCGCTTTTCACTCGGATCGCGGAGAATTCAGAAGATCTGCTGCGAACCGGACACCCGGTGTGCTCAGCGCTTGGCGCGCAGTCGCGCGGCCTCGTACAGCACGATGCCCGCCGCGACGCCGGCGTTCAGCGACTCGGTCAGGCCGCTCATCGGGATCCGCACCCGCATGTCGCAGGTCTCCGAGACCAGCCGGGACAGGCCCTTGCCCTCGCTGCCCGCGACGATCACCACGGGGCCGGTCAGCAGCTCCAGGTCGCCGAGCTCGGCCTCGCCGTCGGCGGCCAGGCCGACCACCATCAGGCCGGCCTTCTGGTAGGCCTCCAGGGTGCGGGTCATGTTGGTGGCGCGGGCGACGGGCAGCCGGGCGGCGGCGCCGGAGGAGGTCTTCCAGGCACCGGCGGTCATGCCGGCCGCGCGGCGCTCGGGGATGACCACGCCGTGCGCGCCGAAGGCGGCGGCGGAGCGGACCACGGCGCCCAGGTTGCGCGAGTCGGTGACCCCGTCCAGGGCGATGATCAGCGCGTCCTGGCCGGCGTCGTTGGCCTCGACCAGCAGGTCGTCGGGGTGGGCGTACTCGTACGGCGGGACCTGCAGCACCAGGCCCTGGTGGTTCATCCCGCCGGTCATCTGGTCCAGCTGCGGCCGCGGGGCCTCCATCAGCGGGATGCCCCGCTCGTTGGCGGCCTGGAAGGCGTCGCGGACCCGGTCGTCGGTGTCGATGAACTGCTGGACGTACAGCGCGTTCGCCGGCACGTCGCCCTGGAGCGCCTCGACCACCGAGTTGCGGCCGAAGACCAGCTCGGCGCTGCCCGCGCCGCCGCGGCCGCCCCGGCCACCGGCGCCGGCCCGGCGCATGCCGGCCCGGGCCTTGGCGTCCCGCTCGCGCTTGAGGGCGGCGTTGGCGGCCCGCTGCTTGGGGTGACCCTTGCGCTCCGCCCCGGGCGGGGTCGGGCCCTTGCCCTCCAGCGCCCTCCGGCTGTGCCCGCCGGTACCGACAGACGCGCCCTTCTTCGATCCGGGGTTGCGGCGGTTCCTGCGCTGGCTGTTGCCGGCCATGGCTGTACTTCCTGTCTGTCCGGCATGCCCGGCCGCCCCGCTCGGTGCGGCGACGGCCTGCGACATGCGCTACGTCATGAGGGAGGGCCGCACCGGTCCGGTACGGCCCACCCATCACCCCGATCGTCAGATGGGGTTACTGGCTGTTGATCGTCCAGCGCGGGCCGGACGGGGTGTCCTCGATCACCAGCCCGGCCAGGCCGAGCTGGTCGCGGATGGCGTCCGCGGTGGCGAAGTCCTTGCGCTGGCGAGCCGCCTGCCGCTGGTCCAGGACCAGACGGACCAGCGAGTCGACCACGCCGTGCAGGTCCTCACCGCGCTCCGCCCCGGCCCACTGCGGGTCGAGCGGGTCGAGGCCCAGTACACCGAGCATCGCACGGACCTCGGCCAGTCGCGCCACCACGCTCTCCTTGTCGTCCGCGTTCAGGGCGCTGTTGCCCTGGCGGACGGCGGTGTGCACGACGGCCAGCGCCTGCGGGACGCCGAAGTCGTCGTCCATCGCCTCGGCGAAGGCCGGCGGCACCTCGGGCGCGGCGTCGACCGTGCCGCAGCGCTCGACGGCCCGCTGGATGAAGCCCTCGATCCGGCCGAAGCCGGCCTCGGCCTCGCGCAGCGCGTCCTCGCTGTACTCGATCATCGAGCGGTAGTGCGCGGCGCCCAGGTAGTAGCGGAGCACGATCGGCCGCCACGCCCGGACCATCGACGAGACCAGCACCGAGTTGCCGAGCGACTTGCTCATCTTCTCGCCGGCCATGGTGACCCAGGCGTTGTGCACCCAGAACGAGGCGAAGTCGTCGCCGTAGGCCTTGGACTGGGCGATCTCGTTCTCGTGGTGCGGGAAGATCAGGTCCAGCCCGCCGCCGTGGATGTCGAAGGCCGGGCCGAGGTACTTGTGCACCATCGCCGAGCACTCCAGGTGCCAGCCCGGGCGGCCGCGGCCCCACGGGGTCTCCCAGCTCGGCTCGCCCGGCTTGGCTGCCTTCCACATCGCGAAGTCGCGCTGGTCGCGCTTGCCGGTCTCGCCCTCGCCCTCGGGCTGGCGCAGGTCGGCGAGCTTCTGGTTGGAGAGCGCGAGGTAGTCGGGGTAGGACTTCACGTCGAAGTAGACGTTGCCGTCGACCGCGTAGGCGTGGCCCTTCTCGATGAGCCCCTGCATCATCTCGATCATCTCGGGCACGTGCCCGGTGGCCCGCGGCTCGACGGTCGGCGGCAGGCAGCCCAGCGCGGTGTAACCGTCGTTGAAGGCGCGCTCGTTCTCGTAGGCGATCTGCCACCACGGCGTGCCGAGCTCGCGCTCCTTGGCGATGATCTTGTCGTCGATGTCGGTGACGTTCCGGACGAAGGTCACCTGGTAGCCGCGGTAGGCGAACCACCGCTGCATGATGTCGAAGTTGAGGCCGGACCGGATGTGCCCGATGTGTGGCGCCGACTGAACGGTAGCGCCGCACAGGTAGATCGAGACACAACCCGGTACAAGCGGGACGAAGTCGCGTACCTGGCGGGTGCTGGTGTCGTACAGACGAATGCTCACAGCGTCAAGCGTAGTGGGCGACGGGGGGTGCCCCGCGACATTAACCGGGAAACGGGCAGCGCTTTCCCCGGGAACGGCCGGACCGTTCCCGGGGGGACGCGGTTCGCCGGGGCCTAGATGCTGCCGACCACCTTGCGGGGCGTGAGCCGGATGACCACCCGGACGTCGTCCGGGCCGTCCCAGGTGTACTCGTCCACGCCGCGGTACTTGGTGGCCAGCTCGTCGATCAGCTCCCGGCCGCCCTCGGTGGTCAGGGTGACCGAACCGCGCACCTCCAGGTACTCGTACGGGTTCTCCGGCGGGTTGATCACGAGCGAGACCCGCGGGTCCTTCACCAGGTTGAGGTGCTTGCGACGGCCCTCGACGGTGGAGAACAGGATGTCGTCGCCGTCGCGCTTGACCCAGACCACCGAGGACTGGGGGCTGCCGTCCGGCTGGATCGTGGAGACCACGGCGAAGCTCTTGCCGTCGATCAACGCCTTGGCGCGGTCGGAGAGTTGCGCACTCATCGAAAACCTCTTCTCATCGGCGGCGGTGCGGTACGGCCCGGGGCGAGCCCCGCCCGGACCCGGACCGCACACTATCGACTCGGGCCCCCGCACATCGCGTGAACACCCGTCAACTCCCGGTTATTCCCGGCCGCCTGAAGAGATCCCCGCGGGCTCCCCGTGGAGCCCGCGGTCAACGCCGTTCGTACACCAGGGCGGTGGCGATCGCGGCCAGCCCCTCGGCCCGGCCGGTCAGGCCCAGGCCGTCGGTGGTGGTGCCGGAGACCGAGACCGGCGCGCCGACCGCCTCGGACAGCGCGGCCTGCGCCTCGGCCCGCCGCTTGCCGACCTTCGGCCGCACCCCGATCACCTGGACCGCGACGTTGCCGATCTCGAAGCCCGCCGCCCGTACCAGCCGGGCCGCCTCGGCGAGCAGCGTCACCCCGGAGGCACCGGCCCACTCCGGACGGTCGGTGCCGAAGTGGGCGCCCAGGTCGCCGATCCCGGCGGCCGAGAACAGCGCGTCGCAGGAGGCGTGCGCGGCGACGTCCGCGTCCGAGTGCCCGGCGAGCCCGAACTCGGAGTCCGGCCACTCCAGCCCGGCCACCCGGAGCGGGCGGCCGGCCTCGAAGGCGTGCACATCGGTGCCGATCCCCACCCGGGGGATCAGGGGCTCAGTAGGCATCGGCGGCCCTCCTGCGGGCGAGTACGGCCTCGGCGAGCACGAGGTCCAACGGACGGGTGACCTTGAACGCCTCCTCGTGGCCGGGCACCACGACGACCGTGCCGCCGTAGCGCTCCACCAGCCCGGCGTCATCGGTGACCGGCGGGGCGTCGGCGCCGCCGGCGGCCTCCTCGGCCAGCGCCTTGGCGTGCACCTCGACCAGGGCGGCCCGGTCGAAGCCCTGCGGGGTCTGCACCGCGCGCAGGGTGGCCCGCTCGGGCGTGTCGAGCACCGGCTCGGGGCCGCCCGGGTTCGGCTCGACCCGCTTCACGGTGTCGGCCAGCGGCACCGCGGGCACCACCGCGGGCGCGCCGGACCGGACGGCGGCCGCGACGGCGTCCACCACCTCGACCGGGACCAGCGGCCGGGCCGCGTCGTGCACCAGGACGATCCCGACGTCCTCCGGGATCGCGGCCAGGCCGAGCCGGACCGATTCCTGGCGGGTCGCGCCGCCGGCCACCACCCGGATGTCCTTGTCGTCCAGCCCGTGGCTGTCCAGCAGGGCGACCACCTCGGCCACCCCGTCGGCGGGCGCGGCGACCACGACCAGGCCGACCGCCCGGCTGCGGGCGAGGGCCCGTACCGCGTGCACCAGGAGCGGCACACCGCCCAGTTCCCGCAGGGCCTTCGGGGCGCCGGGCCCCAGCCGCTCACCGCGTCCGGCGGCGGGCACCACTGCTGCTGCGACTGCTGCTGAGGCGTTCAGGTTTCACTCCTTCGGAGAAGTGGGTATGGCCTTGGCGTGCCCGGCGGGCGCGGGGCCCCTTCCGAAGAACCACTGGTCCACTGCCCGCCGCACGACTGCGCAGAAACGGTCTTGCAGGCCTGGACCGGCTCGGGTGGGGAGGCGTCGTCCGGACACGCCTCAGCGCCCGGAGTGCCACTGCACCACTCCCGGACGGTTGGTCCTGGGAGCGGCACGCCGGCACCGGGCGCTGTGGGGCGTTGGGCGGAAGCCCGACCGCACTACGAGGCGAGCACCTCGTCGAGCAGCGTCTCCGCCTTGTCCTCGTTGGTGTTCTCCGCCAGCGCGAGCTCGCTGACGAGGATCTGGCGCGCCTTCGCGAGCATCCGCTTCTCGCCGGCCGAGAGGCCGCGCTCGCGCTCGCGACGCCAGAGGTCGCGCACGACCTCGGCAACCTTGATCACATCGCCCGAGGCGAGCTTCTCCAGGTTCGCCTTGTAGCGACGGGACCAGTTGGTCGGCTCTTCGGTGTACGGTGCGCGGAGCACCTCGAAGACCCGGTCCAGACCCTCCTGGCCGACTACATCGCGCACGCCGACGAACTCCGCGTTCTCGGCGGGCACGCGGAGCGTCAGGTCTCCCTGCTGCACCTTGAGCACCAGGTAGGTCTTGTCCACACCTTTGATCTGGCGAATTTCGATGGCCTCGATCAGCGCGGCCCCGTGATGGGGGTAGACCACCGTGTCGCCAACCTTGAACGTCATGTGACAGGACCCCTTCCGTGGCTTTCCAGAATAACACGCCTTGCGGCCCACTCGAAGGGCGTTTTCGCAGGTCAGGGCAGGTCTCGGGGCTTGACAAGGACCCCCATGACGTGCTGCGACCGATGTTCGAGAGGGGCTTCCCGCAGGTCGGAGGCGGTTCCGAGGTCCGGCGAAACCCTTGCGCAACACCCCCGCAACCATGATTGGATCTTGAGCTTTCACCCCGTTCCGAGTCGTGACCGAATCGTTATTCGATCTTGGTCGAAGCTTGTCCTCCCGCCCCGCCCTCCCGTCGGTCGGCGCGCCGGATTCCGATGACCCGTCCATGCCACGGGTACCGCCGGACGGCCCCCGCGGGGCCCCTGGAGTGCGACACGGGGACCACCCCGTGAGGAGCGCATAAGTGAGGTCGATAATCTGAGACCTGACCTGTCGACACGTAACCAAGGAGTAGCCGCCGCCGTGAGCCGCAGCCTTCGACGCGGCAGCATCGCCGCAATCGCCGCCATCGCCATCGCCTCGCTGTCCTCCTGCGCCGCCAGCAACACGCCGGACACCTTGCAGGTAAAGCCCGACAACGCGGCGGCGACCCTGGGGACGGACCTTCGACTGAACAACATCGTGATCGTCACCGGGGCCGGCACCTCGGGTGACTACACCGGCCCGGCCAACGTGGTCGTGAACATCTCCAACACGGCCACCACCCCGGCCGAGCTGCAGTCGATCACCGTCGGCAACGGCGCGGCCGCCACCTTCGCCGACGCCGCGGGCGCCCCGCAGCCCAGCATCGTCATCCCGGCCGGCGGCTCGGTCGCGCTCGGCGCACAGGGCGGCCCGTCCGCCACGCTCGGCTCCGCCGCCGTCCACGTCGGCGGGTTCTCCACCACGACCTTCACCTTCAAGGGCGGCCAGAAGGTCGACACCCAGGCCGGCGTCAGCCCGGCCACGGGCCTGTACACGGGCTTCGGCCCGACCCCGGCGGCCGTGCCGGGCCACAGCGCCTCGCCGGCCGCGGGCGCCCCGGCCACGCCGTCCACCGGCGCCGGCACGACGGGTGCTCCGGCCACCCCGTCGACCGGTGCCACCACCCCGGGCACCCCGGCCACCCCGGGCGCCCCGGTCGCCGGCGGCAGCGCGACGGCCACCGCGCCGGCCGCGCACTGACGGAGTGCACCCCGCCTCCCGCGGGCCCTTGCCGGGCCCGCGGGAGGCTTCGTGCTGCCCGGCGCGCGGAACCGGGCGAGCCGGGCAGGACCGGACATGCGTGAAGGCCCCACCGGCTCGCCGGTGGGGCCTTCGGTCGTCTTCGCGGGCCCGCGGTTTACGGCTCGAACTTGTAGCCCAGGCCGCGGACGGTGACCAGGTAGCGCGGCGCGCCCGGGTCGGGCTCGATCTTGGCCCGCAGGCGCTTCACGTGGACGTCCAGGGTCTTGGTGTCGCCGACGTAGTCCGCGCCCCAGACCCGGTCGATCAGCTGCATGCGGGTGAGCACCCGGCCCGCGTTGCGCAGCAGCATCTCCAGCAGGTCGAACTCCTTGAGCGGCAGGTCGACCTTGGCGCCGTCCACCGTCACCACGTGCCGGTCCACGTCCATCCGGACCGGGCCCGCCTCCAGGGCACCCGGGCCGCCGCCGTTGTCGCCCGCGCCGCCGTCCTCGCCGCGGCGGCGCAGCACCGCGCGGATCCGGGCGACCAGCTCACGGGTGGAGTACGGCTTGGTGACGTAGTCGTCCGCACCTATCTCCAGCCCGACGACCTTGTCGATCTCGCTGTCCTTGGCGGTCACCATGATCACCGGGACGTTGGAACGCACCCGGAGCTGGCGGCAGACCTCGGTGCCCGGCAGGCCCGGCAGCATCAGGTCGAGCAGGACGAGGTCGGCGCCGTTGCGTTCGAACTGCTCCAGGGCGTCGGGGCCGGTCGCGGCGACGGCCACCTCGAAGCCCTCCTTGCGGAGCATGTACGAGAGGGCGTCGCTGAACGACTCCTCGTCCTCGACCACCAGTACTCGGGTCACGATCAGGCCTCCGGGGCAAGCTGGGTTGTCTTTGTCAGGGGTTGTTCCCGCTCCCCCGCGGGGAGCGAACGGGCCGCACGGGCGGTGCGGTCCGCGGTGAGGGTTCGGTTGTCGCCGGGTCCGGCGGCGGGGCCGTCGTCGGCGAAGTCGTCGTCGAAACTGTCGTCGTCGAAGCCGTCGTCGTCCACACCGGCGGCGTCGACACCGCCGGCCGGGCCGCCCGGCGCCTCGTCGTCCAGGTCGTCCAGGTCGTCGGGGTCGAGCCCGGCATCGGCGGTGGGCGCCTGTCCGGCGGGCAGCCGGACGGTGAAGGTCGACCCCTGCCCCTCGACGCTCCACACCGAGACGGTGCCGCCGTGCGAGGCGGCGACGTGCTTGACGATGGACAGGCCGAGGCCGGTCCCGCCGGTCTGCCGGGAGCGGGCCGGGTCGACCCGGTAGAAGCGTTCGAAGACCCGCTCGCGGTCCTTCTCGGAGATCCCGATCCCCTGGTCGGTGACCGAGATCTCGATCAGCTCGCCGTCCGCCTCGCCGAGCGCGGCGGCGCTGGAGATCCGGCGGGTGGCGATGGCCACCCGGGTGCGCGGCGGGCTGTAGTTGACGGCGTTCTCCACCAGGTTGCCGAGCGCGGCGGCGAGCTGGCCGCGGTTGCCGTGCAGGTAGAGCCCGGCGATGCCGCCGGCCGCGATCAGGATCTGCTTGGCGGCGGCCTGCTGGCGGCAGCGGTCGATCGCCTCGGCGATCAGCTCGTCCACCGCGACCGGCTCCGGGTCGATCATCAGCCGGTCGTCCTGGACCCGGGAGAGGTCGATGATCTCCTGCACCAGGCTGGCCAGCCGGGCCGCCTCGACCTGCATCCGGCCGGCGAAGCGCTGCACCGCCTCCGGGTCGTCGGACGCATCGACGACCGCCTCGGAGAGCAGCGACAGGGCGCCGACCGGGGTCTTCAACTCGTGGCTGACGTTGGCCACGAAGTCCCGGCGGACGGCCTCCACCCGGCGGCGCTCGGTCTGGTCCTCGACCAGCACCAGCACCAGCCGGGAGCCCAGCGGGGCGACCCGGACGGAGACCGCGAGCGGCTCGGCCGCGCGGGCCGCGCCCGGCCGGGGCACCTCCAGCTCGACCTGGCGGATCTCGCCGTCCCGGCGGGTGGCGCGGGCCAGCGCCAGCATCGGGTCGACGGCGACCGCGCCGCCGCGCACCAGACCCATGGCGTAGGCCGCGGAGCTGGCCTTGACCACCTCGTCGCCCTCGCCCAGCACGATCGCGCAGGAACGGAGCACCGAGAGCACGGTGTCGACCCCGGGGGGCAGCGGGGTCTCCGGGGAGCCGGTGCCCAGTGCCTGGTACCGGCCGTACTGCCTGCCGCTGGTGTACTTGCCCTTGGCCTGCTCGCGCTCGCTCCAGCGGAAGGCGATGGAGGCGGTGAGGCCCACGCCGAGCCCGGCTATGGCACAGGCAGCGGCAGCGGCCACATTCACGTCCATGTGGCCAGCGTAAGCGCACGGCCAGGCCGGTCCCCAAGGGCTGGATCAAGGGATCGACCACGCGTTGCCGAGAATTCACCTTCACGTAGCCGTCGATTCACCGTAGTGGCCGTGCAACGTCGCCCGACCGGCACAAAGTTGGCCATGCAGCCCGTGTGGGAGAGATCGGTGCGTCGAAGGGCGGCCAAGGTCTCGGGTGTGCGCGTACCATTCGCGCCACCAGCAGCGGTCACCCGAACGCCGGACCGATGGTCGGACGGGCTGACCGGTCGGCACCGCCACCGACACAGCTTCTGAGGAGAGAACATGCGCGACGCGTACCACGAGGAACTCGATGCGATCGGCGACAGCCTGGTCGAGATGGCCCGGCTGGTCGGCTCCGCCCTGGGCCGGGCCACCACCGCACTCCTCGACGCGGACCTGACGCTGGCGGAGAGCGTGATCTCCGCCGACGAGAAGGTCAACGAGCTGCACCACGAGCTCGAGAACCGCGCCATCGACCTGCTCGCCCGGCAGCAGCCCGTCGCGACCGACCTGCGCATCGTGGTCACCTCGCTGCGGATGAGCGCCGACCTGGAGCGCTGCGGGGACCTCGCCCGGCACGTCGCCAAGGTCGCGCGGATGCGCTACCCCGAGTCGGCGGTCCCCGCCGACCTGCACTCCACCGTCCTGGAGATGGGCCAGCTCGCCCAGCGGCTGGTGGCCAAGGCCGGCCTGGTGATCGCCACCAAGGACGTCGACAAGGCCCTGGAGATGGAGCAGGACGACGACCGGATCGACGCCCTGCACCGCGAGCTGCTGTCGCACCTGATCGACGAGCGCTGGCGCCACGGCATCGAGACCGCCGTCGACATCACCCTGGTCGGCCGCTACTACGAGCGCTTCGCCGACCACGCGGTCTCGGTCGCCAAGCGCGTGGTGTACCTGGTGACGGGCGAGCACGTGGCCGAGTTCGTGGCCGCCACCGAGGCGGCGGAGGCCGCCGGGGCGGAATGACCTCCGCTCACCCCCAGGGGTGAGTAAACCTGCGGCAGGGGTGGTGCGGATGCACGGTTTTCCGGACGTCCCACCCCTGCGCGCCCGTTGACGCTTCCTCCGGACGGGGGCTTCACTCGACGGTGGGGGCACCGCAACGTGCCCGTCACTAGGAGGGAAGAGCTCGATGAAGGCCAACCCGACCCGACCGGTACTCGCCCAGCCCGCCGTCGAGCCACCCGCCCCTAAGCTGCTGCCCGTCCTCGCGGCCGGCTGCGGCTGCGGCCCGGGCTGCGGCTGCGGCTGCCAGTCCGGCGCGCCCTGCCAGTGCGGCGGCGTCGACGGCGGCTGCTGCGGCCACTGAGTCAGCCCGCCACGGAGACGTGCGACGACAGAGGTGCACGGCCGTCGGCGGCCGTGCACCTCTGTCGTGTCGGCGGTCAGGACCGCCGGACCTGTCGGGACCGTCAGAACTGGACGTCGGTGCAGGAGTAGAAGGCGTTCCCGGTGTCGGCGATCGTCCAGACCGCGACGACGACCTGGTGCCCGGTGCGCCCGCTCGGGACGGTCGCGGTGTGGCTGAGCGTGCTCGGCACCTGCTGGCCGTCGTACGGGACGGTCAGGAAGGGCGTCAGGTCGAGACTGTCCCGGGTGATCGGCTGGGTGGCGTCGTAGCCCGGCTTGGTGAGGTAGTACTCGAAGTCGGTGGTCGCGTGCCTGGCGGTGAAGGTCCAGGTGAAGGTGAGCTGCTGGCCCGCCGTCACCGGCGTGGTCGGCCAGGCGCCGCCGTGCGGGTCGTCCAGTTCGGCGAAGCGGGAGTTGCCGCCCGCGCAGATGGTGCCGTCGGCGGGACCGGCGGACGGGAAGCCCTTCGGGCCCTCGACGCTCTGCGGCTCCCACTGGATGTCGCCGCAGTCCCAGGAGACGGCGTTCGCGCTCGCGTCGCAGAGCGCGGCCCGGCTGGGCGGCGTGGAGATGTAGCCGTGGGACTGGGCGGGGAAGGCCAGGGTGAGCGGGATCGCCAGCGCGGCGACGGCCGCCCCGACCAGATGACGTGTGCGCATGGTGCTCCTCCGTGGGGGTGGATGGAGAGTGCGCCGGGGCACAGACGCGCGCGCGTGGGGGATGCGGCGGCCGGGACACGGGGGGACCCTTGGCATGCCTGCGCCAGCCCGGTGCCCTCACGGTAGGAGTCGGCGCCACCGCCCGTCAATGGTCTGAACCATTTTGGGACGACCGCCGCCAGGGCTCAACTCGCCTGGGGCACAGTCCGGTTGAACGAGAAGGCCCCGCCCCCCGGCGAACCGGGGGCGGGGCCTCGTCGACGGGCGGGTTACTTCTTGCCCTGGTTCTTGACCGCCTCGATGGCGGCCGCGGCGGCGTCGGCGTCGAGGTAGCGGCCGCCCTTGGCGAGCGGCTTGAAGTCGGCGTCGAGCTCGTAGACCAGCGGGATGCCGGTCGGGATGTTCAGGCCGGCGATGTCCGCGTCGGAGATGCCGTCCAGGTGCTTGACCAGCGCGCGCAGGCTGTTGCCGTGGGCGGTGACCAGGACGGTCCTGCCGGCGGCCAGGTCCGGGACGATGGCGTCGTACCAGTACGGGAGCATCCGCTCGACGACGTCCTTGAGGCACTCGGTGCGCGGGCGCAGCTCGCTCGGGATCTCGGCGTAGCGGGCGTCACCGGCCTGCGAGTACTCGGCGTCGTCGGCCAGCACCGGCGGCGGGGTGTCGTAGGAGCGGCGCCACAGCTGGAACTGCTCCTCGCCGAACTCGGCCAGGGTCTGGGCCTTGTCCTTGCCCTGCAGCGCACCGTAGTGCCGCTCGTTCAGGCGCCAGCTGCGGTTGACCGGGATCCAGTGGCGCTCGGCCTTGTCCAGGGCGATCTGCGAGGTGCGGATGGCGCGGCGCAGCAGCGAGGTGTGCACCACGTCGGGGAACAGGCCCTCGGCGGCCAGGAGCTCGCCACCGCGGGCGGCCTCCTTCTCGCCCTTCTCGTTGAGGTCGACGTCGACCCAACCGGTGAACAGGTTCTTCTGGTTCCACTGGCTCTCGCCGTGGCGGAGCAGGATGAGTCGGTACGTCGTGTCAGCCATGGCCCCCAGCTTAGTGGAGGGCGGAAAACCCCTGGTGAGGTCCACCGACACGTGAGTAATGTGTGCTCCGCACTACTGACACTTACATGCGCCGGTCGGCGGGCCTGCCCCTGTCGTCCGGCGGACGCCTGCCCTCGGGAGCCCCCACATGCTCGTCGCCCTGGCCGCCAACCCCCGGATCCGAAGACTGGTGCACGAGACGGTGGGCGGGCTGCCGCGGCAGTTCTGGTGGCTCTGGGTGAGCACGCTGGTGAACAAGCTCGGCGCCTTCGTGATCACTTTCCTGGCACTCTACTTGACCACCACCCGGGGCTACTCGGCCTCCTACGCGGGCCTGGTGGCCTCGCTGTTCGGCCTCGGCGCGGCGATCGCGGCGCTCGGCGGGGGAGTGCTCGCCGACCGGATCGGGCGCCGGCCCACGCTGGTCGCCGCCCAGCTCGGCACCGCGCTGTCCACCGCGGTGCTCGGCTTCGTGGACGGCCAGGTGGCGATCGCCGCGGTGGCCTTCCTGGTCGGCCTGTTCAACAACGCCAGCCGGCCCGCCGTCTCGGCGATCATCGCCGACATCGTCCCGGCCGAGGACCGGGTCCGGGCGTACTCGCTGAACTTCTGGGCGATCAACATCGGCTTCGGGCTCTCCGCCGCGGTGGCCGGTCTGATCGCCACCCAGGGTTACCTCACGCTCTTCCTGCTGGACGCGCTCTCCACGCTGATCTGCGCCGTGGTGATCTTCGTCCGGATCCCGGAGACCCGGCCGGACCGCGGCTCCGAGCCCGCGCGCAACGCCGACGGGCCGGCCATCGGCCTCGGCACGGTGTTCCGGGACGGCCCGTTCATGACGGTGGTCGGGCTCAACCTGCTGCTCGCGCTGATCTACCAGCAGAGCAGCACCACGCTGCCGGTCCACATGGGCGCCGCGGGCATCACGTCCACCGAGTACGGGCTGGTCATCGGCCTGAACGGGATCCTGATCGTGGTGCTGCAGATCCCGCTCACCCGGTGGATGGAGGGCCGCTCCCGGACCGGGCTGCTGATCGCCAGCTGTCTGCTCACCGGCTGGGGCTTCGGACTGGCCGCGCTGGCCGGCTCCTCCGCCTGGCTGTTCGCGCTCTCGGTGGCGGTCTGGACGGTCGGCGAGGTGCTCAACGCGCCGACCATGATGGGGCTGGTCGCCGAGCTCTCGCCGGCCCGGGCGCGCGGGCGCTACCAGGGCGTCTACTCGCTCTCCTGGTCGCTCGCGCTGTTCCTCGGCCCGGGGATCGGCGGGGTGGTGCTGGAGCACGCCGGGCCCGGGGTGCTCTGGAGCGCGTGCGGGGTCATCGGGACGCTCGCGGCGCTCGGGCACGTGCTGCTGGGCCGCCGCGCCCGGGCGGCCGCGGCGGCACGCACCGGGGCGGTGACGGCGGTGGGGACGACGGTGGAGACGGTGCCGGCGATGACGGACGCGGCGGCGACGGTCGCGGCGGAGCCGGTCCGGCCGGACCGGGCCCCGGCGCAGGCCTGAGGCCGGTCGGCGGACTCAGTCGCCGGACGGGGCGGCCAGGTGGGAGAAGGCGGCCAGGTTGCGGGTGGACTCCCCGCGCTTGGTGCGCCACTCCCACTCGCGCCGGATCGCCGAGGCGAAGCCCAGCTCCAGCAGGGTGTTGAAGGGCTCGTCCGCGTTCTCCAGCACCGTGCCGAGCAGCTGGTCGACGGTGGCCGGGGTGAGCGCCTCCAGCGGGAGCCGGCCCGCCAGGTAGACGTCGCCGAGCGCGTCCATCGCGTACGCGACGCCGTGCAGACGGAGGTTGCGCTCCAGCAGCCAGCGGTAGAAGGCCTCGTGGTTCTCGTCCGGACGGCGGATCACGAAGGCGTTCACCGACAGGGTGTGGTCGCCGACCCGCAGCGCGCAGGTGGTGCTCAGCTTGCGGGTGCCCGGGAGGGTCGCCACCAGCGTGTACGGGTCGGTGGCGGCCGGCTCCCAGGCCACCCCGGCGTCGGCCAGGGCGGTGCGCAGGAGGGTCAGGGCCTCGTCCTTGGTGCGGGTTGCCATGGGGGTGACGTTACTCGGCGGTACCCGGCGGCCGCAGCCCAGACGGGACCCGGCCGCTCGGGCCCGCCCGAGCAGGCCCGCCCGCTCAGGCCCGGCGGCGGGCCACCGCCAGCCGCCCGGCCGGGCGGGCCAAGCTGCCGGCGTACACCTCGGCGGTGGTCGCCGCGGCGGTGTCCCAGCCGAAGGCGGCCGCGTGCCGGGCCGCCGCCGCGCCGCGCCGGGCCACCAGCGCCCGGTCGGTGACGTACGGCTCCAGCGCCCGGGCCCAGGCCAGCGGGTCGTGGCCGTGCACCAGCGTGCCGGACCCGCCGTCCCGCACCGCGACCGGCAGGCCGCCGACCGCGGCCGCCACCACCGGGGTGCCGCAGGCCTGGGCCTCCAGTGCGACCAGCCCGAACGACTCGCTGTACGAGGGCATCACCAGGGCCGTCGCGGCCCGGTACCAGTCCGCCAACTGGGCCTGGCCGACCGGCGGGTGGAAGCGCACCACGTCGCCGATGCCGAGCTGAGCTGCCAGCTTGTGCAGGCTCTCCGGCCGGGCCAGCCCGGTGCCGGACGGCCCGCCGACCACCGGCACCACCAGGCGCTCGCGCAGCCCCGGACGGCGCTCCAGCAGGGCGGCGACCGCCCGCAGCAGCACGTCCGGCGCCTTCAGCGGCTGGATCCGCCCGGCGAACAGCAGCACCGCGGCGTCCTGCGGCAGGCCCAGCCGGTCCCGGGCGGCGGCCGCCGCGCCCGGGCCGCCGGGGCGGAAGACGTCCAGGTTGACCCCGGGGTGGACGACGGCCAGCTGGTCCGGCCGGGCGGCGTAGTGCAGCGCCAGCTCGGCGGCCTCCTCGGTGGTGTTGGCGATCAGCCGGTCGGCCGCCTCGACCACCTGGGTCTCGCCGATCACCCGGGCCGCCGGTTCGGGCGTGTCGCCCACGGCCAGCGCGGCGTTCTTGACCTTCGCCATGGTGTGCATGGTGTGCACCAGCGGCACCCCCCAGCGCTGCGCGGCCAGCCAGCCGACCTGCCCGGAGAGCCAGTAGTGCGAGTGCACCAGGTCGTAGTGGCCGGGGCGGTGGCCCGCCTCCGTCCGCAGCACCCCGTGGGTGAAGGCGCACAGCTGGGCCGGCAGGTCCTCCTTGATCAGGCCCTCGTACGGCCCGGCGGTGACGTGCCGGACCAGCACGCCCGGGGCCAGCTCGACCGTCGGCGCGTCGTCCGAGCAGGTCGACCGGGTGAACACCTCGACCTCGATGTTGAGATCGGCCAGCCGCTTGGCCAGCTCGACGATGTAGACGTTCATCCCGCCGGCGTCCCCGGTACCGGGCTGGTGCAGCGGCGAGGTGTGCACGCTGAGCATGGCTATCCGACGCGGGCGGCGGCGGCCCGGGACGAGCGACTGCAGCCGGCCGCGCGCGGGCGCGGCGGACGCGGCACGGCGTACCGAACGGACGGGGTGCTGGATCACCTGGCTGAAGCCTCCTCGTGTGCGGCCCGTCTCGGCGGTCCGCGTGAACGGGCCGCCGCATGTCCGGTGTGCGCTGCCCCGTCCGGGCACACATCACCACCAGTGTGCCAACCACATCGCGGGCACCGGGCATTCCCGCTCCCGCCGATCGGTCCGCCGGACCGGCATCGACGCAGGTCAGGGCGGAGGAGGACCCGCCCCGGGGACGCCGACTACCCTTCTGGGCATGGCTGCCTCCTTCGACCCCGCGACCGCCGCGCCCGCCCGCGGCCGGACCGGACGGCCGGTCGGGACTGTCACCCGGGGCACCACCAACACCAACCGGCTGCGCCGGATGGACCGCTGGATCGCCCACACCCTGGGCCGGACGCTGCGCGCCGCCGAGCGGCCGCCGGTGGCGGTCGACCTCGGCTACGGCGCGGCACCGTGGACGGCCGTGGAACTGGCCGGGCGGCTGCGCACGGTGCGGCCGGACGTCCGGGTGGTCGGGATCGAGATCGAGCCGGAGCGGGTCGCGGCCGCGCTGCCGTACGCCGACCCCCCGCTGCTCACCTTCCGGCGCGGCGGCTTCGAGGTGCCGCTGGACGGCGGCGCGCCGGCCCAGCTGATCCGGGCCGCCAACGTGCTGCGGCAGTACGACGAGTCGGCGGTGGCCGGGGTGTGGGAGCGGCTGTGCGCCCGGCTCGCGCCGGACGGACTGCTGGTCGAGGGCACCTGCGACGAGATCGGGCGGCGGCACGTCTGGGTCGCGCTCGGGCCGGAGGGGCCCCGGACGGTCACCTTCGCGGCCCGGCTGGGCGGTCTGGGCCAGCCCTCCGACCTGGCCGAACGGCTGCCGAAGGCACTGATCCACCACAACGTGCCGGGGCGGCCGGTGCACGCCTTCCTGACCGACTTCGACCGGGCCTGGGCGGCGGCCGCGCCGTACGGGGCGTTCGGGGCGCGGCAGCGCTGGGTGGCGGCGTGCACGGCGCTGGCGGGCAGCTGGCCGCTGGTGGACGCCCGGGGGCGGTGGCGGCAGGGCGAGGTCACGCTGCCCTGGACGGCGCTGGCGCCGTAGCGGGCCCCCGCCACGGCGGTGGTGGGGCGGTCGCGGGGCCGGGCCGGAACGGTCGGCGGCGCGGAGCGGACCGGTGGCGCGACGCATTCACTCGAACGAGTTATCGAATATCTCTGGCGTGTTGACGCCTCGTCACGCCACCATGGAGGCCGCCGAGCGGCGACACCACACGCCGCTCGGCCCTCGCCGTGCCCAGCCGTACGCCCTCAGCCGTCCTGCCCGAGCAGCTCCCTCCGGGCCTGCTCGAACACCCCGTACATCTCCGCCCCGAACAGCACGAACCGCACCTCCGCCAGCTCCGCGCCCGCCCCCGGGTCACCGCCGTCCAGCACCTCGGCGACGGTGCCCAGCGCGATCCGGGCCGCGTCCGCCGGCGGCCAGCCGAAGATCCCGGCCGACACCGCCGGGAAGGCCACCGTGCGCGCGCCCAACCCGGCCGCCGTACGCAGCGACTCGCGATAGCAGGAGGCCAGCAGCCCAGCCCGCTCCTCGTACTCCTCCGCCAGGTACACCGGCCCGACGGTGTGCACCACCCAGCGGGCCGGCAGCCGGCCCGCCGTGGTCGCCACCGCCCGCCCGGTGGGCAGCCCCTTGCCCCAGTGCGAGGCCCGCAGCCGGCGGCACTCCGCCAGGATCTCCGGCCCGCCCCTGCGGTGGATCGCGCCGTCCACCCCACCACCGCCCAGCAGCGAGGAGTTGGCGGCGTTCACCACCGCGTCCACCTCCTGCGCCGTGATGTCACCCTCGACCAGAGTGATCCGCGTCACCGTCACCACGCCCCTTTCCCGGGCCCGTCCGGCCGCTGCCGGGCCGGGATCCGGGCCGTCATCCGAATCCGATCACCACACCGCCACCGGCGTGGCAATAACCACAACGGCGCCGGTCGGCCAGAGAAATCCCCGGAGATCACGTTATGGTCGCGAGAAGTTCCCCGACGCACGGTGCCAGGCGGGCACTGCGGACGGACGCCGGCCGTTACGCAGTCGGGGAAAGGGAGGAACCACCGATGCCCGCAACGGGAGACGGGCGGGCACCTGGTGCCGCGGACCTGCCGGGCGCCCATGACGGTGCCCCCGTCAGCCATGCCCGTACGCGCCCGGCGACGACCGGTCCGGCCACGGCCACTCCCCCGATACCCCATCCCCGGTCGCAGCCGGTCCGCACCGGGCACGGCACCCGCCGCACCGCCCCCGCGCACGTCACCGGGACGGGGAACCGCCCGGCGACCGGCGAGGCACCCGCGGACGGCGGCGCCGCACCGCTGCGACTGCTGGTCATCGAGGACGACGCCTCGGACGCCCAGCTGATCAAGGCGGCGGCCGCCGACAGCGGCACCTCGATCGAGATCCACTGGGCCCGCGGCCTCGACCAGGCCACCCACCTGCTCGCCCAGTCCTCCCCCGCCACCCGGCGCGGCCGCGCCCGCGGCACCGAGTTCGGCTGCGTGCTGCTCGACCTGGCCTCCCCGGCCGACCTGCCGCACCCCTCCGACGCGTCCGACGGGCTGGAGGGCCTGCACGAGCTGCTCCGCCGCGCCCCGCACATCCCCGTGGTGGTGCTCACCGACGCCGCCGGAGCCGAACTCGGCGCCGCCGCCGTCGCCGCGGGCGCCCAGGACTTCCTGATCAAGCACGAGACGGACGGCCCGCTGCTGGCCCGCGCACTGCGCTACGCGGTCGAGCGCAAGCGCGCCGACGAGTCCCAACGGCGCCTGGTCGAAGCCGAGTTGCGCGGCCAGGAGAACGCCCGCCTGCAGCGCCACCTGCTGCCCACCCCGCTGCTCGACGGCGCCGGACTCTCCTTCACCCGGCGCTACCGCCCCGGCCGCCGCCGCGCCCTGCTCGGCGGCGACTTCTACGACGCCGTGCGCACCGACGACGGCACCGTCCACGTCGTGATCGGCGACGTCTGCGGCCACGGCCCGGACGAGGCCGCGCTCGGCGTCGCACTCCGGATAGCGTGGCGCACCCTGGTCTTCGCCGGACTCACCGGCGAGACCCTCCTCAGCACCCTCCAGCACGTGCTGGAGCACGAGCGGCGCAGCGACGAGATCTTCGCGACCCTCTGCATGCTCGTCATCGAACCCGGCGGCGGACTGAGCACCGGACTCGACGCGCTCGGCACCGGCGAGCGGGCCCGCCTCTACCTCGCCGGACACCCGGCACCGCTGCTGCTCGGCCGCGACCACGCCCCGACCACCCTGCCCGCCGACCTCGCCGGGCCCGCGCTCGGCCTGCTGCCGTGCCACGACGGGGAGGCCGCCTGGCCCGCGCAGGAGCTCGAACTCCAGCCCGGCTGGCGGCTGTTGCTCTACACCGACGGGCTGATCGAGGGCCGGGTCGGGGCCGGGTCGCGCCGCCTCGGCCAGGACGGGCTGGCCGACCTGATCGCCGACCACCAGTCCGCCGGACTGACCCGGGGACGGCTGATCGACAGTGCGATCGCCGAGGTGGAGGAGCTGAACGGCGGGGCGCTGACGGACGACGTCGCGGTGCTGCTGCTGGAGCGGAATCCGGTGCAGTTGATCCTGGGCTGAGGCGGCTCGGGCGCAGGTGGACAGCCGACAGCCCGGGCGGGGTGGACTCCCCGCCCGGGCTGCGGTGTTGCTTTGGGGGTTCGGCCCTTTGGGCTCACCAGGGGCCGTAGGGGCCGGTGTTGCTCCGGCCGCCGCGGCCGCTGCCACCGGTGAGCGCCTTGATCGCGGGACGGACGTCCACCACGTAGACGATCGAGGCGACCAGGCCGGCCAGGGTGCCGATGCTGCCGAGGAAGTTCGCCCCGAACAGGAGGTCCCAGCCGAAGCTGATGCCGAGGACGGCCAGCCAGAAGCCCTTGGTCTTCTTGTCGGCCGCCCGGTAGGCGTCCTCCCGGCGGGTCGCCGCGTCGATCAGCGCGAAGAACTTGTAGCCCAGAATGGCGACGGCCATCCACCAGAACGGGTTCAGGTAGGAAAGGGCCAGGATCTGGAACACTCCGGTCATCGCGATCTCCTACGTCTCTCGGCTTGCTGCGCCCCGGCCGCCGCCCATCCTGGCACGGCGGCCGCCCGCACGGTGTGAACGTCCCACCGCCGGCGGATGTGCCCCCGGTGGCTACTCCGTGGCGCCGGGAGCGCTCTTCCGGGGCTTGGACTTCTTCGGCGCGGGGGGCTCGTCGAGCAGCTCGGCCTCGATGGGCTCGGCGGGGGCGGCGGCGTCGGAGGGTTCGACGGCCTGGGTGGAGTCGGCCTGGGTCGAGTCGGCCTGGGGGCGCGCCTTGTCGACCACGACCTTGCCGCGCTCGGCCAGCTCGTCGTAGGTCTCCTTGGCGCGGACAGCCAGTTCGACGGCGCGGGCCACCTGCTGGAGGGCGAAGCCCTGGGCCCGCTCCTGGAGGACCTTGAGGTCGGTCGGGAGCGCGGTGACCGCCTCGGTGACCTTGGCCGGGGCCCCGGCCAGCAGGCCCTGGGCCTCGTGCAGCTTGGCGGTGGCCATCTCCTGGGCGCCCTGGCGGTCCGCCGCCAGCGCCTCGACCTTGCCCGGCACCTCGCGCAGCTTCTCGTACGCGAGGTCGCCGGCGCCGGCCAGGGCGTACAGCGGGGTCGGGTCGGTGAGGGTCTTCTTGATCTCGTCGGTGATCGGCATGGTTACCGGTCCTCCCGGTGGGTGTGCTGGGTGGCCGCGCCGTCGGTCGTCGGAGTGGAGTCCGAGACGGCGTTCTCCTTGAGGAAGGCGTCGTAGACCGCGAGCAGCGCCTGCTTCTGCTGCTCGTTGATCAGCGGATCGGCCAGGATCGAGGCCCGCAGTTCCAGGCCCTCGCCCCGCCGTTCCTCCAGGATCCCGGCCTGGACGTACAGCGTCTCCGCCGAGATCCTCAGCGCCTTCGCGATCTGCTGGAGGATCTCTGCGGACGGCTTGCGCAACCCTCGCTCGATCTGGCTGAGGTAGGGGTTGGACACGCCGGCGGCCTCCGCCAGTTGGCGCAGCGAGTACTGCGCGTTGCGGCGCTGCTCGCGGATGTACTCGCCCAGGGAGGCGACGTTCAGTGAGGCCATGGGGACAGCTTGGGGGATGGTGCTTGCAATTGCAAGCAGGGTGCTAACGGATGCAAACGGGGGGGTCTGGTGGGGGGTGGGCTTTCGGGAGGGTGGGTGGCCGGGGGCGGTTCCGGGGGGGGGTGCTCCGGGGGCTGGGTGATTTTCGGACTGCCGACCCTGTCCGCTGATGCCCGACCGCCGTTGGC